>NZ_CAMPPR010000001.1:0-385000 GCF_946901985.1 Streptococcus sp. Marseille-Q5855
AAATCAAGCATTAGTAAAACCAGTGGAACTTACCCTGACATGGATTTCCACTGGTTTTTACAATTTTTATCAGATTAACTTCCACTTCTACTAGCGGTGGAACTTAGTTTGGGAATTTACCATTTTTAAAAACCAGAATATTTTTAATTAAATTGTTCCTTTTCTATTGACAAGTTGCCTGTTTTTGTGTATCATAACATTATAAAAAGATAATACAACAATTTTATTTATCTTTTTTCACATTCGGTCTCCTTATATAAAAAAGCGATTCATTTTGAACCGCTTTTTCCTATTTATCGCCCTTGTTACGAATAACAAAGCCTGTTTGCTTTTCGCTTGAAGTAGTGCGTGGTTTTTTATTATCCTTACGGTAACGTTTTTCCTTATCAAAACGATCGTTGCCACGACTTCCTTTTTTGAAATCATCACGGCGGCCACCACGACGGTTGTCTCCACGGCGATTATCACGACGGTCATCTCCACGACGACCTCCCTTAGCTTTACCACCGAAGCCATTACCGGATGGTTTAAATGGCAGTGGTTTTTCACGCGCAATCTCCACTTCTGGAAGGCTATCTGGGTCTTGAACAGTCAGACTCAAAATATACATTGCCAATTCTTCTGGAGTAAATTCGGCAGCTAGTTTACGAGCATCCTTGCCAAATTTCTCAAAGTTGGCACGAATGGTTTCATCTGCAAAATCACGTTCGATTTTCTTAAGAGCTACTTGCTTTTTAGCTTGGAAGGCTTCTTCTGCACTTGCAGGTTTGAGACCTTTCATGCGTTTCTTAGTCAAGTTTTCAATGATTTGGAGGTAACCCATTTCATTTGGTGATACGAAAGTAATAGACTGACCTGACTTACCAGCACGACCTGTACGACCAATACGGTGAACATAACTTTCAGGATCTTGTGGAATATCGTAGTTATAGACATGAGTCACACCTGAAATATCCAAACCACGCGCAGCAACGTCTGTCGCAACCAAAACATCAAGATTGCCATTTTTAAAGTCACGAAGGACACGCAGACGTTTGTTTTGGTCCAGGTCACCATGAATTCCTTCGGCACGGAAACCACGGATTTTAAGACCACGAGTCAATTCATCTACACGGCGTTTAGTACGACCAAATACGATAGCAAGTTCTGGTTGTTCCACATCCATAAGACGAGTCATGGTATCAAATTTTTCTTGTTCCTTAACTCGGATATAGTACTGGTCAACCAATTCTGTTGTCAATTCCTTAGCCGCAATCTTCACATGCTCAGGTTCTTTCATAAACTGAACACCGATACGTTTGATAGCATCTGGCATAGTTGCTGAGAAAAGTAAGGTTTGACGGTTTTCAGGAACACGAGAAATGATGGCTTCGATATCTTCAAGGAAGCCCATGTTGAGCATTTCATCTGCTTCGTCAAGGATGAGAGTTTCAATATCTTGTAATTTCAAGGCCTTGCGTTTAATCAAGTCCAAGAGACGACCAGGTGTTCCCACCACGATATGGGCACCAGATTTAAGAGCCTTAATTTGTTTTTCAATGCTTGATCCGCCATATACTGAGCGAACTTTGACTCCCTTACTACGACCAAAGCGGAATAGTTCTTCTTGACTTTGGACAGCGAGTTCACGAGTTGGAGCGATGACCAAGGCTTGGATGGTCGCTTCTTCTGTACGGATTTTTTCAAGAGTAGGCAAGCCAAAAGCTGCAGTTTTTCCTGTACCAGTCTGAGCTTGACCGATAACGTCCTTGCCTTCAAGGGCCAAAGGAATGGTTTGTTCTTGGATCGGACTGGCTTCTACAAAACCAGCTTTTTCAATCTCTGCTAGCAAATCAGCAGACAAGTTTAATTCATTAAATTTCACGTTATTCTTCTTTCTAAAGGTGGTGCGAAGCCACCCTATAGGGCTTAGTGTATACTTTTCTTTTTATGACGTATTTTCATATACTGGATACAAAATCGTGTTGCTTCTTTTCCACAAAAGAAAAGTACTGTTTTCTTTGCAACCCATCTAGTATAACACAAGACCAGAGCAAAAGATAGCCTAATTTCTCTAGAAAATCATGTAAGCGGTTTTTGGCTTTCCTTTTTGATGGAACGACCTAGATAATAAGACAAAGCCAAGGCGATACTATATAAAATGATAAAAACGAACAAGGTTTGTGTGTAAGAATGAGCCATTTTATAAGTCTCTGCTAATAAAATAGGTCCTGCTAAACCAGCCATTGCCCAAGCTGTTAAAATATAACCATGCAGAGCGGCCAATTCCTTGGTTCCAAAAATATCACTGAGATAAGCTGGAATCAATGAAAAACCAGCTCCATAGCAAGTCATCAAAATAGACATAGCGACTACAAATAAAACGGAATCTGTAAAGAGCCAAAGTGAGAGAGAAAAGAAAAGATTGACAAGCAGTAATATACTAAAGGTTAGGGGGCGACCGATATAGTCAGATAAGCTCGCCCAGAGCAAGCGACCAAATCCATTGAAAATCCCTAAAACGCCCACCATTACTGCTGCATGACTTGTAGACAAGCCAGCCATCTCCTGTGCCATTGGCGATGCCGCTGAAATTAAGCCTAAACCACAAGCTATGTTGATAAAGAAAATAATCCAAAGTATATAAAACCGATTGCTTTTCAGAGCCTGATTTGCAGCCATTCCTTGCGTCAAAGAGGCTGTTTTTTCTTTCCCTGAAGCAGATAAAATTGCAAGCTCTTGCTCATTTGGACGCTTAATGAATTGTGAAGCTAGGAGCATGATAATAAAGTAACTTGCACCTAAAATATAAAAAGTTTCTACAAGCCCTATCCCTGCGATGAGATGTTGCGCTATGGGACTAGTCAATAAAGAAGCAAAACCAAACCCCATAATCGCTAAACCTGTTGCGAGACCACGTTTATCAGGAAACCATTTTATAATCGTTGACACAGGGGTAATATAGCCTGCTCCCAAACCAAGCCCACCTAAAATGCCGTAAGCCAGATACAACAACCACAGTTCCTGACGGTCTATTGCAAATCCTGTTAAGATATTTCCACCTGCGTATAGAAAAGCAGATAGACTCCCCATGACTCTCGGACCAAATTTTTCTACCAAACGCCCCATAAATGCAGCCGATAAGCCTAAACAAAAGATTGCTAGACTAAAGGCAAAGGCAACAGAAGCCTGATCCCATCCCGTTTTTTCAATAATAGGGTTACGATAAACACTCCAAGCATAAGTCGAACCCAGCATTAAGTGTAAAATGACCCCAGCAAAGGCAATAATATAACGATTCGATTTCATAAAACCTCCTATTTTCGAACATTTATTCTATCTTATATAAAAATAGATAGGATTTTAGTTTATCAAGCTTGTCAAAAAATTACTAGCTTTTTGTCTGGAAAGCGTTTTTATTTTTTTCTGTCTTTTTCGTAGCAGAATTGTGCAAAAGTTTTTTTCTTGTGCTAGAATGTAATTCGAATAGGAGGAACTCTAAATGTTAACTTATGATTTAATCGTTATCGGATTTGGTAAGGCTGGTAAAACACTAGCTGGTAAATTGGCTTCAGCTGGCAAAAAAGTTGCCCTCGTTGAACGTAGCAAAGCTATGTACGGTGGAACTTGTATCAACATCGGTTGTATCCCAACTAAGACTTTGCTAGTTGCTGCTGAGAAGGGCTTGTCTTTTGAAGAAGTCATTGCTACCAAAAATACTATCACTGGTCGCCTCAACGGTAAAAACTATGCGACTGTTGCTGGTACAGGCGTGGATATCTTTGATGCGGAAGCTCACTTCCTTTCAAATAAAGTCATCGAAATCCAAGCTGGTGATGAAAAGAAAGAACTGACTGCTGAAACAATCGTCATCAACACTGGTGCTGTTTCAAACGTCTTGCCAATCCCTGGACTTGCTACAAGCAAAAACGTCTTTGACTCAACAGGGATCCAAAACTTGGACAAGTTGCCTGAAAAACTTGGAGTCCTTGGTGGCGGAAATATCGGTCTTGAATTTGCTGGCCTTTACAACAAACTTGGAAGCAAGGTCACAGTCCTAGATGCCTTGGATACTTTCCTACCTCGTGCAGAACCTTCCATCGCAGCTCTTGCTAAACAATATATGGAAGAAGACGGTATTGAATTGCTTCAAAATATCCATACTACTGAAATCAAAAACGACGGTGACCAAGTCCTTGTCGTGACTGAAAACGAAACTTACCGTTTCGATGCCCTTCTCTACGCAACTGGACGCAAACCAAATGTAGAACCACTTCAACTTGAAAATACAGATATTGAACTAACTGAACGTGGCGCTATTAAAGTAGACAAACACTGTCAAACAAACGTTCCTGGTGTCTTTGCAGTTGGAGATGTCAACGGTGGCCTTCAATTTACTTACATTTCACTTGATGACTTCCGTGTTGTCTACAGCTACCTTGCTGGAGATGGCAGCTACACTCTTGAAGACCGTCTCAATGTACCAAACACCATGTTTATCACACCTGCCCTTTCACAAGTTGGTTTAACTGAAAGCCAAGCAGCTGATTTGAAACTTCCATACGCAGTGAAAGAAATCCCTGTTGCAGCCATGCCTCGTGGTCACGTAAATGGAGACCTTCGCGGAGCTTTCAAAGCTGTTGTGAATACTGAAACAAAAGAAATTCTTGGAGCAAGCATCTTCTCAGAAGGTTCTCAAGAAATCATCAACATCATTACTGTTGCTATGGACAACAAGATTCCTTATACTTACTTCACAAAACAAATCTTCACTCACCCAACCTTGGCTGAGAACTTGAATGACTTGTTTGCGATTTAAGTTGAGATTTGATCGTATCGAACAGCCCTCTTTGGGCTGTTTTTGCTTCTGCGAAACACCAAATCTGTCTTTTCACTCTTTTGTGATATAATAGAAACATGAACTTAAAAACTACTTTGGGCCTTATTGCTGGGCGCTCTTCCCACTTCGTTTTAAGCCGTCTTGGCCGTGGAAGTACGCTCCCAGGAAAACTTGCCCTTCAATTTGATAAAGATATTTTACAAAACCTAGCTAAGAACTACGAGATTGTCGTGGTCACTGGAACAAATGGAAAAACCCTGACAACTGCCCTCACTGTTGGCATTTTAAAAGAAGTTTATGGTCAAGTTCTGACCAACCCAAGCGGTGCCAATATGATTACAGGGATTGCAACAACTTTCCTGACTGCCAAATCGTCTAAAACTGGAAAAAATATTGCCGTCTTAGAAATTGATGAAGCCAGCCTATCTCGTATCTGTGACTACATCCAGCCAAGTCTCTTCGTCATCACTAATATCTTCCGTGACCAGATGGATCGCTATGGTGAGATTTACACAACTTACAAGATGATTTTGGACGCTATTCGTAAGGTGCCTACGGCTACTGTTCTCCTTAATGGAGACAGTCCACTTTTCTACAAACCAGCTATTCCAAATCCTGTAGAGTATTTTGGTTTTGACTTGGAGAAAGGTCCAGCCCAGCTGGCTCACTACAATACCGAAGGGATTCTCTGTCCTGACTGCCAAGGAATCCTCAAATATGAGCATAATACCTATGCAAATTTGGGTGCCTATATCTGTGAAGGCTGTGGATGTAAACGTCCTGATCTGGACTATCGCTTGACAGACTTGGTTGAGTTGACCAACAATCGCTCACGCTTTGTCATTGACGGTCAAGAATACGGTATTCAAATCGGTGGTCTTTACAATATCTACAACGCCCTAGCTGCGGTTGCTATCGCCCGTTTCCTTGGTGCAGATTCACAACTCATCAAGCAGGGATTTGATAAGAGCCGTGCAGTCTTTGGACGCCAAGAAACCTTCCATATCGGTGACAAGGAATGTACCCTCGTCTTGATTAAAAATCCAGTCGGTGCAACCCAAGCTATCGAGATGATTAAACTAGCACCTTATCCATTTAGCCTATCTGTCTTCCTAAATGCCAACTATGCAGATGGAATTGATACTAGCTGGATCTGGGATGCTGATTTTGAACAAATCACTGAGATGGACATTCCCGAAATCAACGCTGGTGGTGTTCGCCATTCTGAAATCGCACGTCGACTCCGAGTGACAGGCTATCCAGCTGATAAAATCACTGAAACAAGTAGTCTGGAGCAAGTTCTTAAAACAATTGAAAACCAAGACTGCAAGCATGCCTATATCCTAGCTACCTATACTGCTATGCTGGAATTTCGCGAACTGCTGGCTAGTCGTCAGATTGTTAGAAAGGAGATGAACTAATGGTTTATACTTCACTTTCCTCAAAAGCTGGCAATTACCCCTATCAGCTCAACATTGCCCACCTCTACGGTAACCTCATGAATACCTACGGGGACAATGGAAACATCCTCATGCTCAAGTATGTGGCTGAAAAGCTGGGAGCCCATGTGACGGTTGACATCGTTTCTCTCCATGATGACTTTGATGAAAATCACTACGACATTGCCTTTTTCGGTGGCGGTCAAGACTTTGAACAAAGTATTATTGCAGACGACCTACCTGCCAAAAAAGAAAGCATTGACAACTACATCCAAAACGACGGTGTAGTTCTGGCTATCTGTGGTGGTTTCCAACTATTGGGGCAATATTATGTTGAAGCTTCAGGCAAACGCATCGAAGGGCTAGGGGTCATGGGCCACTACACGCTCAACCAGACCAATAACCGTTTTATCGGTGACATCAAGATTCACAATGAAGATTTCAATGAAACCTACTATGGCTTTGAAAATCACCAGGGTCGTACCTTCCTCTCAAATGACCAAAAACCACTGGGACAGGTTGTCTATGGAAATGGAAATAACGAAGAAAAAGTCGGCGAAGGGGTTCATTATAAGAATGTCTTTGGTTCCTACTTCCACGGGCCTATCCTCTCTCGTAATGCCAATCTAGCTTATCGCCTAGTCACTACTGCCCTCAAGAAGAAATATGGTCAGGACATCCAACTCCCTGCCTATGAGGACATTCTCAGCCAAGAAATCGCTGAAGAATACAGCGACGTCAAAAGCAAAGCTGACTTTTCTTAAACAAAGGAAAATGATATCAAAGAACTCCGTTATCTTGTCGGAGTTCTTTTTGTCTTTTCTTTTACCCTTCTCCCTTGCATTTTCTCTCTTTTTTTGCCAAAATAGAGGGGTAGAAAGAAGGTAGCATATGTCTAAATTACAACAAATCGTAACATATCTTGAATCAGAAAAACTAGACGTCGCTGTCGTATCTGACCCCGTCACAATCAATTACCTCACTGGCTTTTACAGTGATCCCCATGAACGTCAAATGTTCCTTTTTGTCCTAGCGGATCAGGAACCCCTCCTCTTTGTCCCAGCCCTTGAGGTTGAGCGTGCAAGTAGCACTGTCTCTTTCCCAGTTGTAGGCTATGTGGATTCTGAAAATCCATGGCAAAAAATGAAACATGCTCTTCCACAGCTTGGTTTCAAACGTGTAGCTGTTGAGTTTGACAATCTCATCTTGACCAAATACCATGGCTTGAAAACAGTTTTTGAAACTGCTGAGTTTGACAATCTCACTCCTCGTATCCAACGCATGCGCCTCATCAAATCAGCTGACGAAGTGCAAAAAATGATGGTTGCAGGTCTCTATGCGGACAAGGCTGTTAAGGTTGGTTTTGATAATATTTCTCTTGATAAAACTGAGACAGATATTATTGCCCAAATTGACTTTGCCATGAAACGTGAAGGCTATGAAATGAGCTTTGACACCATGGTCTTGACAGGTGATAATGCTGCAAATCCACACGGTATTCCAGCAGCAAACAAGGTTGAAAATGATGCTCTTCTCCTCTTTGACCTGGGTGTTCTGGTCAACGGCTATGCGTCAGATATGACTCGTACAGTCGCAGTCGGCAAACCTGACCAATTCAAGAAAGACATTTACAACTTGACTCTTGAAGCCCAACAAGCTGCTCTTAACTTTATCAAGCCAGGGGTGACTGCCCATGAAGTGGATCGCGCTGCCCGTGAGGTCATCGAAAAAGCTGGTTACGGCGAGTACTTCAACCACCGTCTCGGTCACGGTATCGGTATGGATGTCCACGAATTCCCTTCTATCATGGAAGGAAATGACTTGGTTATCGAAGAAGGCATGTGCTTCTCTGTTGAACCAGGTATCTATATCCCTGGTAAAGTCGGTGTCCGTATCGAAGACTGCGGTGTTGTTACCAAGGATGGCTTTGACCTCTTTACAAGCACCAGCAAAGACTTGCTTTATTTTGATTAATATTCATCTAATACTCAATGAAAATCAAAGAGCAAACTAGGAAACTAGCCGCAGGTTGCTCAAAACACTGTTTTGAGGTTGTAGATAAGACTGATGAAGTCAGCTCAAAACACTGTTTTGAGGTTGTGGATAGAACTGACGAAGTCAGTAACCATATCTACGACAAGGCGACGTTGACGCGGTTTGAAGAGATTTTTGAAGAGTATAAAATCTTCCCACAATAAAACGCATAGTATCAAGGTTTCAACACCTGATACTATGCGTTTTTTCTGATTTTTAGGACTTTCTCCACATCCTCTTTACTTAATCTTCTTAATACTTTGACTAAGGATAAATCCTACAATCATCCCTACCATATTTTGCATGAAATTTGGTAGGATCTCTGGTAGGGCTGCTGCCCAGCCATTCATCAAAGTAGAACCCAAGGCGTAACCCCCAACCATAACAATAGTTGCCAAAACGAGGCCTAACCACTGAGTTTTTCCTTTAAATCCTGCAAAAAATCCCTGCAAGCCATGGTTGACCAAGCTAAAGAACATCCACTGAGGGTAGCCTGATAAGAGGTCAATCAAGAAACCTGCTAGTCCTCCGACTACAGCCCCTTCACGACTACCAAAGTAAAAGGCCGCAAAGAAGACACCCGCATCTAAAAGAGTTAGAATGCCTGTCGGTGTCGGGATTTTTAAGAAATAACCTAGAACCACAGAGAGGGCGGTTAATAGGGATACAAGGGCGATTTTAGTTGTTTTGGTTTGCTTCATATTGTCTTACTCCATACTGATCTGCTTGTGCAATAGCACGATAAACGAAAGCCTTAGAGCTTTCTACTGCTGGCAAAAGTTCATCACCTTTAACCAAGTGACTTGCAATGCTTGAGGCAAAGGTACAACCTGCGCCAGCATTTTGCCCTTGAATAACGGGATTTTCTAGGACTGTAAAGGTTTGTCCATCATAAAAGACATCTACAGCCTTGTCCTGACTAAGGCGACTGCCCCCCTTGATAATGACTGCTGGCGCTCCTAAGTCATGTAATTTCTGCGCTGCAGTTTTCATGTCTTCAAGGGTTTTAATCTCTTGATCTGCTAGTAATTCTGCTTCAGGAAGATTAGGCGTAATCACTCTGACATGAGGGAAAAAGCGAATCAATTCTTGACAGAGTTCACTAACTGCTACGTCGTGCGTTTCCTTGCAGACCAAGACAGGATCCAGAACCACAGGCACTCCTGGGCGTTGCTTGATAAAGTCCAAGGTCTTCTCAGCCACACTGACAGTTGGTAGAAGACCAATCTTAATCCCTGCAAATTCCACATCACGCAAGCTATCTAATTCATGTTGAAAAATGGTATCATCAGTTGGAAAGACTTCAAATCCTTTTTCTGTCAAGGCTGTCAAACAAGTCACTGCTACAAAGCCATGCAAGCCGTTCAAGGTATAGGTAGCCAAATCCGCGGACAAACCACCACCACTAAAAATATCATTTCCAGAAAGTGCTAAAATACGATTATTCTTCATAACGAATCTCCTTTAAATATAAACCATTTGGTGCTGCAGTGGGACCTGCAAGCTGCCTGTCCTTCTTCTCCAAGATGAGATCAATCCGCTCTACTGGCATACGGTTGTTGCCGATTTTGAGCAGTGTCCCCACCATATTGCGAATCTGCTTATACAAGAAACCATTTCCTGAAAAGGTAAAGGTCAAAAACTGGCCTGTCTCATCAACCCTGAGACTAGCTTCTGTGATGGTGCGAACCTTATCCTCTACACTAGTCCCAGAGGCTGTAAAACCGGTAAAATCATGGGTTCCTTCTAGCTTTTTGATTGCAATCTGCATGCGTTCCACATCGAGTGGGTAGGGAAAGTGAGTGGCATAGTGACGGCGCATGGGATTTTTGGGACGGCCCCTATCCACGATAAACTCATAGGTCTTACTGTGCTTGGCATAACGGCAATGAAAATCATCTGCCACAAGCTCAATTGAAATCACATCGATATCTTCAGGAGACTGGGTGTCCAAAGCAAAACGGAGCTTCTCCTCATCCATCTGATAAGGTAGGTCAAAATGAAGCACCTGTCCCAAAGCATGAACCCCACTATCAGTCCTACCAGCACCGTGAACAGTAATGGCTTGCCCTTTATTGAGTCTCGTCAAGGTTTTTTCAATTTCTTCCTGAACGCTCCGAGCATGAGGCTGGCGCTGAAAACCAGCAAAGGCGTAACCATCATAGGAAATAGTTGCTTTATATCTCGTCATAACTTCTATTTTATCAAGAAATTAGTCTAGTAACAAGGTATAAAATCTATAATTGTCTGGGTACAAAATTCACAAAAAGAAAAACTTAGGAAACCAATCCTAAGCTCTCTTTTGAAGTAGGTACATGACAAAGATAGAGGTTACAATCAACCATGAGCCTAAAATGGCAAAGACCAACATACCATTGTGAGTTAGTAACCCAATTGCACCTAGAACAAATGGGGTCGTAAAGGCTCCGAAACTACAGCCTAAAACTGCAAATGAAGTTGCTTGATTGAGGAGTTTAGCTGGAATTCGTTCAGAGACAAGTTGAAAGACCGTCGTCAAGGCTACACTGTAAGCAAAACCAGCCAGAATACTTCCTGCCACTACCACCCACAAGGATGGAGACAAAGCAATTACAATTTGACCTAAGCCGAAGGTAATACCAGACCAGAGGAGCAGTTTCTCTTTAAAGATAGAAATCAAGAAAGAAAAACTCACACCAGCCACAATCCCGATTAACTGCATGACACTAAGAACAAAACTAGATAACTGGGCATCTCCAAGTCCTCTTTCCACCATCAAACTTGGAATACGGATAGTAATAGCCGTGTTGGTACAAACTACAACTGCCGCTTCAATAGCTAGGGTAAAAATCAAGCCTTTCATTTCTCGAGTTAAGCGACTTGCTTCCTTCGCTTTTTTCTTGACTTCTTTCTTTTCTTTTCCATAAGGGACAAAGAGCAGATAAAGGGTCAGCACCAAAAATCCAGCACTATAAGCTAGGAAGGTAGCTGTCCAACCGAAGGCCAACAACTGACCGACTGCCAAGGTAATGAGAGAAGCTCCAACGACCTCTGCAGAACCGCGTAACCCTAGCATCTGAATTCGTGTTTTTCCTTGATAACGTTCACTGATAATGGAAATGGCCTTGGCATTGATCATCCCGAGACCCAAACCAAAAAGAATCCGAGTTCCAAAGACAAAGGGATAGGCTTGATACCAAAAGGGTGCTGTTCCACTCAGTGATAAAATCAACAATCCCAAACTAATCTGTAATCGCTCAGGAAATATTTTTTCTAAGAAACCATTTAGTAGTAACATCATCATGATCCCAAAGGAAGGCAAGCTCGCCAAGAGCTCAATTTGTTCCTTAGGATAACCTTGATAATAGTCAAACATGGCTGGCAGGGCACTCGAGATGGAAAAGGATGTAATCAAAACGAGTGAGAGAGCCAAAATACTGGCCCGTTCTAAAAATTGTTTCATGAAA
Source organism: Streptococcus sp. Marseille-Q5855 (assembly GCF_946901985.1). Classification (NCBI taxonomy): domain Bacteria; kingdom Bacillati; phylum Bacillota; class Bacilli; order Lactobacillales; family Streptococcaceae; genus Streptococcus; species Streptococcus sp. Marseille-Q5855. The sequence continues at coordinate 11,739 of NZ_CAMPPR010000001.1, forward strand.
TCTCTTTCTATATTTCTCTTAATCTTCTGTCTCTTTTGATAGTTGTCAAAAAAGCAAGAAAAGAAGAAGCCTCTTTAGTGTATAGACTCCTTCTTAAACTCGAAAATGAATCCCTTGTGTCTTAGGATGACTTTTTCTTGATTTGCTTAATAAAGTAGAAGATAAATCCTGCCACCATATAGGCAACAAAGATAATCAGACACCACTTGAATACGACATCCCAACCCTTGTTCACATTCAAAAAGAAGTAAGGGAAAGGATTATCCTTGGCATTTGGAATATTGAGTTTTAAAACCAAGCCATTAAAAAGAGCAAAAATCATATACAGCAAGGGTAAAATCGTCCACACAACTGGATCCCAAATCTTGTATTGACCCTGTTTATCAAAAAAGAGGGTATCTGCTAAAAACCAAAGGGGAACGATATAGTGGCAAAGGAAATTTTCCAGAGTATAGAAATTAGTCGCAATAGGCGCTAATAGGAAATGGTAAATCACACAGGTAATCATGATACTCATGGTGACCCCACCTTTTAAGCGTAAGAGACTTGGTCTTTGCCAGTTTTCACCTACACGGCTCATAACCTTTAGAAGATAGAGGGTAAAAATAGTTACCAAGAGGTTGGACAAAACCGTGTAATAGAGAAGCATCCCAAAACCACCATGCTTGGTAATTTCAAGGTAAACTCCCGTAAAAGCCGCTAGAAACAAGAAGATACGGCTATAAAATACAAATTTATAGTGTTTTGACATACTTAAATCTTCTTCACAAACTCTGATTTGAGTTTCATGGCACCGAAGCCATCAATCTTACAGTCGATATTGTGGTCGCCTTCTACGATGCGGATATTTTTCACGCGCGTCCCTTGTTTCAAATCTTTTGGCGCACCTTTTACTTTCAAGTCCTTGATGAGGGTAACAGTATCACCGTCAGCCAATTTATTTCCGTTGGCATCGATAGCGACAAGACCTTCTTCTACTTCTGCAACTTCAGCAGGATTCCACTCATGAGCACACTCTGGGCAAACCAGTAGGGTACCGTCTTCGTAGACATACTCTGAGTTACATTGTGGGCAATTTGGTAGGTTGTTCATGGTTTCTCCTTATCATCATTCACTATTCTTTGAAAATCAAAATTTCTCGAACAGCAACTATTATACCCTAAAATCAGCATTTTGACAAATTTAGAAAAAAACCGATATCCATCTATCGGCTTTTCTACATTTACATTCTTTTTTCAGCTTCTGCTTTGATTTTTTCAACTACTTCTTGAATGTTCAAACCTGTTGTATCAAGGTAGACAGCATCCTCTGCTTGTTTGAGAGGTGAAGTCTCACGATGACTATCCTTGTAGTCACGCGCAGCAATTTCCTCTTTTAGGGTTTCAAGGTCTGTTTCAATTCCCTTGGCAATATTTTCCTTGTAACGACGCTCTGCTCTCTCATCAACAGAAGCTACTAGGAAAATTTTTAATTCTGCTTGTGGCAATACAACAGTCCCAATATCGCGACCATCCATGACAATCCCGCCTTGTTGGGCAATTTCTTGTTGGAGGGAAACTAGTTTCTCACGTACTTGAGGAATTGCTGCAATAGCAGAAACATGATTGGTTACTTCATTTTCACGGATAGGATGGGTAATATCCACATCTCCTACAAAAACAAGCTGGTCTCCAGTTTCTGAACGTCCAAAGCTGATTGGATGCTGGTCCAACAAGGATAGAAGTGCTTCAACCTCTTCTACTCCTAACTGGTTTTGGAGAGCCATATAGGTCGCCGCACGATACATGGCACCTGTATCTAGGTAAGTATAACCAAAATCCTTAGCAATAATCTTTGCGACCGTACTCTTACCACTGGAAGCAGGACCGTCAATAGCAATTTGAATTGTTTTCATATCGGCTCCTATTTTATTTTTATAACATCACCTGGATTAGCAAACCAAGACCCTGTAGCCATGTGCCCAGGATTCAAGGCCTCTAACTGAGCAATCGAGATTCCTGCACGAGCGGCAATAGCTGCTTCCCCTTCTCCTGCGAGAACTTTAATCGTTCCTTCAGGATTAGCAGCTTCTTCTGAACTACTAGAAGTAGATTCTGGCTCTGAACTCTGCTCAGGCTGGGAACTGCTTGAAGATGAGACTTGTACTACACTTGCATCTGAATCATGAAAATCTTTCAAGGCTGCCGTGCGATTACTCCCACCCGATGATAGATAGATAAGAACGATGACCATCACCACCACAATTACAAAGAAAATACTAGCTAAGATCGTCAAAATACGATTAGCCATCCTATCAGCCCCTCCGTGGTTTCGATGCCGACGCTCTGCTCTTGATTCTTCTTGATCATAGATATCTTCTTGCCACGGTTCTTTTGCCATACCTTACTCCTTGTTTTTTTTTACTTTTCTTATTACAATATAAATATGAACATGAAAATCACACTTATACCTGAACGATGTATCGCCTGTGGGCTTTGCCAAACTTATTCTGATTTATTTGATTATCACGATAATGGAATCGTGCGTTTTTACGATGACCCTGACCAACTAGAAAAAGAAATTTCTCCTAGTCAGGATGTCTTAGAGGCTGTTAAAAATTGCCCAACTCGCGCCCTGATTGGAAACCAGGAAGCCTAAATCAATGGCGATAATCCACTCCCTCTAGTTTAGCACATTTCCATGTAAAATTATAGTCTTTTCACTTTATTTTTTTCTGTAAAATCAGGAAGGTCACTTTTTTCTTTGATAAGATAAAGTGGTCTTTTTTTAGTCTCTAAATAAATCTTACTGATATACTTGCCGAGAATCCCAATGGTCAAGAGTTGAATGCCTCCAAGAAAGAGAATGACAGCCATCAGAGAGGTCCAACCCGATGTCGGATTGCCCAAAATGAGGGTCCGAACCACAACAAAAAAGGTCATCAGCAGAGAAATGAAACAAGATAGGAGACCAGCCGCAAAGGCGATAATCAAGGGAAAATCTGAAAAGTTAACAATCCCTTCAATAGAGTAGAAAAAGAGTTGCCTAAAACTCCAACTGGTCTTGCCAGCCTTCCTTTCGACATTTGGATAGTCCAGATAGTGGGTTTTAAAGCCGACCCAGGCAAAAAGTCCTTTAGAAAAACGATTGGACTCGGTCAAGCTTAAAATGGCATCGACTACAGACCTTCTCATCATGCGAAAATCACGAACACCTGAGGGCAAGGCTACTGGGCTAATTTTTTGCATAAGGCGGTAAAAGAGATCTGCACAGAAACTGCGAAAGAAGGGTTCTCCCTCTCGACTGGTTCTTCGTGTTCCTACGCAGTCCAAGTCTGCATTCTGGTCTAGTAAATTTTTCATCTCAAGCAACATACTCGGAGGATCCTGGAGGTCTGCATCCATTACCACCACCAGATCTCCTGTCGCATATTGTAAGCCTGCATACAGAGCTGCTTCTTTGCCAAAATTTCGCGAGAAAGAAAGATAATGCACTGCCGGATTTTGTTCCCGATAGGCCTTTAAGAGTTCCAAGGTTCCATCGCTTGAGCCATCATCGACAAAGACATACTCGATTTCTGTTTCCAAATCTGGAAGTAAAGCTTCCAAAGCCTGATAAAAAAGAGGAAGTACTTCCTCTTCGTTTAAACAGGGGACAATGATTGACATCACCATCTTAGTCTTCAAATCCATTTGGATGCTTGCTTTGCCAACGCCATGCGTCTTCACACATTTGGGTGATGCCTAATTCTGCTTCCCAGCCCAGTTCTGCTTTGGCTTTTGCAGGATCTGAATAACAGGCTGCGATATCACCTGGGCGACGGTCTACAATACGGTAAGGAATTGGACGTCCCACTGCTTTTTCCATGTTTTGGATAATTTCAAGAACTGAGTAGCCTTTCCCTGTTCCAAGGTTATAAACGTTTAGACCTGAGCCTTTTTGGATTTTTTTCAGAGCTGCGACGTGACCTTTAGCCAAATCGACAACGTGGATATAGTCACGAACACCAGTTCCGTCTTCCGTATCGTAATCGTCTCCAAATACTTGCACTTGCTCTAATTTTCCAACGGCTACCTGAGTCACATATGGCAAGAGGTTGTTTGGAATACCGTTTGGATTTTCTCCCAAATCACCACTCTCATGGGCTCCGATTGGGTTAAAGTAACGAAGCAAGACCACATTCCATTCTGAATCTGCCTTGTAGATATCTGTCAAAATTTCCTCTAGCATGAGCTTGGTACGACCGTATGGATTGGTCACTGAAAGTGGGAAATCTTCCAAGATGGGCACTGTATGCGGATCTCCGTACACTGTCGCAGAAGAACTGAAAATGATGTTTTTACAGTTGTTTTCTTCCATAGCTTTCAAAAGGCTAACAGTTCCAGCGATATTATTGTCATAGTAGGCAAGAGGGATACGGGTAGATTCACCGACAGCCTTCAAGCCAGCAAAGTGAATGACCCCTGTTGGTTCTTCTTGCATGAAAATATCTCTGAGGGTATCTGTGTCACGGATATCTGCCTCATAGAAAGGCACTTCAACTCCTGTAATTCTCTCAACAACTTCTAAACTTTTTCTGTTACTATTCACAAGGTTATCCACCACAACAACCTGATGACCTGCTTGGATTAACTCAATAACAGTGTGGGTTCCGATAAAACCTGCTCCACCCGTTACCAAAATCTTTTCTTGCATCTTCTTTCCTCGATTCTCGGATTATTTTTTCTTATTTTACCATTTTTGATAGGGAATGTCATTTGCCATCCTAGAGGGTAGGATAAAATTTCAGTAAAATTTTATTCGTTTTTTAGTCGCTTGACATAGTTTTCAATTGGGTAGTTTGCTGGGTCTAAGGTCAACTCCTTGTCTTGGATCAGTTGAGCTAGATGGTAACCGATAATAGGCCCCGTTGTGAGGCCTGATGAACCTAGTCCACTAGCAGCATAGACACCTGCTAAGCCAGGTACTTGCCCAAAGAAAGGTGAGAAATCACTGGTATAGGCACGGATTCCCACACGCTCAGCTCTTGAAGTCGCTCTAGCTAAAACTGGATAGTGAGGTAAGGCTGCCTCCTTCATTTGTTGGAGCAAGGTTTCATCTACCGTCAAATCAAATCCCATATCATTTTCATGGGTAGCGCCTAGAGATAATTTCCCACCTGCAAAAGGAATCAAATCCCACTCCCCTTCTGGCATAACAACAGGGTAAGCTTCCATATCTTGGGCAAGTTGATAATCTCGGAGTTGCCCCTTTTGGGGACGAACATCTACTTCATAACCTAAAGGCTCTAACAGGTGTCCCAACCAAGCTCCCGTCGCCAAAATAACCTGATCAAACACCTCTTCGCCAATCTGGTAACCTGATGCTAAAGGTGTCAGAGTCACTTTTTCTTTGACCAGCTTGACCTGACCGGCTTCCAGCAAACGAGTCACTAAGAGTTGACCATCTACTCTCGCTCCACCAGAAGCATAGAGCAGGTGGTCAAATCCCTGCAAGTCAGGGAATAATTCATTGGCTGATGCTTGGTTCAGAATGGCTAACTGGCCTATCAAGGGAGATTCTTCTCTACGCTGGAGGGCTAGTTGATAGAGTTCTTCCAACTTGGATTCATCCTTTTTCAAGAGAAAGACTCCCGAACGCTGGTAAAAGTCAATTTCCTGCCCTGATTTCTCTAAATCAGCTAATAAATCCACATAAAAATCAGCCCCCAAGCGCGCCATTTTGTACCAGACCTTATTGCGTCGTTTGGAAAACCAGGGGCTGATAATTCCTGCTGCAGCCTTGGTAGCCTGACCTTGTCCATGGTCAAAGACGGTTACTTCTAGGTCACTTTCTTTCGAGAGGTAGTAGGCAGCTGTTGCACCCACAATTCCTGCTCCGATAATGGCAACTTTTTTCATTGTTTTCACTTTCTAACTAGATATGGTGGAAAGGATTGGTTGATGCTTGACTAGGTAAAATCTCTAGTTCCCAACCTTTTTCCTCTTTCCATTGATTAAGAAGCTCTGCGATTTTTTCCACAAACAGCACTTCGATATAGTGTCCTGGATCCAATGCTAGCAAGCCATCAGACAGCATATCCTGGGCAGTGTGGTAGTAGATGTCACCAGTGATATAGACTTCCGCTCCTTTAGCTAAAGCATCCTTATAGAAAGACTGCCCGCTTCCACCACAAATAGCCACTCTTGAAATAGACTTCTGCAAGTCATTCTCTTGATAATGCACCATTCGAAGGCTATCTAGGCCAAAGACTTGCTTGACATGTTGGGCTAATTCTCCAAAGGTCTGAGGCTGAATATTCCCAATACGACCAATTCCACGTTCAGGACCTGTCTCCTGCAGATAGGTCGTTTCCTCGATACCTAGCATCTGACAGAACCAATCATTGAGACCATTTTCAACAATATCAATATTGGTATGGCTGACATAAACTGCAATGTCATGCTTGATAAGATCAATGTAAATCTGATTTTGCGGACGGCTAGCTACCAAATCCTTGATGGGACGGAAAATCGGCGCGTGCTTGGCAATAATCAAGTCCACACCCTTTTCAATGGCTTCAGCCACCGTTTCTTCACGAATATCCAGAGCCACCATGACACTTTGGATATCCTTGTCCAAAGTTCCAATTTGCAGACCACGACTGTCTCCCTCCATGGAAAATTCCTGAGGACAATAAGCTTCATATCGGTTAATGACTTCACTTGCTAGCATGGAGAACCTCCTTGATGGCTTGAATTTTATCTACTAGAACTTGACGTTCTTCCAAATTTTTTTCAGGGATTTGTCCGAGGGCAAACTCTAGCTTAACAGATTCTTTTTGCCATTTTTGGACAAATACTGGACTGACTTCTTTGGACAAAAAAGGACCAAAGCGAACATCGCTGGCTGATAACTTCATTTGTCCTGCTTCCACCACCAAAATCTCATAAAACTTACCAGCTTCTTCTAGAATGCTTTCTGCCACAATCTGAAAGCCATTGTCTTGCAACCAAATACGCAAATCGTCTTCACGATTATTGGGCTGGAGGATCAATCGTTCTACATTAGCTAGCTTGTCCAAGCCTTCTTCTAATATCCTAGCAATCAAACGACCACCCATACCAGCAATGGTAATGACCGATACCTTATCTGCCTCTTCAAAGGCTGCCAAACCATTGGCTAAACGAACCTGGATTTTCTCCTTTAGTCCGTGAGCCTCAACATTTTTGACCGCAGACTGATAGGGGCCTTCCACCACCTCACCTGCAATAGCACTTTTGATTTGTCCTCTTTCGACCAACTCGATAGGCAGATAAGCATGGTCACTTCCCACATCTAGCAAAATGGCTCCCTGTGGCACAAAGGAAGCCACTAATTCCAATCTCTTTGAAATCATTTTCTCTCACTTTCCAAACTCTATTACCTCTTATTATACCACATTTCAGCTGGCAATCTTGTACCTAAAAAGACCGCAATCCACAGATTGCAGCCTTTCTTTATTTTCTGGCTTGATAGCGACTAGTCAGGATGAAAATCACGGTAAAGACCAACATCATGACACCATAAACAGGTAATGTTTGTCCTGTCAAGGTTGAAATTTCAAGCAGTTTTTGAATTCTTGGGAAGAGAGCTGTGGCTAGGAAGCCTCCTACTGACCAAACAATCAAGAGGACCCGCCATAGGGTAAATGGCATGCAGGCTCTAAATACGGATAAGAAACCAATTGACCCCAATAGATAATAGAGTAGAGTTGAGATTTCTAACTCAGACCAACCTTGGCTACTTCCAAATATTTTCACAAAAAGAACGCTGAACACGACCATGAGAGCGCTTGGTAGGGCACGAAGCATGGATCTTCTGAGGAAGTTTGGTTCGACAGGTTTGATATTTCCCTCAAAAGTCAGAACGAATGGTGGGAAACCTTCCACGAATTGGTCAATCATGGTAATCTGGATTGGAATAAAAGGGAAAATCAAGATCCATTCAGACCGTCCCAGAAGAGCACTGGCAATACAGATAACTGCGAGCAAGAATGAGTAGATGGTCTTTATCAAGAAAATCGGTGCGATGTGGGCAATGTTATTGACCACACGACGACCTTCAAAGAGAATCTCAGGAACATCATTAAAGTCAGAGTTCAAGAGAACCAGATTGGCAATCTGACGAGTCGCTGGATCTCCCTCAGCCATTACGATGGAACAATCCGCCTCACGAAGAGCCAGGATATCATTAACTCCATCCCCAGTCATAGCTGTTGTATGCCCTGCTTTTTTCAGAGTTTGGATGATGAGTTTCTTTTGATGAGGGGAAACACGTCCGAAAATAGCAGTCTCCTCCGCCATAGCAACCAATTCCTCATCCGTAATTTTCGAGCAATCTACATAGCTGTCATAGTCCGCAAAACCAGCCTTCTGGGCAATGCTGGATACCGTAACTGGATTGTCACCAGAGATAATCTTGAGGCCCACTTCCTGAGAACGGAGATAGTCCAGCGTCTCTGCTGCTCCCTCTCGAATCGGGTCCAAGATTTCCAGCAAGGCTAGAGCCTGAATATCAGATGGTTTTTGTGGTTTGTGATGGTCTAATTTCTCCTGACTGAGAGCTAAGACCAAGACACGTGAACCTCTCTCCAAGGCCTCTCTGGCTTCTGGGACCTCAGAATCTAGCAACATCTCAGGTGTACCTAAGAAAACTGTTCCCAAACCTTCCAATTCCATTGCTCCCCACTTGCGGTCGCTAGAGAAGGGGAGATTGGAAAGCATAGGATAGGCTACTTGGCCTTGGAAACGCTTTCGAATAGCTTGGGCAGTTGGATTTTTATCCTCACTATGGGCCATATAGCTGGCCAAAATGCTGGCAATAGCCTCTTCACCGTAAGTTTCCGTCAGTGGAAGAACAGCCTCCACCTGCATCTTTCCTTGGGTGATGGTACCCGTCTTGTCCAGACAGAGCATATCCACACGCGCCAAGGTCTCAACAGAGTACATTTCCTGAACCAAGACCTTTTTCAAGCCCAACTTAATCACCGCTGTCAAGAGCAAAGTGATGGTCAAAAGGGCAATTCCCTTGGGCAACATTCCCAGTAGGGCTGTCGACGAATTTACAACGGACGACTTAAGAGGCAAGCCTTTTAAAAGCAAGGCTTCTAGCAAGAGAGCCAGACCAAAAGGAATGATAATTTTTCCAGTAAAACCTGCTAGCTTGTCCAGTGATTTCATGATACGAGAGTTGATTGGTTTAACGGTCTTGGCTTCCAGCATGAGTTTGGCAGCATAGTTGTCTGCACCGACATGGTGAACTTGAGCTAAAACCGACCCACTAGCTAGGAAACTTCCTGACAACAGCAAGGCATCAACTTCCTTTTGCACCAAATCACTTTCCCCCGTCAACATGGCTTCATTGACTTCCGCAAAGCCTTCCAAAACCAAGGCATCACTGGGAATCTGCTCTCCAGCAGACAAACGAATGACATCTCCTAACACCAATTCTTCAGGATTCAGAGCCACTTCTTGACCATCACGAATGGTTTTGACCTTTTCCTTGGTCATAAGATTGAGCTTGTCCACCATGTGTTTGGCTCGTAGCTCAGTCACAATTCCAGAAAAAGCGTTAAAGCAGATAACAGCAAAGAAGACCAAATTGCTCCAAGCCTGCACAAAGACTAGTGCCAAAGCAATGGCAAAGTTCAAAGCGTTAAAAAGAGTAAAGACATTTCGTTTGATGATTTGCCAAGTGCTGGTACTGGCCGAAGCAGTAAAATCATTGACCAAGCCCTTAGCCTGTCTTTCCTTGACTTCTCTTTGGGTTAATCCCATAATCTTATTTTTATCCATAAATTCTATCATATCATTTTTTCTAAAAGAATTCTAATCTCATCCCAAATCTGCACCTAGTTAAGGGAAAAGTTTGCCAGCCCTCCTTTGATAAGGTATAATAATAACAAGAAAATAATCGAAGGAGATCGCATGTTTTATACTTATTTACGTGGATTGGTTGTCTTGCTCCTATGGTCCATCAATGGCAATGCCCACTATCATAATACAAATAAAATTCCTAATCAAGATGAAAATTATATTCTGGTTGCACCTCACCGCACTTGGTGGGATCCAGTTTACATGGCCTTTGCGACCAAGCCAAAACAGTTCATCTTTATGGCAAAAAAAGAACTCTTTACCAACCGTATTTTTGGTTGGTGGATTCGTATGTGTGGCGCCTTTCCTATCGACCGTGAAAATCCTAGCGCCTCAGCCATCAAATACCCTATCAATGTTCTCAAAAAAAGTGACCGCTCCCTTATCATGTTTCCAAGTGGGAGCCGTCACTCAAACGATGTCAAGGGTGGAGTTGCCCTGATTGCCAAAATGGCCAAGGTCCGTATCATGCCGGTTACCTACACAGGTCCCATGACTTTGAAGGGCTTGGTTAGCCGTGAGCGTGTTGATATGAACTTTGGAAATCCAATCGATATCTCAGATATCAAGAAAATGAATGATGAAGGCATTGAAACAGTCGCCAATCGTATTCAAACAGAATTCCAACGTCTGGACCAAGAAACCAAACAATGGCACAATGATAAAAAACCAAATCCACTCTGGTGGTTTATCCGCATACCTGCTCTCATCCTTGCCATTATCCTCGCTATCCTAACCATCATCTTTAGCTTTATCGCAAGCTTCATCTGGAATCCAGATAAGAAAAAAGAAAAACTTGGTTAAATAAATACAACAATCCCTTGGAAAAAGCCAAGGTTTTTCATTTATATTTATAAGAATCTCCTAATCAAAAGCCACTCTACAATAGAGTAACGTTAAGATTGTCCATTTATACTCAATGAAAAAGCCCTCTGAAGTCAGAGAGCTGATTTGAGCCCGGGCTAAAATCCTAGTGAAACAAAAAAATCTACACGGTCAGAAAAGTCTCTATCGTGCCATTTTCATACATGATGTATAGTCCAAGTAGAATGAATACTAAGGGCACAATGATTCGCTCGTATTTTTCAATTGTCTCGAATATTAACGGAATAGAGGATAACACCCGACTAATCTCGCATAAGATAATTATGCCGATTACAAACACAAGCAAGGCCACGAGGGTCTGTGACCAATCTAACGAAGCAAAATAAGGTATATAGATACCTAAATTATCTCCGCCAGACGCAATTGTCAGCAATGTAACTGTCCAAAACAGTTGATTTGCCTTGCTTTGTTCTAATCTTTCAATAATTTCTTCCTCTTCTTCCTCTTCTTCCTCACCTTCTCCAACAATTGCAAAGCGAATCCCTAAATAGATAGGGATTAAACCAAGCAATCCAACCATCCATTCTTCAGGCACGAAATTAACGACATAAGCAGCAACTAAACTCGCCCCTACAAGTAAGCCTGTGCCTAGATATTGCCCCGCATAAATATGCCATTTTTGTTTATTCTGTGATAGCTGTGCAAATAAAATAAATAAAATAATTAAATAATCGATACTGGTGGAAATATAAACACCAATAGCAGATATGATTGTCTGTCCCATAAAAAACCTCCTGTATTGGTCAGTAATAAATCAGCAGATTTTAGGAGAGCACAGACACATTAATTTAGCTATCGCTAGTGGGTAATTTCGAACATAGGAAAGCATTTTACTCCTCCTCAAAACGTAGTTACAAAGTAATTTCTAACTGGAATTCGGTGACTACTTCCATGTAAAGTATAACATACTATACTTTACTTCGTAAAGTGTGGGCTCTCCGAAGGGGCTTGCAGACAGCTACTCGGCTTTTCAAGCCGAGTAGCTACGCACCTTTATGGTGTAATTAGCTGATACCATTTGAGGTTTTTGTAGTCTCCAAAATTGTGACCGATAAAACCTCAATAAAAAAGCCCTCTGAAAATTAGAGAGCTGATTTGAGCTCGGGCTGAAATCCTAGTGAAAAATATGAAACTCCTTGTGTTCATCGAACACTGTGTCCTTTCCCTATTTTCATACGGATTTTTGACGCCCTTAGCATCATAATTCTTGCTGGATAAATCGTTTATAGACTAGGCTACGAGGCGAAGATCGTACGAAACTTTCAGTGAAACAAAAAAAATCTCCCCTAAGGGAGAAGATCTGGTTTATTTTACCTTACAGTGCTAGGAACTGTAACCGAAGATTATACTTGAGTATATCGAGGTAAAGTGACAAAAGTAAAAAAGCTACCCAATTTAGAGTAGCTTCATTATCAAGATATGCTCAATTGAACACGACCTAAGCACAAAGCAAAAAAGATAAAATCTCCTAGAAACTGAAGTTTCTTCGTCAATTTTCCCATTTTTGCTTTGTGCTTTTGACGGTCTTTGTATCTTGAATTAGCGACGAAGTCCTAGAGAGTTGATCAACTCACGGTAACGGTTAACGTCGTTTTTACGCAAGTATGCAAGCAAGTTACGACGGCGACCGATTTTCTTCATCAATCCACGGTAAGTAGCGTGGTCTTTTTTGTGTTGTTTGATGTGTTCGTTAAGGTGGTTGATTTCCCAAGTAAGGACAGCAACTTGAACCTCTACTGAACCTGTATCACCTTCGTGACGTGCATATTGTGCGATGATTTCATTTTTTTTCTCTTTTGAGATTGCCATGATGTTTCTCCTTTTTATTTGGCTTCATCCGAGTGACAGGTTGGCATGCCTGTAACCAAGAAGAAGTTATTTGTCTTTACGACAATCCCTATTTTACCAAGATTTAAATTTTCTGTCAAACATTAATACTCTCATAGTTATTATTTTTCAAGTAAAGAGATACGTTCTTTTATATGATGACCTTTTTCAAGTTCATCTACCAATCCAATAGCATAATCTGCATAACTAATCTGGCTCATTCCTTTTCCATTAGTAGTAAAAATTTCTCCTGCTAGAAGGAAGAGACTTCTTTGTCAACTAATTTACTATCCTTCCTATAGCTACCATTTCCGTTTCTCACTTTGGTGGTTAATTGGTAACGGACTGCTCTTTTGCTTTACTATCATAACCTTTGGTGAATTTATCTGGTTTTACTTTTTAGCCTATGAAACCTTGGCTCTGATGGGTCTGGCTTCTGGTATTGGCATCAAGCATATTCTACAAAAATGAAAAACAAAAAACTTTCACAAAATCCTTGAAAAATCTCACAATCATGCTATAATAATCCATAGAGACAAATCACTTAGTCCCTTTCTACTAGAGAGTGCGTGGTTGCTGGAAACGCATAGGAGGCCTAAACTGATACTACTCTTGAGTTTTTTATGAAAACATAAAACGGTGGCCACGTTAGAGCCAATCAGAGGTGTCCCTCTCTTTTTGAGGTACATAAATGAAGGTGGAACCACGTTGCGACGTCCTTTCGAGGATGTCGCAATTTTTTATGAGGAGACTAACTATGGAGTTGCAAGAATTAGTGGAGCACTGTTGGGCAATCCGACAAGCTTATCACGAGCTGGAAGTTAAGCATCATGATTCCAAGTGGACGGTAGAAGAAGATCTCTTAGCTTTATCTAATGATATTGGAAATTTCCAACGACTGGTAATGACAAAGCAAGGGCGCTACTATGATGAAACACCCTACACACTGGAACAAAAACTTTCAGAAAATATCTGGTGGCTAGTAGAACTTTCTCAACGTCTGGATATAGACATTCTGACAGAAATGGAAAACTTCCTCTCTGATAAAGAAAAGCAATTGAACATTAAGACTAGGAAGTAGTCTGCAAAAAAAGTCAATGCTTAGAAACTATGAAATAATAAAAAGGAGAAAATCATGATTAACATTACTTTCCCAGATGGCGCTGTTCGTGAATTCGAATCTGGCGTTACTACTTTTGAAATTGCCCAATCTATCAGCAATTCTCTAGCTAAAAAGGCCTTGGCTGGTAAATTCAACGGCAAACTCATCGACACTACTCGTGCTATCATTGAAGATGGAAGCATTGAAATCGTGACACCTGATCACGAAGATGCCCTTCCAATCTTGCGTCACTCAGCAGCTCACTTGTTCGCCCAAGCAGCTCGTCGTCTGTTCCCAGACATTCACTTGGGAGTTGGTCCAGCCATCGAAGATGGTTTCTACTATGATACTGACAACACAGCTGGTCAAATCTCTAACGAAGACCTTCCTCGTATCGAAGAAGAAATGCAAAAAATTGTCAAAGAAAACTTCCCATCAATCCGTGAAGAAGTTACTAAAGACGAGGCACGTGAAATCTTCAAAAATGACCCTTACAAATTAGAATTGATTGAAGAACACTCAGAAGACGAAGGTGGTTTGACCATCTACCGTCAGGGTGAATATGTAGACCTTTGCCGTGGCCCACACGTCCCTTCAACAGGCCGTATCCAAATCTTCCACCTTCTCCATGTAGCAGGTGCCTACTGGCGTGGAAATAGCGACAACGCTATGATGCAACGTATCTACGGTACAGCTTGGTTTGACAAGAAAGACTTGAAAAACTACCTTCAAATGCGTGAAGAAGCTAAGGAACGTGACCACCGTAAACTTGGTAAAGAGCTTGACCTCTTCATGATTTCTCAAGAGGTTGGTCAAGGGCTTCCATTCTGGTTGCCAAATGGTGCGACTATTCGTCGTGAATTGGAACGCTACATCGTAGACAAAGAGTTGGCTTCTGGCTACCAACATGTTTACACTCCACCACTTGCTTCTGTTGAACTTTACAAGACTTCTGGTCACTGGGATCATTACCAAGAAGACATGTTCCCAACTATGGACATGGGTGACGGGGAAGAATTTGTCCTTCGTCCAATGAACTGCCCGCACCACATCCAAGTCTTCAAACACCATGTTCACTCTTACCGTGAGTTGCCAATCCGTATCGCTGAAATCGGTATGATGCACCGTTATGAAAAATCTGGTGCCCTCACTGGTCTTCAACGTGTACGTGAAATGTCACTCAACGACGGTCACCTCTTTGTCACCCCAGAACAAATCCAAGAAGAATTCCAACGTGCCCTTCAGTTGATTATTGATGTTTATGAAGATTTCAACTTGACTGAATACCGCTTCCGCCTATCTCTTCGTGACCCTCAAGATACTCATAAGTACTTTGATAATGATGAGATGTGGGAAAATGCTCAAACTATGCTTCGTGCAGCCCTTGACGAAATGGGTGTTGACTACTTTGAAGCCGAAGGTGAAGCAGCCTTCTACGGTCCAAAATTGGATATCCAGGTTAAGACAGCTCTTGGAAAAGAAGAAACTCTTTCTACTATCCAACTTGACTTCTTGCTTCCAGAACGCTTCGACCTTAAATACATCGGAGCTGATGGCGAAGAGCACCGTCCAGTTATGATCCACCGTGGAGTTATCTCAACTATGGAACGCTTCACAGCTATCTTGATTGAGAACTACAAGGGTGCCTTCCCAACATGGCTTGCACCACACCAAGTAACCCTCATCCCAGTATCTAACGAAAAACACGTGGACTACGCTTGGGAAGTGGCTAAGAAACTCCGTGACCGCGGTGTCCGTGCAGATGTAGATGAGCGCAATGAAAAAATGCAGTTCAAGATCCGTGCTTCACAAACAAGCAAGATTCCTTACCAATTGATCGTTGGGGACAAGGAAATGGAAGACGGAACAGTCAACGTTCGTCGCTACGGCCAAAAAGAAACACAAACTGTCTCAGTAGATGATTTTGTTCAAGCTATTCTAGCTGATATCGCCAACAAATCACGCGTTGAGAAATAAGAGCCTAGCATAAAAGCCTCCGATTGGAGGCTTTTTCGTCTATTTTTACTCAATAACGAGCTTCACTTCAGCGAATTTGATCCGCACTATCGTTCCTTCTCCGACCTCAGACTCGATGCGAATCTGGTGACCTAGTTCTTCAGAAATTTTCTTAGATAGGTAGAGGCCAAGTCCAGATGACTGCTGGGTTAGGCGTCCATTGTAGCCTGAAAAGCCACGTTCAAAGACTCGGAGGACATCACTGTTTTTTATCCCGATTCCCGTATCCTTGATACAAAGCTCTTGCCCATCCATATAAATCTCCAGACCACCTTCCTTGGTGTACTTGAGACTATTTGAGATGATTTGTTCAATAACGACTAGCAACCACTTTTTATCCGTCACGATTTCTTTATCAAGATCATGTAGATTGACATTTAAGCCTTTTTGAATAAAGAAAAGAGCATATTTACGAAGTGTTTCCTTGACCAAGTCCTCGATTTGAACCTGCTTTAAGACCAAATCATCATGGAAACTTTCTAAACGCAGGTACTGTAAAACTAGATTGGTATAGGAATCAATCTTGAAAATTTCCTGTTCTAATTGCTGCTTCAGTTGGCGATCGACCACTTCTGCAACTAAGAGTTGACTGGCTGCAATGGGGGTCTTAATCTGATGGACCCACAAGGTATAGTAATCCAGCAAATCAGTCAGTTTTCTTTCTGAATCTGACCTCTGCTGATAGAGTTCCATCTCACGCGCTTCTAATTTTTCAGCCAAGGCTCTTTCCAAAGGAGACTGAGCTTCCCTCTCCCCATAGAGAATTTCCTGACGATAGACCTGCGTTTCCACCAATATGTCCCAAGTGAAAAATAAGATGGTTACAAAGCAACACAAGAGGAAAAAGTAGAGAAAGTAAGTTCCCAAACTGGCAAATAAAAACTGAAAGAGCAAAATCAGAAATGCTAAAGCAAGCAGATAGACAAACAGACGACTACGGGAGCGCAGATAGGCTAGAAAAAATTGTTTCCAATCAAGCATGCTTCAGTCCGTACCCTATCCCTTTCTTGGTCTCGATAAATCCTACCAAGCCCTGCTCTTCCAATTTTTTACGCAAACGAGCCACATTGACAGAGAGGGTATTATCATCAATGAAAAAGTCACTGTTCCAAAGTTCCCGCATGAGGTCGTCACGCGCTACAATATTGCCTGCATGCTCAAACAACACGCGTAAAATCTGGAATTCGTTCTTGGTCAAATTCAAGACTTGCCCTTGATAATGTAAATCCATGGATTTGGTATTGAGGATAACACCAGCATATTCCAGTAAACTCTCGTCACGCCCGAACTCATAGGAACGACGCAGCAAGCCCTGAACCTTGGCTAAAAGAACCTGCTGGTCAAAAGGTTTGGTCACAAAGTCATCCGCCCCCATATTGATTGCCATGACAATATCCATAGCCTGGTCTCTCGAAGACAGAAACATGATAGGCACCTTGGAAATCTTGCGAATTTCCTGACACCAGTGATAACCATTAAACAAGGGCAGCCCAATATCCATGAGGACCAGATGAGGTTCCGATTGGACAAAAAGACTCAAAACTTCCATAAAGTCTTCTACCAAGACCACTTCAAATCCCCATTCAGAGAGCATTTTCCCGACCTGTTGACGAATAACCTGATCATCTTCTACTAGTAAAATCTTGTGCATGCGCTCCTCCTTTTCTATTATTATAACAGATTTTTCCATGCTCGAATGTCTGAAATTGAATTTGACATAGCTTGTTTTTAGCCAACAAAGTGCAACAATCCTACTAGCTAATTTGAGGGAAATTTGATAAGATAAAGAAAAGAAAGGAGTTCTTATGGCCAATATTTTTGATTACCTGAAAGATGTCGCATACGATTCTTATTACGACCTTCCCTTGAATGAGTTAGACATTCTAGCCTTAACAGAAGCTACCTACCTCTCCTTTGATAATCTGGTCTCCACAAGTCCTCAGCGACTTTTAGACCTGGCTCCTCAGGTTCCAAGGAATCCTAACATGTTGACCAGCAAAAATCGCCTCCAGCTATTAGATGAGCTAGCTCAACACAAACGCTTCAAAAATTGTAAACTCTCTCATTTTATCAACGACATTGACCCTGAACTGCAAAAGCAGTTTGCGGCTATGACCTACCGCCTCACTCTCGATACCTATCTGATTGTCTTTCGTGGGACTGATGACAGTATCATTGGCTGGAAGGAAGATTTCCACCTGACCTATATGAAGGAAATTCCTGCTCAAAAGCACGCCCTTCGCTATTTAAAGAACTTTTTTGCCCACCATCCTAATCAAAATGTCATTCTGGCTGGACATTCCAAGGGAGGAAATCTAGCCATCTATGCTGCTAGTCAAATTGAACAAAGTTTACAGGATCAAATCACAGCAGTTTATACCTTTGATGCGCCTGGTCTCCATAAAGAACTGACACAAACCGAGGGCTATCAAAGGCTAATGGATAGAACCAAGGTCTTCATCCCACAAGGTTCCATCATCGGTATGATGCTGGAAATCCCTAACCAGCAAATCATCGTGCACAGTACTACCTTGGGTGGTATCGCCCAGCACGATACCTTTAGTTGGCAGATTGAGGACAAGCACTTCGTCCAGCTGGATAAGACCAACAGTGATAGCCGACAAGTCGACACAACCTTCAAGGAGTGGGTGGCCACAGTCCCTGACGAGGAACTCCAGCTCTATTTCGACCTCTTCTTTGGCACCATTCTTGATTCTGGTATTACTTCTATCAATGACCTATCTTCCTTAAAGGCGATTGAACACATTCGTCATCTCTTCGTCCAAGCTCAATCCCTCACTCCAAAAAAAAGAGAAACCATGGGACGCCTCACCCAGTTATTGATTGATACCCGTTACCAAGCCTGGAAAAATAGATAAAAAGCTTATGAAAAGGTAATACTCTTCGAAAATCTCTTCAAACCACGTCAGCTTTATCTGCAACCTCAAAGCTGTGCTTTGAGCAACCTGCGGCTAGCTTCCTAGTTTGCTTTTTGATTTTCATTGAGTATAAAAACCTTTTCATAAGCTTTTTTGTTTTAAAGAAAAAATCACTCCTTCATCTGACTCTCTGCATCAGCCACGACTTGCTCTAAACTGGTCTGACCAAGTTCAGCCTCCATAGCCAGCTGAATTCTCTCCAATTTTTGATCCAAAACATCATGAATATGAGCTCCAACTGGGCAATTTGGATTTGGATTGTCATGGAAACTAAAGAGTTGACCGGTCTTACCAAGACACTCAACCGCTTGATAAACATCTAATAGACTAATGTCTTTGAGGTCCTTGACAATCTCTGTTCCGCCCGTTCCACGCGCTACTGAAATCAGCTCTGCCTTCTTCAACTGGGACAAGGTTTTTCTGATAATGACAGGATTGACCCCGACACTAGCAGCCAGAAAATCACTGGTCACCTTGCTTTCCTTCCCCTTGAGGGCAATGATTATCAGCATATGAGTCGCAATGGTAAATCTACTTGGAATTTGCATCCTCTTCTCCTTTTTACGAGGCTCCCCTGCCTCTACTCTTCTTTTTCTTTTATTATACCCTTTTTAGTTGTAATGTCAATCGTTACCACTTTTCAACCAAGCATCTAATTCCCTATCATAACCCTCTTTCTGGGCTAATTCTCTCAGAAATTCCTGATTATGAGTATGGTGGATCCCATTGACCAGACTTTCATAGTAAACCTCAAAATAAGGAAGTTTGAGGTCTTTAGCCAGCTGCAATTCAGCTGCCACATCGTAGTCTACCCGTCGGAAGTCCATATCTACCAAGCCCTTGCCATCAAACTCCAAAATCATGTACTGGGCTCGCAAGTCCTTCCGCAGCTGAGCGTCCAAAAAGAAAGGTTGCCCAATCGAACCCGGATTGACAATCAATTGCCCACCAGTCCCGTAACGAAGCAACTGCTGGTGAATATGACCATAAACAGCAATATCACAAGGGGGATTGGTCACCAAGCGGTCAAAGTCCTCTTGTGCTCCAGTATGAATCAACTCACGCCCCCAGTTCTTATCAGGCAGATGATGGCTAATTCCTACCGTCAAATCACCAAACTGACGATGAAGCTGGAGAGGTTGATTGTGGAGCATTTCGATTTCTTCTAGGGAAATTTCCTCTAAAACATACTGGCACTGGCGCAAGAGATAGCGTTGACTGGGACGAGTACTATCCAATTCCTTGCGGACACCATGCCACAGACTATCTTCCCAGTTTCCCAAAACTCTAGCTGTAATCGGTAGTTGATCCAACAAGTCCAAAATCCTTCTACGCCCTGTCCCTGGCATGAGAATATCTCCCAAAAGCCAGTATTCATCCACTCCTAGCTGCCGAGCATCTGCCAAAACAGCCTCCAAGGCGGTGGTATTTCCATGAATATCTGAAAGAAGAGCTATTTTCGTCATATCCATCTCCTCGTTTTTTCTCTTGCAATAAGTATAACATAAAAAGTCACAGCTAGAGAAATCTAGCTTTTTTTGATATACTAGATAAAGATATTAGACAAGAGGAAGCGAATGACCCCGAATAAAGAAGACTATCTAAAATGTATTTATGAAATTGGCATAGACCTGCATAAAATCACCAATAAGGAAATTGCGGCCCGCATGCAAGTCTCTCCCCCTGCTGTAACTGAAATGATTAAACGGATGAAAAGTGAAAATCTCATCCTAAAGGACAAGGAATGTGGCTATCTACTGACTGACCTTGGACTTAAACTGGTCTCTGAACTCTACCGTAAACACCGCTTGATTGAAGTTTTTCTAGTTCATCATTTAGACTATACGAGTGACCAGATTCATGAGGAAGCTGAGGTCTTGGAGCATACTGTCTCTGACCTTTTCGTGGAAAGACTGGATAAATTGCTAGGTTTCCCTAAAACCTGCCCCCACGGAGGAACCATTCCTGCCAAGGGAGAACTCCTAGTTGAAATCAATAACCTGCCACTAGCTGACATCAAGGAAGCTGGCTCCTATCGCCTAACTCGGGTGCACGATAGTTTTGACATTCTCAGTTATCTGGACAAGCACTCACTTCACATCGGTGATCCGCTCCAAGTCAAGCAGTTTGATGGCTTCAGCAACACCTTCACTATCCTTAGTAAAGATGAGGATTTACAAGTAGGTATGGACATTGCCAAACAACTCTACGTCGAGAAAATCGACTAATTTCTCAAGTCCCCTACTAACCCTGAAAGTTTTATTTTCAGGGTTTTCTTATCTATTTTTTATATCAAAAATAGCATAAAAATCTAGTTATCCGCATAAAAACTGGACTTATCACACTTTATCAAGGTCAAAACCACTCAATTTACTACTAATTTACTACTTATGAATGAGCTTTGATACGACGATTTATCCTTGAAAAGTGAAGATATAAAGATACTTCCAATAAAATTTGAATATTTAATAGGTAGACACTTCAAAAAATGAGGTGTCTATTTTTTTACCCGATTTTGAAAGGAAGTGAACTTATGAAAACAAAAAATCAAGAATCAAAAGGTCGTTCCCCACTCTTTAAGACCATCAAACATTCATTCAGCCAATAAAAAAGAAAGGATAGGTAAAAATATGGAACTTAAATTTGTGATTCCCAACATGGAAAAAACATTCGGCAATTTAGAATTTGCTGGCGAGGATAAAGTCGTTCAGCGAAGAATCAACGGACGGCTAACTGTCTTATCAAGAAGCTATAATCTCTATTCTGATGTTCAAAGAGCAGATGATATTGTGGTGGTGCTTCCTGCTGAAGCTGGCGAAAAACATTTCGGCTTTGAGGAACGTGTGAAGTTAGTCAATCCACGTATTACCGCAGAGGGCTACAAAATCGGCACTCGTGGTTTTACAAATTACCTTTTACATGCTGACGACATGATAAAAGAATAAAGAAAGAGAGGAAAAATGATGAGATTAGCAAATGGCATTGTATTAGATAAAGACACGACTTTTGGAGAATTGAAATTCTCTGCTCTACGTCGTGAAGTGAGAATCCAAAATGAAGACGGGTCGGTTTCAGATGAAATCAAGGAACGTACCTATGACTTAAAATCCAAAGGACAAGGACGCATGATTCAAGTAAGTATTCCTGCCAGCGTGCCTTTGAAAGAGTTTGATTATAACGCACGGGTGGAACTTATCAATCCCATTGCGGACACCGTTGCTACTGCCACCTATCAAGGAGCAGATGTTGACTGGTATATCAAGGCAGACGATATTGTGCTGACAAAGGATTCTAGTTCATTCAAAGCTCAACCACAAGCAAAGAAAGAACCGACACAAGACAAATAGTCGCTAGGTAGAAAGGAGACTTTTTCGCATGAAACAGCGTGGTAAAAGGATTCGCCCATCTGGTAAAGATTTAGTCTTTCATTTTACGATAGCGTCACTCCTGCCTGTTTTCCTGCTGGTTGTCGGACTGTTTCATGTGAAGACAATCCAGCAGATCAACTGGCAGGATTTTAACCTATCACAAGCAGATAAGATTGACATTCCCTATTTAATTATCAGTTTCAGTGTCGCAATTCTTATCTGCTTGCTGGTAGCGTTTGTATTCAAACGGGTTCGCTATGATACGGTTAAACAACTTTACCACCGTCAAAAACTGGCAAAGATGATACTTGAAAACAAGTGGTATGAATCTGAACAGGTCAAAACAGAGGGTTTCTTTAAAGATAGTGCTGGTCGTACAAAGGAAAAGATAACCTACTTCCCTAAAATGTATTATCGACTTAAAAATGGCTTGATACAGATACGGGTGGAAATCACGCTGGGAAAATATCAAGACCAACTCTTACACTTGGAAAAGAAATTAGAGAGTGGCTTGTACTGTGAGCTGACGGATAAAGAGTTAAAGGATTCCTATGTGGAATATACTTTGCTCTATGACACCATAGCCAGTCGTATTTCTATTGATGAAGTAGAAGCTAAAGATGGTAAACTTCGCTTAATGAAAAACGTATGGTGGGAATATGATAAGCTCCCTCATATGTTGATTGCTGGTGGTACAGGTGGCGGTAAAACTTACTTTATACTGACACTGATTGAAGCCTTGCTTCATACAGATTCAAAACTGTATATTCTTGACCCGAAAAATGCTGACCTTGCGGACTTAGGTTCTGTGATGGCAAATGTCTACTATAGAAAAGAAGACTTGCTTTCTTGCATTGAAACATTCTATGAAGAAATGATGAAACGTAGTGAGGAAATGAAGCAGATGAAGAACTATAAGACTGGCAAAAATTATGCTTACTTAGGTCTCCCGGCACACTTCTTAATCTTTGATGAATACGTCGCTTTCATGGAAATGCTGGGAACAAAAGAAAACACCGCAGTTATGAATAAGCTGAAACAGATTGTCATGTTAGGTCGTCAAGCTGGCTTCTTTCTAATACTGGCTTGTCAACGTCCAGACGCAAAATATTTAGGCGACGGAATCCGTGATCAGTTTAATTTCAGAGTGGCTTTAGGTCGTATGTCTGAAATGGGCTATGGCATGATGTTTGGCAGTGACGTACAAAAGGATTTCTTCTTAAAGCGAATCAAAGGTCGTGGCTATGTTGATGTAGGAACAAGTGTCATATCAGAGTTTTATACTCCCCTTGTACCAAAAGGATATGATTTCTTGGAGGAAATTAAAAAGTTATCCAACAGCAGACAGTCCACGCAGGCGACGTGCGAAGCGGAAGTCGCAGGTGTGGACTGATCTTGCTGGCTGGTGTGGCAATAGCCACGCCAGCACTTAACCCCCCGTATCTAACAGGGGGGTACAAATCGACAGGAAACAGTCAAAAAAACATTAGAAAATCCTTTGGTTACAAGGGATTTACAAAATTTCAGCGTATGTCAAATGGGCTTTAAAAGTTGACATACGCCTTTTTGATTGGAGGGATTTTTACTGAATGAACAAACTTGGTTACAGCATTTAAAAGAAAAACGCTTGGCTTATGGACTATCTCAAAACCGTTTAGCTGTTGCGACTGGTATTACAAGGCAGTATCTAAGCGATATTGAAACAGGAAAAGTCAAGCCATCAGAGGATTTACAGCAGTCCCTTTGGGAAGCTCTGGAACGCTTCAATCCCGACGCTCCCCTTGAAATGCTGTTTGATTATGTAAGGATTCGCTTTCCGACAACAGACGTACAGCAGGTGGTCGAAAACATCTTACAACTGAAACTGTCCTATTTTCTTCATGAGGACTATGGTTTCTATTCTTATTCAGAGCATTATGCTTTAGGCGACATATTCGTCCTTTGCTCCCATGAACTGGACAAAGGAGTTCTGGTGGAATTGAAAGGTCGTGGGTGCAGACAATTTGAAAGCTATCTTCTGGCACAACAAAGAAGCTGGTATGAGTTCTTTATGGACGTTTTGGTGGCTGGCGGTGTGATGAAACGCCTTGACCTTGCCATTAACGATAAGACAGGGATTTTGAATATCCCTGTACTCACTGAAAAGTGCCAACAGGAAGAATGTATCTCCGTCTTCCGCAGTTTTAAAAGCTATCGCAGTGGCGAACTGGTACGCAAAGAGGAAAAGGAATGTATGGGAAACACCCTCTATATCGGTTCATTACAAAGTGAAGTTTATTTCTGTATCTATGAAAAGGACTACGAGCAGTACAAGAAAAATGATATTCCCATTGAAGACGCAGAAGTAAAAAACCGTTTTGAGATTCGATTGAAAAATGAGCGTGCCTATTATGCAGTCCGTGATTTACTCGTCTATGACAATCCAGAGCATACCGCCTTTAAAATTATCAATCGGTATATCCGTTTTGTAGATAAAGACGATTCCAAACCTCGTTCTGATTGGAAACTGAATGAAGAATGGGCTTGGTTTATTGGGAACAATCGTGAACGATTAAAACTAACCACAAAACCAGAGCCTTACTCCTTCCAAAGGACGCTGAACTGGCTATCTCATCAAGTTGCCCCGACCTTAAAGGTTGCGATTAAACTTGATGAAATCAACCAGACGCAGGTTGTAAAAGACATTCTCGACCATGCGAAACTGACAGACCGACACAAGCAGATTTTGAAGCAACAGTCAGTAAAAGAACAGGACGTGATAACAACAAAAAAATAACTCAAATACAAATTCATTGAATATAGAGAGGAGAACATTTTTATGAATTTTGGACAAAACCTTTATAACTGGTTTCTATCAAACGCTCAATCACTGGTGCTTTTAGCAATCGTTGTGATTGGCTTGTATCTTGGCTTCAAGCGTGAGTTTAGCAAACTGATTGGCTTTTTAATTATTGCGATTATTGCGGTTGGCTTAGTCTTCAACGCTGCTGGAGTAAAAGACATTTTACTAGAGCTATTCAATCGCATTATTGGTGCTTAAATAAAACCGTTCTTTTGTGGAATATAAGTGGTTTTCTTATGTTCCGCAAAGGAATGGTACACCAAACGAAGTGCGGTAGGGATTTTTGAATCTCTACAAAGAAAGGACGTGAATATATGGACGATATGCAAGTCTATATTGCGAATTTAGGCAAATACAATGAGGGCGAATTGGTCGGTGCGTGGTTTACCTTTCCCATTGACTTTGAGGAAGTCAAAGAGAAAATCGGCTTGAATGATGAATATGAGGAATACGCCATTCATGACTACGAGTTACCCTTTACGGTTGACGAATACACTTCCATTGGCGAACTCAATCGACTATGGGAAATGGTATCGGAATTACCCGAAGAATTACAATCGGAGCTATCTGCTCTGCTCACTCATTTTTCAAGCATTGAAGAACTAAGCGAACATCAAGAGGATATTATCATTCATTCCGATTGTGATGATATGTATGACGTGGCACGCTACTACATTGAAGAAAC
Source organism: Streptococcus sp. Marseille-Q5855 (assembly GCF_946901985.1). Taxonomy (NCBI): domain Bacteria; kingdom Bacillati; phylum Bacillota; class Bacilli; order Lactobacillales; family Streptococcaceae; genus Streptococcus; species Streptococcus sp. Marseille-Q5855. The sequence continues at coordinate 37,275 of NZ_CAMPPR010000001.1, forward strand.
GGGTGCTTTAGGCGAAGTACCAGCTAGTCTTCAAAACTATATTGATTATCAAGCCTATGGTCGGGATTTAGACCTTTCAGGAACGTTTATCTCAACCAATCATGGGATTTTTGAAATCGTCTATTAAATCTGTCGGTACATTACTACTGGCAGATTTTCTATTTTACGGGGTGGCTCAATCAGCTACCCCTATTTTTTATGAAAGGATTGATTACATGAAGAAAATACGAAGCTATACCAGTATCTGGTCTGTGGAAAAGGTACTGTATTCTATCAATGATTTTAGACTTCCGTTTCCCATAACCTTTACGCAAATGACATGGTTTGTCGTGTCACTCTTTGCAGTGATGATACTTGGCAACTTGCCCCCTCTTTCCATGATAGAGGGAGCATTTCTCAAATACTTTGGGATTCCTGTGGCTTTCACATGGTTTATGTCTACAAAAACTTTTGATGGTAAAAAGCCTTATGGATTTTTGAAGTCTGTCATTGCTTATGCACTGCGACCAAAGCTGACCTATGCAGGAAAAAAAGTAACGCTTGGCAGAAACCAGCCACAAGAAGCCATTACAGCAGTTAGGAGTGAATTTTATGGCATATCCAATTAAATACATTGAAAACAATCTCGTCTGGAATAAAGACGGGGAATGTTATGCTTACTATGAGCTTGTTCCTTACAATTACTCATTTCTAAGTCCAGAACAGAAAATACAAGTGCATGATTCTTTCAGACAGCTTATCGCACAAAATCGTGATGGCAAAATTCATGCTTTACAAATCAGTACAGAATCCAGCATACGTTCTGCACAAGAGCGTTCCAAAAATGAAGTCACTGGCAAGCTCAAAGCGGTTGCCTATGACAAAATCGACCAACAGACAGACGCTTTAATATCCATGATTGGCGAAAATCAAGTGAACTACCGTTTCTTTATCGGCTTTAAGTTGCTTCTCAACGATCAGGAGTTTTCTATGAAAAGTCTTACCGTTGAAGCAAAAAATGCTTTGTCTGATTTTGTCTATGATGTGAACCATAAGCTGATGGGCGATTTTGTTAGTATGAGTAATGATGAAATCCTGCGTTTTCAGAAGATGGAAAAGCTCTTAGAAAATAAAATCTCTCGTCGTTTCAAAATCCGCAGGTTAGATAAGGACGACTTCGGCTATCTGATTGAACACCTTTACGGACAGACAGGCACTGCCTATGAAGAGTATGAGTACCATCTATCAAAGAAAAAGCTGGATAATGAAACGCTGATTAAATACTATGACTTGATTAAGCCTACTCGCTGTTTGGTGGAAGAAAAACAGCGATATTTGAAAATCCAGCAGGAAGATGAAACCGTCTATGTAGCTTACTTTACCATTAACAGCATTGTCGGAGAACTGGACTTCCCGTCCTCTGAAATCTTCTACTACCAGCAACAGCAATTTACATTCCCGATTGATACGTCAATGAATGTGGAAATTGTAGCGAATCGTAAAGCCCTATCTACTGTCCGCAATAAAAAGAAAGAACTGAAAGACTTGGATAACCACGCTTGGCAAAGTGATAATGAAACCAGCTCCAATGTGGCGGAAGCTCTGGAAAGTGTGAATGAGCTGGAAACCAATTTAGACCAAAGCAAGGAATCTATGTACAAGCTGTCTTATGTGGTAAGGGTATCAGCAAATGATCTTGACGAACTCAAACGTCGTTGTAATGAAGTGAAAGATTTTTATGACGATTTAAGCGTAAAACTGGTACGACCATTTGGGGATATGCTCGGCTTACATGAAGAATTTTTACCTGCCAGCAAGCGTTATATGAATGATTATATTCAATACGTGACCTCTGATTTCCTCGCTGGTTTAGGTTTTGGTGCTACTCAAATGCTGGGGGAAAATGAGGGGATTTATGTTGGCTACAGCTTAGATACTGGACGCAATGTCTATCTGAAACCTGCTCTTGCCAGTCAAGGGGTTAAGGGTTCAGTAACCAATGCGTTAGCGTCGGCTTTTGTTGGTTCGCTGGGTGGTGGTAAATCCTTTGCGAATAACCTTATCGTCTATTATGCGGTGCTTTATGGGGCACAAGCAGTGATTGTAGACCCAAAAGCAGAACGTGGCAGATGGAAAGAAACCTTGCCAGAGATTTCCCATGAAATCAATATCGTCACTCTGACTTCTGATGAGAAAAACAAAGGCTTACTTGACCCTTATGTGATTATGAAAAATCCCAAAGATTCTGAATCACTGGCTATTGATATTCTGACATTCCTTACGGGGATTTCCTCTCGTGATGGGGAACGCTTCCCAATCCTTAGAAAAGCCATTCGTGCAGTAACCAATAGTGAAGTACGAGGGTTGATGAAAGTGATTGAGGAATTACGGGTTGAGAATACGCCACTAAGTACCAGTATAGCCGACCATATCGAAAGTTTTACAGACTATGACTTTGCACATTTATTATTCAGTAATGGTTATGTGGAGCAGTCTATCAGCTTAGAAAAACAACTGAACATTATACAGGTTGCGGACTTGGTACTTCCCGACAAGGAAACTTCCTTTGAGGAATATACCACTATGGAGCTTTTATCCGTTGCTATGCTGATTGTCATTAGTACCTTTGCTTTAGACTTTATCCATACAGACCGAAGCATTTTCAAGATTGTAGATTTAGACGAAGCATGGAGCTTTTTACAGGTAGCACAAGGAAAAACACTATCTATGAAGCTGGTTCGGGCTGGTCGTGCTATGAACGCTGGGGTATATTTCGTGACCCAAAATACAGACGACCTCTTAGATGAAAAACTGAAAAATAACCTCGGCTTAAAATTTGCATTTCGTTCCACTGACCTTAACGAGATTAAAAAGACCTTAGCCTTTTTTGGTGTAGACCCAGAGGACGAAAACAATCAGAAGCGATTGCGTGATTTGGAAAACGGGCAATGCCTTATCAGTGATTTATATGGTCGTGTCGGTGTGATACAGTTCCACCCTGTATTTGAAGAACTGCTCCATGCCTTTGATACCAGACCACCTGTGCGAAAAGAGGTGTAAATGTGAAACCATCAATAGTAAACAGAATAAAATCAAACTGGACGCTGAAACGTCTAGGTAAAGTGGCAATGACAGTGGCTTTCACACTTGTGATTGCCATTTTTCTTTTAGCCATGCTGGGAACGGTGGTTCAAGCTGCGGGCTTGGTAGATGATACGGTCAATGTGGCAAATGAATACAGCCGATACCCACTTGAAAACTATCAACTGGATTTTTATGTGGATAATAGCTGGGGCTGGCTTCCGTGGAACTGGTCGGACGGGATTGGAAAACAGGTCATGTATGGACTATATGCCATTACCAATTTTATTTGGACAATCAGTTTGTATGTTTCCAATGCGACAGGTTACTTAGTACAGGAAGCCTATTCCTTAGACTTCATTTCCGCTACAGCAGATTCCATTGGTAAGAATATGCAGACCTTAGCTGGTGTGAGTGCAAACGGATTTTCAACAGAGGGTTTCTATGTTGGATTCCTCTTACTCTTGATTTTGGTTCTTGGGGTTTATGTTGCCTATACGGGACTGATAAAGAGAGAAACCACAAAGGCAATTCATGCCATTATGAATTTTGTGCTGGTGTTTATCCTATCGGCTTCCTTTATTGCCTACGCTCCCGACTACATTAAAAAAATCAATGACTTTTCATCAGACATCAGTAATGCCAGTTTATCACTTGGCACGAAGATTGTCATGCCCCATTCCGATAGTCAAGGCAAGGACAGCGTGGACTTAATCAGAGATAGCCTGTTTTCCATACAGGTTCAGCAACCGTGGCTACTGCTTCAATACAACAGTTCAGACATTGAAAGTATCGGTATTGACCGTGTGGAAAGCCTGCTCTCCACCAGCCCAGATTCCAACAATGGCGAAGACAGAGAAAAAATTGTTGCGGAAGAAATTGAAGACAGAAGCAATACCAATCTAACCATTACAAAGACCATTAACCGTTTAGGTACAGTCTTCTTCCTATTTGTCTTCAATATTGGGATTTCCATATTTGTATTCCTATTAACAGGAATCATGATTTTCTCGCAGGTACTTTTTATCATCTATGCTATGTTTCTGCCTGTGAGCTTTATTTTAAGCATGATTCCATCATTTGATGGTATGTCAAAACGAGCCATAACAAAGCTCTTTAATACCATTTTGACACGAGCTGGAATCACATTGATTATTACGACAGCATTTAGTATTTCAACCATGCTCTATACCTTATCGGCTGGTTATCCGTTCTTTTTGATTGCTTTTCTACAGATTGTGACCTTTGCAGGAATCTACTTCAAGCTGGGCGATTTAATGAGTATGTTTTTTCTACAGAGTAACGATTCTCAAAGTGTGGGAAGTCGTGTGATGAGAAAACCTCGTATGCTTATGCACGCTCACATGCACCGTCTACAGCGGAAACTTGGACGTTCCATGACTACTCTAGGGGCTGGGTCTGCCATTGTTACAGGTAAAAAAGGACAGTCGGGTTCGGGGAGTTCTGCAAGGACACAAGCAGATCACTCCCGACCAGACGGAAAGGAAAAATCAACACTTGGAAAACGTATCGGTCAAACCATCGGTACAGTAGCTGATACCAAAGACAGAATGGTAGACACTGCTAGTGGTTTGAAAGAACAGGTTAAAGATTTGCCGACCAATGCAAGATATGCAGTATATCAAGGAAAATCCAAAGTAAAAGAGAATGTCCGTGATTTAACCAGTAGTATTTCTCAAACCAAAGCGGACAGAGCCAGTGGACGCAAGGAACAGCAGGAACAAAGGCGAAAAACCATTGCGAAGCGTCGCTCTGAAATGGAACAGGTCAAACAGAAAAAACAGCCTGCTTCTTCTGTTCATGAAAGACCGACTACAAGACAAGAACAATATCATGATGAACAGACCTCAAAACAGTCTAATATTCAGACTTCATATAAGGAATCTCAACAAGCCAAACAAGAGCGTCCAGCAGTTAAGTCCGATTTTTCAAGTCCAAAAGTGGAACGCCAAGGCAATACCGTTCAAGAAAAAACCGTTCAAAAGCCAGCAACTTCAACCACTACAGCAGATAGAACTTCACAACGTCCAATCACAAAAGAACGTCCGTCTACTGTTCAAAGAGTACCACTACAAAATACAAGAAGTAGACCACCAATCAAAACCGCCACCATTAAGAAAGTCGGTAAGAAACCATGAAGTTGAAAACTTTAGTGATTGGTGGTTCTGGATTATTCTTGATGGTCTTCTCACTGCTTCTGTTTGTTGCCATTTTATTTTCAGATGAACAGGACAGCGGAATTTCCAATATTCATTATGGAGGTGTGAATGTTTCCGCAGAAGTGCTGGCTCATAAGCCTATGGTAGAAAAATATGCCAAAGAATATGGCGTTGAAGAATATGTCAACATACTTCTTGCGATTATACAGGTGGAATCGGGCGGTACTGCGGAAGATGTTATGCAGTCCTCGGAATCCCTCGGTCTTCCACCTAATTCATTGAGTACAGAAGAATCCATTAAGCAAGGTGTGAAGTATTTCAGTGAATTATTAGCCAGTAGCGAAAGGCTCAGTGTAGATTTAGAATCGGTTATCCAGTCCTACAATTATGGTGGTGGTTTCTTAGGGTATGTGGCTAATCGTGGAAATAAATATACCTTTGAACTGGCTCAAAGTTTCTCAAAAGAGTATTCAGGTGGCGAAAAAGTGTCTTACCCCAATCCCATAGCCATACCTATCAATGGGGGCTGGCGATACAACTATGGCAATATGTTTTATGTGCAACTGGTAACGCAGTATCTTGTCACAACAGAGTTTGATGATGATACGGTACAAGCCATCATGGACGAAGCACTGAAATATGAGGGCTGGCGATACGTTTACGGTGGAGCTTCCCCGACTACTTCTTTTGATTGTAGCGGACTGACACAATGGACGTATGGAAAAGCTGGAATTAACTTACCACGAACCGCACAACAGCAATATGATGTGACCCAGCATATCCCACTATCGGAAGCACAAGCTGGCGATTTGGTTTTCTTTCATTCTACCTATAACGCTGGCTCTTATATTACTCATGTTGGGATATACCTTGGCAATAACCGTATGTTTCATGCAGGCGACCCAATCGGTTATGCCGACTTAACAAGCCCCTACTGGCAACAGCATTTAGTGGGAGCAGGACGAATCAAACAATGAGAAAGGAAGATTTAATGATGAAATTTAGAAAAAATCAGAATAAAGAAAAACAGATACCAAAGGAAAAGAAACCTCGTGTCTATAAGGTCAATCCTCATAAAAAGGTTGTGATTGCCTTGTGGGTACTTTTAGGGCTTAGTTTCAGCTTTGCGATATTCAAGCACTTTACAGCTATAGATACTCATACTATTCACGAAACAACTATCATAGAAAAGGAATACGTTGATACTCATCATGTAGAAAATTTTGTAGAGAACTTTGCGAAAGTCTACTATTCATGGGAGCAATCCGATAAGTCCATTGATAATCGAATGGAAAGTCTAAAAGGCTATCTGACAGATGAACTTCAAGCTCTCAATGTTGATACAGTACGCAAAGATATTCCTGTATCGTCTTCTGTAAGAGGATTTCAGATATGGACGGTAGAGCCAACTGGCGACAATGAGTTTAATGTAACCTACAGTGTAGACCAGCTCATTACAGAGGGAGAAAATACAAAGACCGTCCACTCTGCTTATATAGTGAGTGTCTATGTAGATGGTTCTGGAAATATGGTACTGGTTAAGAATCCGACCATTACCAACATACCTAAGAAATCAAGTTATAAACCAAAAGCCATTGAAAGTGAGGGGACGGTTGATTCCATTACAACCAATGAAATCAATGAGTTTTTAACGACGTTCTTCAAGCTCTATCCTACAGCGACAGCCAGTGAACTTTCCTACTATGTGAATGACGGGATATTAAAACCAATCGGAAAAGAGTACATCTTTCAAGAACTGGTAAATCCTATTCACAATCGTAAGGATAATCAAGTCACGGTATCGCTGACAGTGGAGTATATCGACCAGCAGACCAAAGCAACGCAGGTATCTCAATTTGATTTGGTACTTGAAAAGAACGGGAGTAATTGGAAGATTATAGAATAACAAATATTGGTACATTATTACAGCTATTTTGTAATCACGTACTCTCTTTGATAAAAAATTGGAGATTCCTTTACAAATATGCTCTTACGTGCTATAATTTAAGTATCTATTTAAAAGGAGTTAATAAATATGCGGCAAGGTATTCTTAAATAAACTGTCAATTTGATAGTGGGAACAAATAATTGGATGTCCTTTTTTAGGAGGGCTTAGTTTTTTGTACCCAGTTTAAGAATACCTTTATCATGTGATTCTAAAGTATCCGGAGAATATCTGTATGCTTTGTATGCCTATGGTTATGCATAAAAATCCCAGTGATAAGAGTATTTATCACTGGGATTTTTATGCCCTTTTGGGCTTTTGAATGGAGGAAAATCACATGAAAATTATTAATATTGGAGTTTTAGCTCATGTTGATGCGGGAAAAACTACCTTAACAGAAAGCTTATTATATAACAGTGGAGCGATTACAGAATTAGGAAGCGTGGACAAAGGTACAACGAGGACGGATAATACGCTTTTAGAACGTCAGAGAGGAATTACAATTCAGACAGGAATAACCTCTTTTCAGTGGGAAAATACGAAGGTGAACATCATAGACACGCCAGGACATATGGATTTCTTAGCAGAAGTATATCGTTCATTATCAGTTTTAGATGGGGCAATTCTACTGATTTCTGCAAAAGATGGCGTACAAGCACAAACTCGTATATTATTTCATGCACTTAGGAAAATGGGGATTCCCACAATCTTTTTTATCAATAAGATTGACCAAAATGGAATTGATTTATCAACGGTTTATCAGGATATTAAAGAGAAACTTTCTGCCGAAATTGTAATCAAACAGAAGGTAGAACTGTATCCTAATATGTGTGTGACGAACTTTACCGAATCTGAACAATGGGATACGGTAATAGAGGGAAACGATGACCTTTTAGAGAAATATATGTCCGGTAAATCATTAGAAGCATTGGAACTCGAACAAGAGGAAAGCATAAGATTTCAGAATTGTTCTCTGTTCCCTCTTTATCATGGAAGTGCAAAAAGTAATATAGGGATTGATAACCTTATAGAAGTTATTACTAATAAATTTTATTCATCAACACATCGAGGTCAGTCTGAACTTTGCGGAAAAGTTTTCAAAATTGAGTATTCGGAAAAAAGACAGCGTCTTGCATATATACGTCTTTATAGTGGCGTACTGCATTTGCGAGATTCGGTTAGAATATCGGAAAAGGAAAAAATAAAAATTACAGAAATGTATACTTCAATAAATGGTGAATTATGTAAAATCGATAAGGCTTATTCCGGGGAAATTGTTATTTTGCAGAATGAGTTTTTGAAGTTAAATAGTGTTCTTGGAGATACAAAGCTATTGCCACAGAGAGAGAGAATTGAAAATCCCCTCCCTCTGCTGCAAACGACTGTTGAACCGAGCAAACCTCAACAAAGGGAAATGTTACTTGATGCACTTTTAGAAATCTCCGACAGTGACCCGCTTCTGCGATATTATGTGGATTCTGCGACACATGAAATCATACTTTCTTTCTTAGGGAAAGTACAAATGGAAGTGACTTGTGCTCTGCTGCAAGAAAAGTATCATGTGGAGATAGAAATAAAAGAGCCTACAGTCATTTATATGGAAAGACCGTTAAAAAAAGCAGAGTATACCATTCACATCGAAGTTCCACCGAATCCTTTCTGGGCTTCCATTGGTCTATCTGTAGCACAGCTTCCATTAGGGAGCGGAGTACAGTATGAGAGCTCGGTTTCTCTTGGATACTTAAATCAATCGTTTCAAAATGCAGTTATGGAGGGGATACGCTATGGTTGTGAACAAGGATTGTATGGTTGGAATGTGACGGACTGTAAAATCTGTTTTAAGTATGGCTTATACTATAGCCCTGTTAGTACCCCAGCAGATTTTCGGATGCTTGCTCCTATTGTATTGGAACAAGTCTTAAAAAAAGCTGGAACAGAATTGTTAGAGCCATATCTTAGTTTTAAAATTTATGCGCCACAGGAATATCTTTCACGAGCATACAACGATGCTCCTAAATATTGTGCGAACATCGTAGACACTCAATTGAAAAATAATGAGGTCATTCTTAGTGGAGAAATCCCTGCTCGGTGTATTCAAGAATATCGTAGTGATTTAACTTTCTTTACAAATGGACGTAGTGTTTGTTTAACAGAGTTAAAAGGGTACCATGTTACTACCGGTGAACCTGTTTGCCAGCCCCGTCGTCCAAATAGTCGGATAGATAAAGTACGATATATGTTCAATAAAATAACTTAGTGTATTTTATGTTGTTATATAAATATGGTTTCTTGTTAAATAAGATGAAATATTTTTTAATAAAGATTTGAATTAAAGTGTAAAGGAGGAGATAGTTATTATAAACTACAAGTGGATATTGTGTCCTGTATGTGGAAATAAAACACGATTAAAGATAAGGGAAGATACTGAATTAAAAAAATTCCCCCTCTATTGTCCGAAATGCAGACAAGAAAATTTAATTGAAATAAAGCAGTTCAAAGTAACTGTGATTACAGAGCCAGACGCAAAGACGCAGAGCCGATAAAATGAGATTAATACAATCTCATTTTATCGGCTCTTTCCGTTATGTATGGATTCTTTTAATTAGTCTTCGATGTTTCTTGCTTCGTTGATACCGCTGGCTAAAGATTCCATTAAGGATAGTTCTTTGTCTGTAAAGCTATCCATGTATTTCTCTATCTGTAATCGTCGGGTGCTTTTTACCAAGTTATTAGCAGGTAGGGGTCCCGAGCGCCTACGAGGAATTTGTATCGATAAGAAATAGATTTAAAAATTTCGCTGTTATTTTGTACATTTAACTTGACGGTGACATCTCTCTATTGTGAGTTATTAGTGGTACAGTTTTCAACCGTTTTAATTATAAAAAAGTGGTGCATTTTTAAATTAGCACAAACAGGTAACGGTTATTGCAGGTGTATTTCTTATCTATGGGTTTAACATGGATTTTATCATTAAAATCATGAGTATTGTCCGAGAGTGATTGGTCTTGCGTATGGTTAACCCTAAAGTTATGGAAATAAGACTTAGAAGCAAACTTAAGAGTGTGTTGATAGTGCATTATCTTAAAATTTTGTGTATAATAGGAATTGAAGTTAAATTAGATGCTAAAAATTTGTAATTAAGAAGGAGGGATTCGTCATGTTGGTATTCCAAATGCGTAATGTAGATAAAACATCTACTGTTTTGAAACAGACTAAAAACAGTGATTACACAGATAAATAAATACGTTAGATTAATTCCTACCAGTGACTAATCTTATGACTTTTTAAACAGATAACTAAAATTACAAACAAATCGTTTAACTTCTGTATTTATTTACAGATGTAATCACTTCAGGAGTGATTACATGAACAAAAATATAAAATATTCTCAAAACTTTTTAACGAGTGAAAAAGTACTCAACCAAATAATAAAACAATTGAATTTAAAAGAAACCGATACCGTTTACGAAATTGGAACAGGTAAAGGGCATTTAACGACGAAACTGGCTAAAATAAGTAAACAGGTAACGTCTATTGAATTAGACAGTCATCTATTCAACTTATCGTCAGAAAAATTAAAACTGAACATTCGTGTCACTTTAATTCACCAAGATATTCTACAGTTTCAATTCCCTAACAAACAGAGGTATAAAATTGTTGGGAATATTCCTTACCATTTAAGCACACAAATTATTAAAAAAGTGGTTTTTGAAAGCCATGCGTCTGACATCTATCTGATTGTTGAAGAAGGATTCTACAAGCGTACCTTGGATATTCACCGAACACTAGGGTTGCTCTTGCACACTCAAGTCTCGATTCAGCAATTGCTTAAGCTGCCAGCGGAATGCTTTCATCCTAAACCAAAAGTAAACAGTGTCTTAATAAAACTTACCCGCCATACCACAGATGTTCCAGATAAATATTGGAAGCTATATACGTACTTTGTTTCAAAATGGGTCAATCGAGAATATCGTCAACTGTTTACTAAAAATCAGTTTCATCAAGCAATGAAACACGCCAAAGTAAACAATTTAAGTACCGTTACTTATGAGCAAGTATTGTCTATTTTTAATAGTTATCTATTATTTAACGGGAGGAAATAATTCTATGAGTCGCTTTTGTAAATTTGGAAAGTTACACGTTACTAAAGGGAATGTAGATAAATTATTAGGTATACTACTGACAGCTTCCAAGGAGCTAAAGAGGTCCCTAGCGCCTACGGGGAATTTGTATCGATAAGGAATAGATTTAAAAATTTCGCTGTTATTTTGTACAATAAGGATAAATTTGAATGGTACCATAAACGACCGTTTATGGTACCTTTTCATTTTCCTGCTTTTTCTAAATGTTTTTTAAGTAAATCAAGTACCAAAATCCGTTCCTTTTTCATAGTTCCTATATAGTTATACTTAATGAGTTATGGTACATTTAAATTATAAAATTAAGGAGGTTTTTTTATGATTTTTGGCTATGCTCGAGTGAGTACGGATGATCAAAATCTTAGTTTACAAATTGATGCACTTACTCATTATGGAATTGATAAATTATTTCAAGAAAAAGTAACTGGTGCGAAAAAAGACCGACCGCAATTAGAAGAAATGATCAACCTACTACGTGAAGGAGATTCTGTTGTCATTTACAAGTTAGATCGAATTTCACGATCAACTAAACATTTGATTGAACTTTCTGAATTATTTGAAGAACTTAGTGTCAATTTTATATCTATTCAAGATAACGTAGATACTTCAACGTCTATGGGAAGATTCTTTTTCCGAGTTATGGCTAGTTTAGCAGAACTGGAACGGGATATTATTATTGAACGAACTAACTCTGGTCTTAAGGCAGCCAGAGTCCGAGGAAAAAAAGGGGGCCGTCCAAGTAAAGGTAAGCTATCAATTGATTTAGCTTTAAAAATGTATGACAGCAAAGAGTATTCTATTCGTCAAATTCTTGATGCCTCTAAATTAAGCAAAACAACCTTTTACCGTTACCTCAATAAAAGGAATGCTTAAGATATGGCTATGAAAAGAATTTTAACTACTTCACAGCGTGAACAACTTCTTTCTGTAGACCACTTATCAGAAGAGGATTTTAAAGCGTATTTTAGTTTTTCTGATTATGATCTGGAGGTTATTAATCAACACCGTGGAAAGGTCAATAAACTAGGATTTGCGATACAACTTTGTTTGGCCCGGTATCCTGGGTGTTCTTTAAGTAATTGGCCGATTAAATCAACCAGACTAACTTCTTATGTGAGTCGACAGCTCCATCTTGATGCAATTGATTTAAATTCATATGAACATAGAAATACACGTGCAAATCACTTCAACGAGATCTTAGAAGTATTCAACTATCATCGATTCGGTAGTGCTAATACACAAAAACAGTTAATAGAATATTTAATTGAACTAGCTTTAGAAAATGATGACTCTATCTATCTAATGAAAAAAACAATTGATTTCTTAACTCGAAAAAGAATTATTTTTCCATCTATAGCTACACTTGAAGACATTATAAGCCGCTGTCGAGATAAAGCAGAAAACAACTTATTTTCAATATTACTCTGTTCATTAACAGATATACAAATTGAAAAACTAGAGAGTTTGTTTCAAATTTATGAAGAGACGAAAATAACTAAACTCGCTTGGCTAAAAGACATTCCAGGTAAGGCAAATCCAGAAAGCTTTATGAGTATTTGTAAAAAAGTGGAAGTGATTGCTTCCATGGGACTCGGGACAATTAATGTCTCCCATATTAATCGGAACAGGTTTCTTCAGCTAGCTAGACTAGGGGAAAATTATGATGCATATGACTTCTCCCGTTTTGAGCTTGAAAAAAGATACTCTTTACTTATTGCTTTTTTAGTCAATCATCATCAATATCTGATCGATCAACTGATTGAGATTAATGACCGCATTTTAGCAAGTATTAAACGCAAAGGGACACGTGATTCACAAGAACAGTTAAAAGAAAAAGGAAAATTGGCTACTAAAAAATTGGAACATTATGCTTCTTTAATTGATGCTCTTCACTTTGCAAAAGATAATGATAGTAATCCTTTTGACGAAATTGAACGAATCATGCCTTGGGAAGATTTAGTACAAGATGGAGAAGAAGCTAAAAAAATTACAGGTAATAAAAATCATGGCTATTTAGAAATGGTTCGAAATAAAGCTAATTACCTCCGAAGATACACGCCAATGTTATTGAGGACCCTTTCGTTCAAAGCAACTCCGGCAGCAAATCCAGTCCTCATGGCCCTAACTCAACTAACTGATTTACACAATAGTGGTAAAAGAAAAATACCGGCAGATACTTCTACTGATTTTGTGAGTAAAAAATGGAAAAGCCTTGTTCGGCCAGAAGAGGGGAAAATAGATCGGTCTTACTATGAGTTAGTAGCTTTCACCGAGCTAAAGAACAATATTCGATCAGGAGATATTTCAGTTGAAGGAAGTATGATCCATCGAAATATTGATGATTACTTAGTTGATTTATCTGCTTGTATTGATTCAGAAACTATTCCAGACACGTTTGAGGACTATTTAAAGGATCGGGAAATAATTTTAGATTTACAGCTTCAATTTTATTCGACAGTTGATAAGAGAATTTCAAGAGCAAACCTTAAAAAGTTGGAAAAAGTTACACCTAGCGAAGCAGAAATATATAGAAAAAAACTTTATTCAATAATTCCTAAGATAAGGCTTAGTGATCTTTTAATTGAGGTGGACAGTTGGACCAACTTTTCACAAGAATTTAGTCATGATTCTACAGGGAAACCGCCGAGTGAACAAGAAAGAAAAATTATTTTTGCTGCTTTGCTGGGTTTAGGGATGAATATTGGTCTTGAAAAAATGGCCCAATCAACTCCTGGAATTTCTTATTCTCAGTTAGCCAATGCCAAACAATGGCGCTTTTATAAAGAAGCTCTGACTCGTGCTCAATCTGTTTTGGTTAATTATCAGTTAAAGCTTCCTGTTGCAGACTTTTGGGGTGAAGGAAAAACCACTGCTTCAGACGGAATGCGCGTCCCAGTGGGCGTCTCAGCTCTAAAATCCGATGTTAATCCACATTACAAAAGTATGGAAAAAGGAGCTACAATGATTCGATCAATAAATGATAGGCATACGACTCATCATATCGAGGTTGCTTCAACTAATACAAGGGAAGCTACTCATACCCTTGATGGCCTACTTTATCATGAAACAGATCTAGATATTGAGGAACATTTTACTGATACAAATGGGTATTCTGATCAGGTGTTTGGAATGACCGCATTACTAGGCTTTGATTTTGAACCTCGCATCAGAAATATAAAAAAATCACAATTATTTTCTATCAAATCACCTTCCTACTACCCTAACTTATCAGAAGATATAAGCGGAAAAATCAATGTAAAAATTATTGAAGAAAACTATGATGAAATTAAACGAATCGCCTATTCGATTCAAACAGGAAAAGTATCTAGTTCTTTACTATTAGGAAAGCTAGGCTCATACGCACGTAAGAATAGAGTAGCTCTTGCACTGAGAGAACTAGGTCGCATTGAAAAGAGCATTTTTATGATAGATTATATTACAGATAGTGAGCTACGGCGAAGGATCACTCATGGACTAAATAAGACAGAAGCGATTAATGCTTTAGCTAGAGAACTATTTTTTGGGCGACGCGGAAAATTTATGGAGCGCGATATTCGCCGACAACTTCAAAGTGCTAGTGCGCTTAATGTGTTAATAAATGCAATAAGTATATGGAACGCCGTCTACTTACAAGCAGCTTATAATTATCTCGTCAAAATAGATCCCGAAGTAACTAAGTATATGAAGCATGTATCTCCTATTAATTGGGAGCATATCACTTTTCTTGGAGAGTATAAATTTGACTTGTTATCTATTCCTAAACACTTAAGAGAATTGAATATAAAAAATAAATAGGCCTTGAAACATTGGTTTAGTGGGAATTTGTACCCCTTATCGATACAAATTCCCACTAAGCGCTCGGGACCCCAGGTAAGAAAAATTCATCAACGGAAACATGAAGTAACGATACAAGGTCATAAAGAACTTGTATGCTGGGGTGTTGCCCTTTATTTTCAATATTAGTTAAGTACCGTGGGTCAATTTCAATCAATGCTCCCACTTGTTCACGAGTTAAACCTCGTTTCAATCGAGCTTCTTTAATGGCTAAACCAAAGGCTCTAAAATCATATTTATCTTCTTTTTTACGCATAGTAGACCACCTCTATACATTTTATTGTTCCTACTGAATTAAAAACAGGTATAGAAAAACGTGTTATATGGTTTATAGGTTTATATTTAATAAAAAGCACTACTAAACGCCAATAAAAAAAACCGTTATATGGTAGTGCTATTTACGCTGTTAAAATATTGTATATTACTTCCAAATGGCGGTTTGTTGGAGGTCAACGTCGCCATGAAGTACATCATATACAATAAATTTCCTTACATTGGGTTCTTGTCAAAAAAAGTCGTCTATCTGCAATAGATAAGTACGTCCACCAATGTGGTTTTATAAATCATATAGATAGAATAACAGAAGCATGTAAACAGAGAAATAAATCTGTTTATATGCTTTTTTGGCTATTCAGAACTTTTTTACAAAGTTTATTTATCAGTAATGCAACAAATCCCCCTTTCACATTGGGACTAAGAGTGAAAGGAGATAAACGAGCAAGGCTCACTTCCTTTCCTAGACAGAAAGGGGGTGAGAAACATGAAACCATCTTCTTTTCAGACCACAATAGAAAATCAGTTTGACTATATCTGTAAACGTGCTATGGAAGACGAGCGAAAGAATTATATGCTTTATCTTTCAAGGATTGCAAAGCGTGAGGTGTCCTTTTCGGATGTTGGCGATTATCTTGTTAGCCAGTTTGCGACAACAGATAACTATTCAACTGACTTTCAGATTTTTACACTCAATGGGTTATCAGTAGGCGTTGAAAATGATTTGTTGAGTGAAGCATTACGTGAGTTGCCAGACAAGAAACGTGAAATTCTACTGCTGTTTTACTTTATGGACATGAGCGATTCAGAAATTGCAGACCTGTTGAAATTGAACCGTTCTACTGTCTATCGGCATAGAACCAGTGGACTAGCCTTAATTAAAAAGTTTATGGAGGAATTTGAAGAATGAAAACACAATATCCTATGATTCCCTTTCCTCTCATTGTAAAGGCAACAGATGGCGATACCGAAGCGATTAACCAGATTCTACATCATTACAGAGGGTACATAACGAAGCGTTCCCTACGACTTATGAAAGATGAATATGGCAATCAAAGTATGGTCGTTGATGAAGTCTTACGTGGAAGAATGGAAACCAGACTGATTACAAAGATTTTGTCATTTGAAATTAAGTAATATCCTCTCTCCTTTCGTGGAAGCGTGCTAAACCATTCCACGCTTCCCGAACAGGGAGGTTTGTTATTCCACCAAAGCATATTGAGCTTTCAATGTGTTTTGATAGGCTAACGAGCCATTGTTCTTTGAAAACTGAATAAAAGTAATCGAATACGTTTCGATAAGAAAAGAGCCAACGGAACTAACCGCCATGACCTATCTTATAAAGATAGCGAGCGATTCATGTTAGTGATCCGAGAAGCAATCTTTAGCAGGATTGCCTGCAACGACATTCTTATCGTGATAATGATACTCCCATACAGTCAATAGTCCGAGCGTGATAAAACCGTCGCAGGCAATGAGTATGGCTACATGAGAACCATGCAGGGGTGGAACTCCCGTGAGCTTTGCTAAAGCTGTTCGATTGCTGGTAAAACAACTTTTATGAAATCCAAATAAGTGATTTGGAAAGGAGGATTTTATGAAGCAGACTGACATTCCTATTTGGGAACGTTATACCCTAACCATTGAAGAAGCGTCAAAATATTTTCGTATTGGCGAAAACAAGCTACGACGCTTGGCAGAGGAAAATAAAAATGCAAATTGGCTGATTATGAATGGCAATCGTATTCAGATTAAACGAAAACAATTTGAAAAAATTATAGATACATTGGACGCAATCTAGCGTCGCCAAAGGGTCTTGTATATGATAAAATAGTATTAAGTCGTATCAAGGCTCTTTCCATAAAGGAAAGGAGCAAATGCCATGTCAGAAAAAAGACGTGACAATAAAGGTCGAATCTTAAAGACTGGAGAGAGCCAACGAAAAGACGGAAGATACTTATACAAATATATAGATTCATTTGGAGAACCGCAATTTGTTTACTCGTGGAAACTTGTGGCTACAGACCGAGTACCAGCAGGAAAGCGTGATTGTATCTCACTTAGAGAGAAAATCGCAGAGTTACAGAAAGACATTCATGATGGTATTGATGTTGTAGGAAAGAAAATGACACTCTGCCAGCTTTACGCAAAACAGAACGCTCAAAGACCAAAGGTTAGAAAAAACACTGAAACTGGACGCAAATATCTTATGGATATTTTGAAGAAAGACAAGTTAGGTGTAAGAAGTATTGACAGTATTAAGCCATCAGACGCTAAAGAATGGGCTATTAGAATGAGTGAAAATGGTTATGCTTATCAAACCATCAATAACTACAAACGTTCTTTAAAGGCTTCATTCTATATTGCTATACAAGATGATTGTGTTCGGAAGAATCCATTTGACTTTCAACTGAAAGCAGTTCTTGATGATGATACTGTCCCTAAGACCGTACTAACAGAAGAACAGGAAGAAAAACTGTTAGCCTTTGCAAAAGCTGATAAAACCTACAGCAAAAATTATGATGAAATTCTGATACTCTTAAAAACAGGTCTTCGTATTTCAGAGTTTGGTGGTTTGACACTTCCAGATTTAGATTTTGAGAATCGTCTTGTCAATATAGACCATCAGCTATTGAGAGATACTGAAATTGGGTACTACATTGAAACACCAAAGACCAAAAGTGGCGAACGTCAAGTTCCTATGGTTGAAGAAGCCTATCAAGCATTTAAGCGAGTGTTAGCGAATCGAAAGAATGATAAGCGTGTTGAGATTGATGGATATAGTGATTTCCTCTTTCTTAATAGAAAGAACTATCCAAAAGTGGCAAGTGATTACAACGGCATGATGAAAGGTCTTGTTAAGAAATACAATAAGTATAACGAGGATAAATTGCCACACATCACTCCACATAGTTTGCGACATACATTCTGTACCAACTATGCAAATGCAGGAATGAATCCAAAGGCATTACAGTACATTATGGGACATGCTAATATAGCCATGACGCTGAACTATTACGCACATGCAACATTCGATTCTGCAATGGCAGAAATGAAACGCTTGAATAAAGAGAAGCAACAGGAGCGTCTTGTTGCTTAGTAGTACAAATGAATTTACTACTTATTTACCACTTCTGACAGCTAAGACATGAGGAAATATGCAAAGAAACGTGAAGTATCTTCCTACAGTAAAAATACTCGAAAGCACATAGAATAAGGCTTTACGAGCATTTAAGAAAATATAAAAAGATAATTAGAAATTTATACTTTGTTTCAAAGAAAAAAGATAGTAAACGCTTTCACGCTCCAACTAAATATTGTATAATAATTATATTCAATATTACGTCACTAACAGATGAAAAAAGGAGGTTTTAGCATGAAAAAAATCATCTTCATCAAAACCATTGAGCTCCTTGCCATCGATGGAATTATGCTGGCATTTTTGACATTTAAAGAGGGGCTCACTTGGGATTGGATTTTAATTTATAGTGGTTGGCTCATTTTCTTTCACCCTGTGCTATTGGCCTATCTTTCAAACCAGCTTTGTGACCACTTTAGTCACCTCTATTCCCAGATTAGACCAAAATTCTGGCATTTTGCCTTACAAATCCTTCTATGGGATAGCCTGATGATTCTCTCCTTGATATGTTTGAGTGGTGTGCCACTTCTCCTTCAGGGAACTCTCCTAATCCTAGGACATCTCATCTCTTCCTATCGCATAAGCCAAAGACTGAAAAGAGACTTCCCAAAAGCCTATCAAGAAACGATTTCATTTTGGAGTATTTTATGATAGATGAGAAAAACCAAGCCGACTGGGCTTGGTCTTTCTTATCTATTTTTAGTATCTAGGATAATGGTAACTGGTCCGTCATTGACCAGCTCAACTTGCATATCCGCTCCAAAGATACCTGTCTGAACGGGTACTTCTTGCGCTAATTTTTGATTGAAAGCGTCATAGAAGTCTGATGCCATATCAGGCTTGGCTGCTCCTGTGAAGGCTGGACGATTGCCTTTCTTGGTATCCGCAAAGAGGGTAAACTGAGAAATAGAAAGGATTTCTCCTTCAATATCTTTGACAGACAGGTTCATCTTACCTTCTGCGTCTGAAAAAATCCGCATATTGACAAGCTTTCTCACAGCATAGTCCAAATCTTCCTCTTGGTCCTCTGGTCCAACACCAACCAGCAATAAGAGTCCCTGATTGATTTTGCCCTGAACCTGACCTTCGATACTCACTTGGGCTTTTTTAACCCGTTGGATAATGATTTTCATAATAGCCTTTCTAGTAAGAGCTAGGGCAATTAACCGTTAGTTCGTTTGACAGAGTAAACTTCTGGCACACTCTTAATCTTGTCCACGACCGTGGTCAATGTAGAGAGGTTGGCAATACCGAAGGACACATGGATATTAGCAAACTTCATATCCTTGGTTGGTTGGGCGTTGACTGTTGAGATATTCTTAGTTGTGTTTGAAAGAACTTGCAGTACATCGTTCAACAGTCCTGTACGGTTGAGACCGTAGATATCGATATGGGCCATATACTCCTTATTTGAGCTAGAGTACTGGTCTTCCCACTCCACATCAAGGAGACGTTGCTCGTAGTTTTCTTGGGCACGCAGGTTCATACAGTCCACACGGTGAATAGCTACACCACGCCCCTTGGTGATATAGCCGACAATATCGTCACCAGGCACTGGATTACAACACTTGGCAATCCGCACCAGGAGACCTGAGGCACCTTCAATGACCACTCCACCCTCATGCTTAACCTTGAGGGTTTCTTTGTTCTCAACCTTGATCTCGCCACCTTTGACAAGTTCTTCTGCTTCCGCCTTAGCCTTGGCACGTTCTTCTTCACGGCGTTCCTTTTCAGTCAGACGGTTAAAGACGGTAATAGCACCGATTTCTCCAAAACCGATGGCCGCAAAGAGGGATTCTTCTGTCTTGTAGCTAGTCTTTTGTAGAACTTGGTCCATGTGGCGCTTGTCCATGAATTTATTGGCCACATAGCCATTTTCTTGGAACTGAGCCATCAGCATTTCACGACCCTTGTTGACAGACAATTCCTTATCTTGATTTTTAAAGAACTGACGAATCTTGTTACGAGCCTTGCTGGTCTTGACCATATTGAGCCAATCACGGCTCGGTCCAAAGGAGTTAGGGTTGGTGACAATTTCAACCTGATCCCCTGTCTTGAGCTTGGTTGTCAGTGGAACCATACGGCCATTGACCTTGGCACCAGTTGCTTTTTCCCCGACTTTTGTATGGATTTCGTAGGCAAAGTCAATCGGTCCTGAATCTTTTGGAAGGGAACGGACAGCTCCATCTGGGGTAAAGACGTAAATCTCCTCAGCCAAATAGTTTTCCTTGACAGAGTCCACAAATTCCTTGGCATCATCAGCCTGGTCTTGAAGCTCCATCATCTCCTTGATCCAGTTCATCCCAATAGCCGATTCCTTGCTGTTAACCTGTCCCTTAACACCTTTCTTATAAGCCCAGTGAGCCGCAACCCCGTACTCAGCCACCTCGTGCATGGCTTTAGTTCGAATCTGGAACTCAATCGGTCCTTTTGGCCCATAGACAGTCGTATGGATAGACTGGTAACCATTGGCCTTGCGGTTAGCGATATAGTCTTTGAAACGACCAGGCATGGGTTTCCAAAGTTCATGCACGTAACCAAGCATGGCATACACATCACTTTGGGTATCCAAAATACAACGAATGGCAATCAGGTCATAGATTTCCTCAAACCGTTTTCTCTTATCCTGCATTTTGCGGAAAATAGAGTAAATATGCTTGGGACGACCATAAATCTTCCCTTTTAGGTGACGATCTGTCGTATATTCCTCTAATTTTGTAACTACCTCATCCACCAAGGCTTCACGCTCTCTGCGCTTTTCCTTCATCATATGGGTAATCTTGTAAAACTCTGTCGGATTGAAATAACGGAAAGATAGGTCTTCCAATTCCCATTTGACGCTAGAAATCCCCAAACGGTGGGCAAGTGGGGCATAAATTTCCATGGTTTCTTTGGAAATACGCTCTTGCTTGTCTTTTCTAAGGTGTTTTAGCGTCCGCATATTGTGCAAGCGGTCAGACAGTTTGACCAAGATAACACGGATGTCCTCAGACATGGCCATGAGCATCTTACGATGATTTTCCGCTAATTGCTCCTCGATTGATTTGTACTCGACCTTACCAAGCTTGGTAACCCCATCTACGATTACCCGCACATCAGGACCAAACTCTCTTTCCAAATCGTCCAAGGTCGCATCTGTATCCTCCACCACATCGTGCAAGAAACCACAAGCTACCGTTACAGCATCTAGCTTGAGTTTGGCTAAAATACCTGCCACTTGGATAGGGTGAATGATATAAGGCTCGCCTGATTTGCGATACTGACCACTGTGGCAATCCACCGCATAGACCAAGGCCTTATGGACAAAATGGACATCCTCTTCTGTTAAATATTCTTTGGTTAAAGCGACAACTTCTTCGCCTGTTAAATTCACTTCTTTTGGCATCTCTACTCTCCAATTCTTCCTACCATTTTATCACTTTTTTAAGAATATGAAAACTAGATTGGAACAGAATAGGAAAAAAATATTTCAGAATTGCTTGACAATTCTGAAATATTTTTTTATAATACATTGTACAGTTAGATTTTCTATTTAGGTGATAGAAGGAGAGATAGAAGAACGGAAACCATATTGTAACCTAAATATAATTTAACTCCCTATCCTTATCACCTTTTCATTCAAGTCAATATAGTTGAATGACGTCGTTTTACAAAGGAGTATTCTATGAAAAAAACTGTACTAACACTATTAGGAGCTACTGCTCTATCTATTACCGTTCCAATCACTGCTGCTGAAACTAGTACAACAAATAACTTTGAAGGTCCTCGTTATGAGCGTATATATTCTCATCGTTATAGTAAAACAGTAACAAAATACTATAACGATGATGGTTACATCCCACCAACTATCTACTATTCAGAATATAATGATAGTTTCCATTCAACCTTCAAAGGAACACTTGAAATAGACAGTGTACGAAGATCAAACGGTGGGACTCGTGTCACATACACTGGTACCTTGACTGGATTTTGGAATTAAAAATCCTCAAGATGCTTTCTTTTATCCTTTAGTTTATAAGGAGAACGCCTATGAAAAAAACTGCTATTTCTATCTTTTCTCTCCTAGTGTTAGGAGTTTGCTGCCTGTTCCTATTCAGCCAGCAAGGCTATAAAAAAACAGTCGTTCAATACTATGCTAACGACCAGAACCTGCCCAATAGAATAACTTATAGTGAATATAGTGACAAACGAGAAGCCAACTACGGTGGCACTCTAAACATCACATCTATCAAACAAGCTAATGACGGAGTTTATGCAACCTATGAAGGGCAATTGACACCTCTCCAATAGTGATAAATTGATAACCAGCCTGTCTTCATCTAGTCATGCTGGTTTTTAAGTTCATCCTAAATCCTTACCTATTCTCCCTAACTGTGCTATACTTATTTAGTACATTCTTTGAGATTGGAGCTAATATGAAAATCCATAAAACCGTCAATCCTGTTGCCTATGAAAACACCTATTACCTGGAAGGCGAAAATCACCTTATCGTAGTAGATCCTGGTAGTCATTGGGAAGCCATTCGTCAGACAATCGAGAACCTCAACAAACCGATCTGCGCTATTCTCCTGACCCACGCCCATTATGACCATATCATGAGTCTGGACTTGGTTCGCGAGACTTTTGGCAATCCTCCTGTCTATATCGCAGAGAGCGAAGCCAGCTGGCTCTATACTCCTGTCGACAATCTCTCTGGACTTCCCCGCCACGATGATATGGCAGATGTGGTCGCAAAACCGGCTGAACGCACCTTTGTCTTTCACGAAGAATACCAACTGGAGGAATTTCGTTTCACTGTCTTGCCAACACCAGGTCACTCCATCGGCGGTGTTTCTATCGTCTTTCCTAATGCTCACCTAGTCTTGACAGGTGATGCTCTTTTCCGTGAAACAATCGGACGGACCGACCTTCCAACTGGTAGCATGGAACAACTCCTCCATAGTATCCAGACTCAACTCTTCACCCTACCAAACTACGATGTCTATCCAGGACATGGTCCAGCTACGACCATCGCCCATGAAAAGACCTTCAATCCCTTTTTCTAGTAAGATGGTGACAATGACTATCGCATTTTAAGTACATTATCCAGCAGTCTTTCCACTATAAAAGGCATCCTATCAAGGTTTTCACACCTGATTGGATGCCTTTTTTCTGATGACTAAATTTTTTGCCTTACCAAATAATCACGCGCGCTTCTGGTGAACGCCACATACCGTCTCCTTCTTTGACATCATAGGTTGTAAAGAAATCATCGAAGTTTGGTACTTGTACATTGACACGGAGTTTGGCTGGCGCGTGCACATCGACGCTAGCCAAAAGTTTCATAAATTCTGGACGACCTTTCATACGCCAGATGCGACCGAAGTTGTAGAAGAATTCTTCTGCTGAGAAGTCTGGTTCTCTCTTAGCTGCTTCAAGCGCTGCAGCGATTCCTCCCAAGTCAGCCACGTTTTCTGATACAGTCAATTTACCGTTGATGGTTGCTCCATAAGAATCTTGTCCATCAAATTGGTCAATGACTTTTTGTGTTTTCTCCTTGAAGGCAGCATAGTCACTCTCTGTCCACCAATCCTTGAGGCTACCATTTTCATCGAAGGAAGCTCCGTTGGTATCAAAGGCGTGAGAAATTTCATGGGCAATAACTGCACCAATCCCACCGTAATTAGCAGAAGATGACTGATGCAAGTCATAGAAAGGTGCCTGTAAAATAGCTGCTGGGAAGACAATTAAGTTCTTCTGTGGATTGTAATAAGCATTGACCATATGAGCAGGCATGCCCCATTCCTTGTAGTCAACAGGTTGGTTCCACTTGCTCCAACTGTGCTTGATTTCCACACGCGCAAAGGCTAGAGCATTGTCAAAAAGACTAGCAGTCTCATCCACTACCTTGTCTTTGTAGCGTGCTGGCATTTCTTCTGGGTAACCGATATAAGGCTTGATGACATTGAGTTTGACGATGGCCTTGTCACGAGTTTCAGGAGTCAGCCAGTCATTCTTAGCCAAGCGTTCCTTATAGACATCAATCATAGTTGCCACTTTTTTCTCCACATCCGCCTTAGCTTCTGGGGAGAATTTTTCATGGGCATACCAGAGACCCAAGGCTTGTTTGAATGGGCCTTGTGCTAGCTGGTAGGCTGCCTTGATCTTGTCTTTGGCTTCTGGAACTCCTGAAAGCGCACGGCTGTAAGCACCTGACAAGACACGGATTTCTTCTGTTAAATAGCTGGTTGAAAGATTCACAACACTTAAAATTAAGGTTGCCTTGAGGAGAGGCCAAGCTTCTTCACTATAGAATTGATCTGCTGCTTGCCAAAAACGTTCCTCGTCTACGATAACCTTATCTGGTACTTGTCCAAGAACAGCTTGGAAGAAGTCTTCCAGGGGTAAGGCGGGCGCAAATTTCTTGAAATCTTCATAAGAATATGGATGGTAGAGTTTAGCATATTCTGAACTTTCTTCATTAGAAAGCACCACTGCTGCAACGCGACGGTCCAATTCTAGTCTTTTCTCTAGCAAGTCTTCAATTTCTGCATCAGAGAAATCATAAGCCTTGAGAAGATTTGCGCTAGTTTCTTTCCAAAGAGTCAAGAGCTCTTCTCGCTGAGGATGGTCTTCTGCATAGTAGGTCGTATCTGGCAGGATCGTGCTTGGAGCGCTAGCCCATAAAACGTTGATTCTGGCATCCATAAAGTCTGGCGATACACCAAAAGGAAGGAAGTTCGGTTTTCCTGCAAGCTCAAACTCTGCTAGTTTAGCCGTGAAATCTGCAAAAGTCTCTAATGCTTGGAATTCTTTAAGGAGTGGTAAGACAGGTGTGATACCGTCAGCTTCTCTCTTGTCAAAATCACGAACTAGGCGGTGGTATTTGACAAAGTTTGCCAAGATAGCATCCTCAGGCACCTCTTCTCCTGCCAACCACTTGTCTGTTGTCGCCAGCATCAGATCTTCAATTTCCTGGTCTAAATCAACAAAACCTCCCGTTTGAGACTTATCTGCTGGGATTTCAGCTGTCTGTTGCCATTCTCCATTGATTGCATCATAAAAATCATCTTGATAACGTGTCATCGTGTTCTCCCTTTCATTTGTACTTGTTTTTAGCTTAACAAAAATTAACTGGGAATGCAATTAAAAATGAACTTTCTCTTGCCATCATTTTTCAGTTATTATTTTAATTTTTTAAAAATTCACAAAAAAATTAATTGTCTGAAAAATGAATTGACAAAAAATATATAAAATGATAAAATTTTATCTATCTCGTAGCTTTGCTACTTGAAATTTAAATATTAGGAGGTAGATTTTATGCTTAAGCAAAAACGTGTTCATTCTGCAAGTATTGCAGGAATCGCAGTAGAAGGATAGTAATACTTTCTTCACCGAGGCTGGTAACTAGACTTTCTCTAGTTACCTTTTCTTTTAATTGATATAAGGAGATATAATGGATCTACTAAAAGCTCGTCCAAAACTAAAAAAGGCTTACCCAGTAGTATATAAAGACGGATCGGTCTATATAGGTGGGTTTGGAGAAATTACAGAATATGAAGACCCTAGCGGAGCTATTGAATACATGCTCAAAAAAATGGATGGAATTAATACCGTCGAAAAAATCATAAGAGAAGTTTCAGAAACCTACAGTGAACTATCACCATCTGATGTAATGGAAGCTATTGATGAAATCAGTAAAGAACGATTTATCGAGGATTTAAATCTTACTGGTTCTAAAATATTATCCAAGTATGAATTAGAACGTTATCACAGAAACATCAACTTTTTTTCATCTTACGCAACTTTAAGTGAAAATAAATATATTTCTCAAAAAAAATTAATTGATTCAAAAATTGGAATTATTGGATTAGGCGGATTAGGCTCTCACATTATATATGACTTAGCTGGCTTAGGTATAGGAGAAATAAAAGCTGTTGAGTTTGATGTCGTTGATATATCTAATTTAAATAGACAAATTTTATATAACTTTGATGATATAGGAAAAAGTAAAGCAAGTATAGCAAAACAACGCATCTATGAATTTAATCCTCAAATAAAATTTACTGTTGAGGAAAAGAAAATCAATTCATCTGAAGATGTTGTTGAATCATTCCGTGGATTTGATTGCTTAATACTAGTTGCGGATAGACCTAAAGTCAAACTAGCAAGATGGGTAAATGAAGCTATAGTAAAGCTGAATATTCCTTTATTTTGTGCAGGTTTAGAAGCACAACGAGCCTTGCAATATACTATTATTCCCAAAATATCTGGATGCATTGATTGTTGGAGAAATACTATCCAAAAAGAACACCCTATTTCTCACCTAATCCTTGAAGAAAGAACTCGTTTAAACTTAGTTGGTGACAATACTGCCATAGCTCCTCTAGTATCTGTAGCAACTGGTATCATTTGTTCAGAAGTTACAAAATATATCACTGGTATCGGTGAATTAACTACTGTAGGCCAATTAAAATCCATAGATATGAATACAATGACTACAAAAATAGCCGAGCATTGGCATATAGATCCCAATTGTATAACCTGTCGTGGAGGTAATATTATTGAATAGAAATTACAAAATATTGTGGCTAACATTTCTTGTATCCAACTTTGGTGATTGGCTAAGAAAATTAGCTCTACCTTTGCTAGTATTTGAGAAAACAGGATCTCCATTTCATATGGCTACTCTATACGGTATTTCATTTTTACCATGGATTTTATTTTCTCTAGTAGGAGGTATATTAGCAGATAAATTCAAAAAAGTATATATCATCTCAATATGTCATTTAATCTCATTAGTCATTCTAAGTTTGCTAATAATATCTTTTAAAAATGATAATATACTCTTACTCTTAATTTATATTTTAACCTTCCTGCTCTCTTCTACAGAGCCATTAGTCCACCCAGCATTTCAAAGCTTGTTACCACAGATTGTGACAGACAATCAGCTATCAAAAGCCAATTCAGGAATCCAACTTATTGACAATACATTAAATCTTATTGGTCCTATGATTAGTGGATCTGTTCTATTACTTATTAATCCAGCTAAAGTTTTATGGGTCAATGCTCTTACCTTTTTAATTGCCAGCGTATTAATTCTCTTCATAAAAACTCCAGAAAATACACTAGTAAATATCTCTAAAAAAGAGAGTCTTTCTAAAACAATATCTATTGGTTTGCACTATGTAAAAAATGATAAAATCATCCTAAGTGGAGCTATTCTTTTTTTTGGAACAAACTTTGCCATTCATATATTTCAGGCCAACTTAGTTTACTATATTACAGATGTTCTAGGCTATACCTCCTTTCACTATGGATTAATACTCTCAATAGCTGGTGTAGGAGCTATATTAGGTGCTATTCTTGCCCCTGAATTAATTAAAAAGTTTAGATATGGAAAAATCCTCTCCATCAGTACAATGCTAGCTGGTCTATCTACTATGTTGCTATCAATTAACACAAACTATATATATATGGGAGTATTCTTAGGTTTGAGTAATATGTTTGGCAATATCAATGCCATTACATATTTTACGTTACGACAAAAAGTTGTCAAAAAAGAAATGTTGGGACGTGTTGTTAGTATTACTAGAATGATCTCATTTGCTTCTATCCCCTTAGGAGCATACCTTGGAGGAATACTTGTTTCACATAACTTAACTATCATAAGTATTCTAATATTAGCAGGTACTATAAGATTTCTTGCAGGGGGATTTAGTTACTTTAGTCCATTAACCAAAAGTAAAAACTATTGATGTTTAAAGTGTGATATACTTATTCAAAATAATTCATCAAAGAATCGCTCATACTCAATAAAAATCAAAGAGTAAACTAAGGGCTTATCCATAGATAGATTAAAATACTTTTTGAAGTACAGATACTAAATCTAATTAAAGAATCTTTAAAATCATAAAAACGCATAATATCAGTGTGTAAACCTTGAGATTATGCGTTTTATTAGACCTCCTACTAAATATATATCAAAATAAACTAAAAACAGGATAAATTGATTAGGAAATTCAAACCAATTTCTAACAATGTTTTAAAAAACTCGGTGGACTATTCCAGATTCAATCCACTATATATTGATTTCCTTGCGTAATGTGTAAAGATTTTGGTAAAGATTTTTCAGTTATTATTTTAATTTTTTTAAAAATTAACTTGACTTAATTTTTTTTTTAATGTATATTAAGATACAGGAGGAATATAAGTTTATGATACATATCGAAAACCTCAGTGTCTCCTACAAAGAAACGTTGGCACTTAAGGATATTTCACTAGTGCTCCAGGGACCAACAATTACCGGTATCATTGGTCCAAACGGTGCTGGGAAATCAACATTATTAAAAGGGATGCTGGGAATTATCCCACATCAAGGTCAGGCATTTCTCGATGACAAGGAAGTTAAAAAATCCTTACATCGAATCGCCTATGTCGAACAAAAAATCAATATCGACTACAACTTTCCCATCAAGGTCAAGGAATGCGTCTCGTTAGGACTCTTTCCCTCTATCCCTCTCTTTCGAAGTTTAAATGCTAAACATTGGAAGAAAGTGCAAGAGGCCCTTGAAATTGTCGGTCTAGCTGACTACGCTGAACGTCAAATCAGTCAACTGTCTGGAGGTCAGTTCCAGCGGGTCTTGATTGCCAGATGTTTGGTGCAGGAAGCTGACTATATCCTCTTGGATGAACCCTTTGTTGGGATTGACTCTGTCAGTGAGGAAATCATCATGAATACGCTGAGAGATTTGAAAAAAGCTGGGAAGACGGTTCTCATCGTCCACCACGACCTCAGCAAGGTTCCCCACTACTTCGATCAAGTCTTGCTTGTCAATCGAGAAGTGATTGCCTTTGGTCCAACCAAAGAAACCTTTACCGAAGCCAATCTTAAAGAAGCTTACGGTAATCGACTCTTTTTCAGTGGAGGTGACCTATGATTGCAGAATTTATCGATGGATTGCAAAAATTCCATTTCTTACAAAATGCCTTGATAACAGCTATTGTCGTCGGGGTCGTAGCTGGAGCTGTAGGATGTTTCATCATCCTACGCGGGATGTCACTCATGGGAGATGCCATTTCACATGCTGTCTTACCAGGTGTAGCCCTCTCCTTCATCTTGGGCCTTGACTTCTTTATCGGAGCCATTGTCTTTGGATTGCTAGCTGCTATCATCATTACCTACATCAAGGGGAACTCGATTATCAAAAGCGATACCGCCATCGGCATTACCTTTTCTTCTTTCTTAGCCCTCGGTATCATCTTGATTAGTGTCGCTAAAAGTTCAACTGACCTTTTCCATATCCTTTTTGGTAATATCCTAGCCGTCCAAGATACGGATATGTTTATTACTATGGGTGTTGGTGCAGCCATTCTCTTGTTAATCTGGATTTTCTTCAAGCAACTCTTGATAACTTCCTTTGATGAACTCTTGGCTAAAGCCATGGGAATGCCTGTCAATTTCTATCACTACCTTCTCATGGTACTCTTGACTCTCGTGTCTGTGACAGCCATGCAAAGTGTCGGAACTATCCTGATTGTAGCCATGCTGATTACCCCAGCTGCAACTGCTTATCTGTATGCTAATAGCCTGAAAAGCATGATTTTCCTTTCCTCAACCTTTGGAGCGACAGCTTCAGTTTTGGGGCTCTTTATCGGCTATAGCTTTAACGTTGCGGCAGGTTCTAGTATCGTGCTTACAGCCGCTAGTTTCTTTCTCATTAGCTTCTTTATCGCTCCAAAACAACGATATTTGAAACTAAAAAATAAACATTTGTTAAAATAAGGGGTAAAACCCCAATAAATTGGAGGATCTAATGAAAAAATTAGGTACATTACTCGTTCTCTTTCTTTCTGTTATTGCTCTTGTAGCATGTGCTAGCGGAAAAAAAGATACAGCTTCTGGTCAAAAACTAAAAGTTGTTGCTACAAACTCAATCATCGCTGATATTACTAAAAATATTGCTGGTGATAAAATTGATCTTCATAGTATCGTTCCGATTGGGCAAGACCCACACGAATACGAACCACTTCCTGAAGATGTTAAGAAAACTTCTGAGGCAGACCTCATTTTCTATAACGGTATCAACCTTGAAACAGGTGGCAATGCTTGGTTTACAAAATTGGTAGAAAATGCTAAGAAAACTGAAAACAAAGACTACTTTGCAGTCAGCGAAGGGGTTGAAGTTATCTACCTTGAAGGAAAAAATGAAAAAGGTAAAGAAGACCCACACGCTTGGCTCAACCTTGAAAATGGGATTATCTTTGCTAAAAATATCGCTAAACAATTGAGCGCCAAAGACCCTAACAACAAGGAATTCTATGAAAAAAATCTCAAAGAATATACTGATAAGTTAGACAAACTTGATAAAGAAAGTAAGGATAAATTTAATAACATCCCTGCTGAAAAGAAACTCATTGTAACCAGCGAAGGAGCATTCAAATACTTCTCTAAAGCCTATGGTGTCCCAAGTGCTTACATTTGGGAAATCAATACTGAAGAAGAAGGAACACCTGAACAAATCAAGACCTTGGTTGAAAAACTTCGCCAAACAAAAGTTCCATCACTCTTTGTAGAATCTAGTGTGGATGACCGTCCAATGAAAACTGTTTCTCAAGACACAAACATCCCAATCTACGCACAAATCTTTACTGACTCTATCGCAGAAGAAGGTAAAGAAGGCGACAGCTACTACAGCATGATGAAATACAACCTTGATAAAATTGCTGAAGGATTGGCAAAATAATACTCTTCAAAAATCTCTTCAAAACACTGTTTTGAGCAACCTGTGGCTAGCTTCCTAGTTTGCTCTTTGATTTTCATTGAGTATAAACCTCTGAAAAACGTCATTCTCACATGAACTGGCGTTTTTTTTCTATGTCCATATTTCCGATCAAATCATTGGATAATTTCGACCGTTTCAGCTAAAATGGAAGAAAAAAGATTGGAGTATCTTATGGTAACTTTTCTCGGAAATCCTGTGAGCTTTACAGGTAAACAACTACAAGTCGGCGACAAGGCACTTGATTTTTCACTCACTACAACAGACCTTTCTAAAAAATCTCTGGCTGATTTTGATGGCAAGAAAAAAGTCTTGAGTGTCGTGCCTTCTATCGATACAGGCATCTGCTCAACTCAAACGCGTCGTTTTAATGAAGAACTGGCTGGTCTGGATAATACAGTTGTCTTGACTGTTTCAATGGACCTGCCTTTTGCCCAAAAACGTTGGTGCGGTGCTGAAGGTATTGAAAATGCTATCATGCTCTCAGACTATTTCGACCATTCCTTTGGACGTGATTATGCCCTCTTAATCAATGAGTGGCACCTATTGGCACGCGCAGTCTTTGTCCTCGATACTGACAATACTATTCGCTACGTTGAATATGTGGACAATATCAATTCTGAGCCAAACTTCGAAGCCGCAATTGCAGCTGCTAAAGCCCTATAGAAAAAATCCTCTGTCACAAAGAGTTCCCTACTATTTGAAACGGAGGATTTTTGTTTACGAGTAAATATCAATTCAATCAGCTAAAAACAACTACCTTACTCTACGAAAATCTCTTCAAACCACGTCAGCTTTATCTGCAACCTCAAAGCGCGGTGCTTTGAGCAACCTACGGCTTGCTTCCTAGTTTGCTCTTTGATTTTCATTGAGTATTACTCTACAGATTTCAAGGCTTCAAGCATATCAACCTTTCTCAGATGATAATTGACAAAGAAACCAAGCAAGGTCAAAATGATACTTACTGCTGCCACTGGGATTACATAGACTTCCCAACCTACCTGCGGATAAAAGAGAATAGTCGCAGGCGAAATCATTTGAATCAAAAATTGGTGTAAATAGAAACCAGATACCAAACCAAGTACGATTCCCACAAGGGACAGCACAATCGTCTCACGGTAAATGTAGAGAGTGACTTCATTGTTATGAAAACCGAGAACCTTGATAGTGGAGAGTTCACGGATTCTCTCAGCTACGTTGATATTGGTCAAATTGTAGAGGATAACAATAGCCAACAGAACCGATACGATGACCAATATGGTCATGGTCTGATTGAGTGAACTTGCGACCGAGTCAAAGAGTCGAATGGCTGAAGCATTCTGGACAACGCTGGACACCGCAGATTGATTCATAAGCAAGCCTGCCTGCCTTTCGATACTAGTAGCACTGGTATCCCTTAACGAGACCAGATAAGTGTTGGCTTGGGGTAGCTGTCCGTAAATTTGCTCATAACTAGCCTGACTCATATAAATAAAGTGACCAACGTAGTTCTCAGTAATAGCAGCAACCTTTAGCTCCTTACCTTCAATTTCTAAAGTCTGCCCAACCTTAACACCTGCCAGCTGGGCTAGTTTAGCTGTGATGACAACTCCATCTTTTAATGTCAACTCTTGCT
Source organism: Streptococcus sp. Marseille-Q5855 (assembly GCF_946901985.1). NCBI lineage: Bacteria > Bacillati > Bacillota > Bacilli > Lactobacillales > Streptococcaceae > Streptococcus > Streptococcus sp. Marseille-Q5855. The sequence continues at coordinate 70,221 of NZ_CAMPPR010000001.1, forward strand.
GATGATGTTGCAGATGAATAAAGGGAGTCAAATCTTCCTTCTCTGTCATCATAAGGGTAATTGTTTGAAGACCTGCCTTACCTTTGAAATCCTTGTCTAGCGTCTTAGAATAAATTTTCTGGTAGTCTTGAATATCCTGCCCTTTCAACACTTCTTCTAGCTCTTTCTTGTCCTGATTGGTCGCACTAGGATTTTCAGAAACAATCATCTGATACTGTTGGATTTGTTGAAACTGTCTGGACGGAACTCCTGCCACAGAGGATTGGATTCCCAAACCTGCAAAGAGAAGGGCTACAGAACCTGCCACACCAAAGATCGTCATCAACATCCGCTGCTTATAACGGAAGATATTGCGGGCTGTTACCTTATGAGTAAAACTGAGACGGCGCCAGATAAAACCGATGCGCTCCAGTAAGATTTTAGCTCCTTTAACAGGAGGTTTAGGCAGTAAAAGCTGGGCTGCTTCGTCATGAAGTTCCCTCCGAGCTACCAAGTAGGCTGGTAACACACTCGCCAACCAACTTAAGACAAGAGCCAGTAAGCTATAGGTCCAATAGAACTGAATCTGGGTTTCTCCCACCACCATGCCTTTTGTAATGACACTTGAAATCACACTGGCTAGTAAATAATGGCCAAGTATACTACCTAGAGCTGTTCCGACAGTCCCAGCTACTAGGCCGTAGAGGAGAAACTTGGCGATAATATCCTTGCTACGATAGCCCAAGGCCTTAAAAATCCCTGCATGTGTTCGCTCTTCATCCACAAAGCGAGTCATGGTCGTAAAGGTCACCATGGCTGCTACGGCATAAAGCACCACAGGAAAGATATTGCCCACTGCTCGAATACTGGATGAAGCATTGCTATACATGAGATAGCCCTGACCACCTGGCATGGTCTGACGATTATAGACCTGATACCTTGGCTCCACCAAATCATCCAAGACTTGCTGATGTTTTTCTAATTTTTCCTTTTCTTGGTCTAGATTTTGTTCAGCCTGCTTTAGCCTATCCTCTTCCTTGCTCAATTCCTGCTTGGCTTGGGTAAGTTGAGCACTGGCCTGCTCTCTCTGGGCTTGAGGAAGCAAGGCTAGTTGACTTTCTTGAGCCTGTATACGAGCTTGAGTAGCTGCTAAACGACGCTTGCCTTCCTGCAAATTAGTCTCAGCCTTGTCAAGGGTCTCTTGCCCCTTATCGAGAGACTCTTGCCCTTCTTTTTTCAACACTTGCAGACGTGCCTTGCCATTATCTGACAAAGCTTGTTCAAGGTCTTCCTGATGTTGCTTGGATTTCTCTTCATAAGCTTCTGAAAAAACATTTAAACCTGCCAAATCTTGATATTTCAAACGAGCTATATTGTAAACTTTCTGATCAAACTGACTAGGTAAAATCACTCCATAGGCTGTCAGAGTCCCACTTCCACTTGCTGCGTAGCCCATATCTCGCTGGGAGAGGATTTCAGCTGAATCCACAAAACCAGTAATGGTATATGTATGATTTTTTAAAGAGGAATGACCACCTTCTTTTTCTTTAAAGCTAATCTCCTGTCCCACACGATATTGACCTTGCAAATGACTTGCCAAGGCGATTTCCTTATCTGACTGCGGAAGTCGTCCCTTTCTTAGCTGAAAGGTTGAAATTCGATCTGGTTTGGAGTACAGCCGAATGGCATCCTGCCCATTATCCATAGTCACATCTGTCAAATAGCCAAACTCAACCTCTGCGCCCTGCGTCTGTTTTAGTTCTTCTTGATCTTCTTGATCCAAACCATAATTAGACATAACTGCCAAATCCAAGGTTTGAGCAGCTCTTAAATAAGCATTAGCTGTCGCCTCCATGTTGGGGCTAGTCACTTTGAGGCCTACTAGGGCTAAAGAACCCAACATCATCAAGGTCAAGATGGATAAAAAACGCCCCTTGGAGCCTGTGAAGGACTGAATTAAGTCCTTCCAATAGGTTTTTCGCTTGATCATGCTAGTACTCCAAACTATCGATATCCTGAGGATGCTGGTTGATCACCACATCCTTGACACTGGCATCGTGCATATGAATCACGCGATCAGCAATGGGAGCCAAAGCTCCATTGTGAGTCACGATAATCACCGTCGCTCCCTTTTGACGAGACATATCTTGGAGGATTTTCAAAACCTGCTTGCCCGTCTGATAATCCAAGGCGCCTGTCGGTTCGTCACAAAGGAGAATTTTAGGATTTTTGGCTACCGCGCGTGCAATGGAGACTCGCTGTTGCTCCCCTCCAGAAAGCTGGGCTGGAAAGTTATTGAGACGATGAGCCAGACCTACATCTGTCAAGACCTGTTCAGGATTCAAGGCATCTGTCACGATTTCTGAAGCCAACTCCACATTTTCCTTAGCAGTCAGATTGGACACTAGATTGTAGAACTGAAAAATAAAACCGACATCATTGCGGCGGTAATTGGTTCTCTGGTGGGAACTATAGCCTGCAATATTGGCACCATCAATCCAGATTTCCCCTTCATCATTGGTATCCATGCCTCCAAGAAGGTTAAGAACCGTTGACTTGCCTGCACCAGATGCACCTAGAATAATAACCAATTCACCCTTTTCAATCTCAAAATTCACATCACGATTGGCCACAATCTCCGTGTCCCCAACCTGATACCGCTTGTAACAGTGTTTCATCTCAATATAAGCCATCAGACCCACCCTCTCTCAAACAAATTACTTCATATTACCATTATAACGCTTTTTCAACTAGTTGGAAACTGCTTACATTCTCAAATCCTTATTAAAAGGCAGTCTCAAACTACTGCCTTCTATCACCTTCTTAAAAATAAAATTGAACCAGATCACCTTCTGCTGTCGCTACTGAAATACAATCTTTCTCTATGCATTTCGCTTTTATTTTTTCTTGATTCACTTCAATCACACTCTTCTCAATATCTGGATAAGAAACTCGCAAATCTCCTCCACTCCTTGATAAAATGGTCAACTGTAAAAGTTTTTTATCCTCCCACCTCATGCTCACTTCAAAATGTCCACGTGCCACTAAGCCTGAAACATAACCTGTTGACCATGCATCGGGAAGGGCAGCTAGAGGTACCAGATAAGCTGCATGAGACTGGAGTAACATTTCTGCCATGCCACTAGTAGCACCAAAATTACCATCTATCTGAAAAGGAGGGTGGCTACACCAAAGATTTGGCAAGGTGGATGACTTTAACTGCTCTGCTAATAATTTATGGGCTCGATTGCCATCTCCTAGACGCGCCCAAAGATTGATCTTATTGGCCTTAGACCAGCCTGTACCCCCATCTCCACGATCACTGAGGCTAGCACGCGCCGCTTCAAGATACTCTTGTCCCTTATAGCTAAAGAGAGTTCCAGGATAGAGTCCCACCAGATGGGAAGCGTGCCGATGCTGGGCCTCCACTTTCTCATTTTGAAAATGCTGCTCTTCCTCCTCATACCACTCCCTGATTCGACCAGATTGAGTGATTTGAAGAGGATTAAGCAAGTCAAACTTCTCCTTGACCTCAGTCAACAAAGTCTCATCCAGTCCCAATTCCTGAGCAGCCTGAATAAAATCATGAAATAACTGCCAAATCAGAGATTGGTCATAGGTATTGCCAATCGAAATCGGCCCATGTTCTGGCGAATAAGATGGAGAAGAGACCCAACGCTGCGCCTGCTGATCCTTATGTAAAAAGGCATTCCAAAAACGAACCGTTTCCCTCAACATGGGATAAATTTTCTCCCTGAGATAGTCTTGGTCCCTGTAAAATGTATAGGCCTCATAAACAGTTTGCATCATCCACGCATTGGCAGCTGGTGACCAACCCCAATAGTAATCCCAACCAGGTGCCGTCCAGCCAAAAGGAGTCGCTTGGGTATGGACTAACCAACCATTCTCTTCCCCTTTCTGAGAAACGATTCCTGCATACCTTGCAGCTGCTAGGCGACCATAGACACGCAAATCATCGATATAGTTGATGACTGGAAAAGCCGTCTCTAGGAGATTGGTAACATAGGCTGGCCAATAATTCATCTGCAGGTTGATATTCAGGTGATAGTCCGAATTCCAAGGAGGATTATCGACCGCATTCCAGACTCCTTGCAGGTTAGCTGGTAGCGAATCTGGGCAATCTCTAGAAGAACTAATCAATAAATACCGCCCATACTGGAAGAACAGTTCCTCCAAAGCCTGCCCTTCTTGTGGCTTATAATTTCTTAGCAACACATCTGTAGTAGAGGCGTCAACCTCAGCTTTCAAATCCAATTGAACACGCTGGAATAAGGCTTGGTAGTCCTCAATATGCCTTGATTTCAATCGAGTATAGCCCTTTTCTTTAGCTGTGTCCACCAAGTCCTTTACTTGCTGCTCTAAATCTAGTTTCTTGCGATAATTGCTAGCAGGATTTTGAGCAAAATCCGTCTTAGCCGCCAAGAAGAGATTAGCATAACTAGCCCCTGATATCTGAACCTTATCCGACCAGACTCTAATATCACCATCAGTTTGCCAAGCTAGACAGCCAGCAAACTGCAGATTATTATCCTTAACTCTTCCCTTCATCAAGATATGAGAATCAGTAATATCCAACTTACACTCCTTGTAATCAGATTTTTCCTGCTCATACTTTCCATCAGAAGCCAAATCACAGGTCAAAGATAGTTCTATAGTAAAATCTAGAGTTTCCAACCCTTCCTTAGTAAAATGTTGAACCAATAGATCATCTGGAAAACTCGCAAAGGCTTCACGTTCAAATCGCGTTCCCTTATAGGCATAAGAAGTCGTCTCAAGTGCCTTACTAATATTCAGCTGTCTCTGATAGTCCGTCACCTGAGACAAAGTTGTGCCTTGCTGGCTGAACTCAATGAAAATATCTCCAAAGGACAGATAGGTCCCATATTGACTCGTTTGGGGCCCAACTAGGTTCTGTTCAGCCAGTTCCTTAGCTCGATTGTAATCTCTCTTTTCCAAAGCCTGCCGAATCTCAGCTAAAAAGTTATGCTGATCTTGAAGATTTCCACCCTGATAATCTGAACTATCAGGAAGTGGACCTCCAGACCAGAGACTTTTTTCATTAAATTGAATCCGTTCAGCACCTATAAGCCCAAATACTTTAGCCCCTAAAGAACCATTGCCTATCGGTAAGGCCTCTTCTTCCCAACCCTTATATGTTCTTGAAGCTGGTTGCTTGTAGGCCAATACATAATCTTGTTTTTTATTCCTTATCATACTACCATACTAACATAAAAAGCCTAGAAATCAATCCTAGACTTACAATCCTATTAAAATAATTGCTCAGGGATAGCTTTATTTTTTTAACCTATAATTACTATATAACGTTAGTACAGGAGAAAATAAGCTTGGAATAACGATCAATATGACCGGCAAAATATTTCCCGATGTCAAAAAGGATATCATCATCAAAATACACGCAAAAATTATTTCTTTATAATTAAATTTCAGAGCTTCTAACACTGTAATTTTTCGTGTATCTTTTGGTGTCACTAAGAAAACTGCTTTCTTTCCAAATATAGATTTAAATGAGGAAACCAAACTAACATAAAACATAGAACCAAATAGCATAAATGAGGTAAAAAGATAGAATATAAGTTGAAAAATATTTATTTTTCTACTATAAAAAATAATATCATTAGACATTGGAGCCAATAAAAAGATAAAGGTTGGAATTAAAAGCCATGCTGGGTACTCTAATTTATAATGTAGTAATGGAAATAAAATTAGATTCATAACGATATAAAAAGCAAAAACTGCCGTTAGAGGTAAATTATATGTAAATAATATAATATCTAACTTCTCCTGCCATTTTAGTTTAGATTTTAAAATAATTGGAGTATATCTTTTAATAAATTCCATATTTCCTTGCGTCCATTTAGAATGCCGTTTTTTAAAGGCTAAATAGTCTACCGGATATTCTTCCTGACAAACAATATCGTCAGCAAATCCTACATGGTAATCTCCTTTAATTCTGGATTCAATACTGAAACACAAATCTTCAGCGACAACATGTGGAAATCCTCCAGCTGCTTGGTAACAGTCTTTACTAATCATAGCACCATGACCTAATAGTGATAAAAAACCATAGCGATGCTTCACATTTTGATACACTGGCCAATGAGAATCTACTCCAATCGCTAAGGTATCCATAAAAAGATTTCTGTTCCTAGACGCAACGTGAGTCGCTTGTAGAATTCCTAAATTTCTATTCTTCTCGAAATAAGCCAATGATTTTTTTATAAAATTTGAAGGAATAATCTCATCGCTGTCTAATAAAACAAAGTAATCATAATCATTTTTATTTTTTAAATAATTATTGATATTACCAGCCTTAAAGCCATTTCGATCATCTCTTCTGATAACAGAAACATTGTATTTTTTAGCAAACTCATCTACCTGCTGTTTATAAACCTCTGATTTGGAGTCATCTAATATAACTGTTTCAAAATTTACGTAATCTTGTTGCATTGATTCTGCTAAACACTCTGGAACAAAATCATTAGCGGTACAATATAGCAAGATTACTTTTTTATCTTCAGAAATTGAACTACTTTTTTTAAAATTATTTCCATATATATATATACTTATTGAGATAAAATGTCGAGACGTATATAATATCCTTTAGACCATTTAACCAAAAATAGCTAATAAATAAGGCATTCAATACAACTAATACCAATACCAAAGGCCTCAATACTCCTTGATACTCACTGGCGTCTCTAACGGTGTGAATAAATGCTGGCATCACAAGCAATAGCAATGCCAACCATGTCAGTAACAATGTAATATACATTGTAGATTTGGTCCTAATTTTCCTCATATTCTATCCTTCTTTTCAGCTTACACTTTACAACAATCATTATATCAAACCTTTGAATTTTTATCAACTCTCTTAGAAAATATAGCCTAGGTAGATTCATTCAATCCAACATCGTTGCTTCCATTTTCAAAAACAATCGTTTATAATGGCATATACTTAATTGATATAGTCTGAACCAGAACAATATCGATGGCTTATACTTCTGCAAAGCACATCAGTTCTATATATAAGCTCAAAGAACATCTTTGAGTAATTTGTAGCTAGTTGGCTTTTTGATTTTCATTGAGTATCATAGTCAATTTAATTTAGTATAATATACTGCAGTCCCTAAAATATTATTAGAAATTGGTTTGAATTTCCTAATCAATTTGGTCAGTTTTTATCTCATTCCTCTATACTATAATAGACTGAATTTAAAGCAGTACAACTTGTATTCTAAATTATTGTTATAAATTGATTTGAATTCAAATACTAAATCGTTTAGTTCTTATTTCATTTTTTATATTTAATATCAAGGTAAGTAGAAAAAGTAGGAGGCTGGGACAAAAAGATTTTGATTTTGTAGTAGATTGAAATAAAATGTGAACAAATCTGTTAAGAAAGTCAATTTAATTTCTAGCAATGTTTTAGAAGTCGTAGTGTACTATTTCAATTTCAATCTACTATAAATTTTTAAAATCGATAGATTAGACAGAAAAGCGAACAAGACAGAATTCTGAATGTCAGATAACTCGTTTTGTTCGCTTTTTATATTTAAGGTTAGACTTTTGTCCCAGCCTCATACTCACAGTATATATTTTTTTAACTACAAATACACTAGTAGAAACTAATTAAAATCCTACCCATCTCACAACTTGATACTTCCAAGGTGGTTCTTAGTCAGAATCAAATTGTTTATTTCTAAACAATCTGATTCTGCAACAATTCTTTTAAAAAAGAAAAGCTTATTTTCCAAGGTAGTATTCAGAAACAACGTTCAATTTTTCGTCGAATTCGAATACCAATGGTGGGAAGTTAGGGATTTCCACGTCCATGATTTCGTCATCTGACAAACCTTTGATGTGTTTTACAAGGGCACGGATTGAGTTACCGTGAGCTCCTACGAATACGTTTTTACCATCTTTAAGAGCTGGAGCGATTTTATCTTCCCAGAATGGAAGGGCACGTTCCAAAGTCACTTTCAAATTTTCAGCATCTGGGATTACTGAGTCGTCAAGTGAAGCATAACGACGGTCTGTGTGAGCTGAGTGCTCATCATCACGATCCATGTTTGGAGGCAATACATCGTATGAACGACGCCAGATGTGAACTTGCTCATCACCAAACTGTTCAGCAGCTTCAGCTTTGTTTTTACCAGTCAAACCACCGTAGTGACGTTCGTTCAAACGCCATGATTTTTCAACTGGAACCCACAATTGGTCAGAAGCTTCAAGAGCCAAGTTAGTTGTCTTAATCGCACGTTTCAATACCGAAGTGTAAGCTTGGTCAAATTCGATACCAGCTTCTTTGATCAATTTACCAGCGTCAATCGCTTGTTGTGTACCTTTTTCAGACAAATCAACATCAGCCCAACCAGTGAAAAGGTTAGCTTTGTTCCATTCAGACTCACCGTGGCGAGCAAAAACCAATTTTACCATTAGATGGATTCTCCTTTAAATTTTCCGAGGTTTCCCCTCGTTTATCTATTCTATTTTACACAATTTTTCACAAAAAAGCTAGTCAAAACCAAAAAGGAAAGAGTTTCACACATGAAGCTAACTTCTCAAAGTAACTTCCACTTGCCTGACCAAAGTGGAAATTAGTCTAAAACGGATTTTTATGGTGGAATTAAGTATGAGACGTTTGAGTTAGAAACGAGGTCTACTATGACAAAACATAAACACCTTACCCTTTCAGACCGTAATGATATCCAATTAGGTTTAGAGCGCAGTGAAACCTTCAAAGCTATTGGACAATCCATTCTAAAAGACCCGACTACTGTTTCTAAAGAAGTCAAACGAAACAGACAAATCCGAGAGTCTACATGCCATAACCTTCCTTGCCCTCTACTCGACAAATCTCCCTTTGTCTGTAACGGCTGCCCTAAAAGAAGACAGAATTGTGGCTATAAGAAGATCTTCTACCTCGCTAAGCAAGCTCAAAAACAATACGAACAAACTCTTGTCGAAGCTCGTGAAGGAACTCCTCTTAATTCTCAGACTTTCTGGGACATAGATAAAGTCATTTCTGATGGGGTTAAAAAGGGACAACACATCTATCATATTCTGAAAACTCATAACCTCGATGTTAGCTCCTCAACTGTCTATCGACACATCCGAAAAGGGTACCTGTCTATCGCTCCTATTGACCTAGCCAGAGCCGTTAAATTTAAAGAAAGAAGAAAAAGTAAGCTACCTTCCATTCCTAAAGAAGCCCAAAAAGGCCGCTCCTATGAGGATTTCCAAAATTATTTATCCCTTAACCAACTAGACTCTTGGTTGGAAATGGACACCGTTATGGGCAGGATAGGATGTAAAGTCCTACTCACCTTTAATCTATCTTTCTGTAACTTTATCTTCGCTAGGCTTCTGGGGAATAAAACTGCCCTTGAGGTTACCAAACACCTCTATGCCATCAAGAACACTCTTCATGAAGCGGATAAAAATTTCTTCCAACTCTTCCCTGTCATCCTGACAGATAATGGTGGAGAGTTTGCCAGGGTTGATGACATCGAAATGGATGTGCGAGGAGAGAGTAAACTCTTCTTTTGTGACCCTAATCGCTCTGACCAGAAAGGGAGAATTGAGAAAAATCACACGCTGATTCGCGACATTCTACCTAAAGGAACTTCTTTTGACAATTTAACTCAAGAGGACATCAATCTCGTCTGCTCTCATGTCAACAGCGTCAAACGTGCTGCTTTGAATGGAAAGTCAGCTTATGAACTCTTTGCCTTTACTTATGGAGAAGAAATTCCTAAGCTTCTCGGCATTTCTAAAATACCTGCAGAAGACGTCTGTCAGTCTTCTAAATTACTCCAACATAAGTTCTAAAAACTAACCTAAAACCCTATTCAAACGTCTCACACTAACTTCCACCATAGCGGAACTTAATCTGAAACGCTTTCAGATAAGAGGATTTTGTGCGCTCTTTTTTTCGATTCATTTTGGCTACAAAAGCAATAAAATCAAGCATTAGTAAAACCAGTGGAACTTACCCTGACATGGATTTCCACTGGTTTTTACAATTTTTATCAGATTAACTTCCACTTCTACTAGCGGTGGAACTTAGTTTGGGAATTTACCTTTCACACATGAAGAAACGAAACCTATCTTCATGTGCTACCCCTAATTAGTAAATTTATTTTCCTCATCAAATATTGAAGTTCTAAAATCATCAGTTTGATCTAGATAAGCTTTGAAAATAGCTTTTTTAAGTTTGTAAACTTTACTACTTTCTTTTGGATATAATATTGAAGCATAATTAGTAGCATCTTCTTGCACCGCTTTTTCAATCAATGTTTTTAACTTACTAATATTATCAATAGTTACCGTCTCTTGACGTCTCCAATTAGTTGGATCTATAAAGTTAATATTTGTTAATTTATTAAATTTACTTTCTCGTTCTTTATACATTGCTTTTTTAAAATCAATCCAAGACGAATACTGTTTATTAAATACCTTTTCAAGAACTAGTTTATCAGTTACCAACCCTACTTCTTTACCATATAAATTAATTTTACTTCCATTTGCTTTTGCTTCTTCTGCATATTGGTTAGAAATATATGGTACCATACCTTCTTTATATCCTTTTGCAGCTAATAGTTCAAACGCTATACGACGACCCATTAAATCACCCGGAGTCCCTTTATCATTACTTAAGGCAGAATATATTGGTGAGAAAAGATTGATTGTGTAATATCCATTTCGTTTATACTCACCTTCATCAATATACCCTCTTCTTGTGATTATATCGTTTTCTATTAAACTATTGAAAGAAGTTAATTTATTAAGCTCATCTAGTTTTAATCTACGAACAACATTTGTTGCGTAAACCTCATTTCCATCAGGATCAGGTTTAAATTTATTCTCAACTTTTCTCAACAGATCATATTTTTGATTGCTATCTAACTTAGCTACTGCTTCTCCTTCTAACATCTCAAGTGTATAAACTAAATCAAATAAATTGTGCATATATTTACGTAAATCTTCTGCATTATTAAATCGTTGAGTTGGATCTTTTACTTGTAGTCTATCAGCATTTTCCGCTTCATCATATTTCAACACAGAGTTTATCGTGATTGTTGCATCATTTGGATGATCAGGAGCTTGCAATAATCCTTTTGCATAAAACTCTGGTCCAAGCCCATTTCTTCTTCCATATCCTCCAAGATAAATCTCTCTATCAGAATTATGTGTCATTTCATGAGTATATGTTACCGCACCAGATTTATCAAGCATACGATAAGCCATATAGTAGAACGCATCTCCCGTAGCATATGCTCCGTGTCCATTATGAACAACATTATTCCCCGCAGGACCGAAGAAATGTTTTATTGCTGGATGATCAGTTTCAAAATCTGCTTGACTAGTATTTTTATCTTTATCATTACCAAATCTAAAAGAATCATATACCAAAATACTTCTAAACAATTTATCTTTTTCTTTCGTATCTAGTATTTTGTACCAATAATCATAATGATCTCTAAATCGTTTAGCCGCTTCTTGTGCATTATCTTCTACAAATTTGTTTAATTTTTCTCCCTCAGGATATTCAGAACTTCTATATCTATCGTAAGCACCAAATCCTATAGTTGAAATATTGGCAATCATAAATATCATTTTTTCTTCTGGTAAAGTTAATAACGGTAAGACCATACTTTGATATTTCCATGATGGACTAGTTAATCTATCATAAACACCTATAGAGTGTTCTGTTCCTTGTTCTGACTGCTTAGAACTTACTTCAGGAATAGTAGATTTTTCTTCAACTATATAAGCTTTAGATTGTGTTTTGAACCAGTCGTTATTAGAAGTAGTTGGTAAGAATACTTTTCTATAACCTTCTAATGCTTTAAATAAACTATCAGTTCCATAATTTTTCGCTAATAACACATTATAAGTAATTACATTATTTTTCGCTAATAAATTGTTAAAGCCAGATTTACCTAACTCAATAACATTATCTAATGCAGAACTATTAGATTTACCAAAGAAGTCTAAATGATATAATACTAAATCTTTTGCACTTGCATTATCATATTTAAAATTATACCAACGTTCTAGATAAGTTAAACCTAGAAGTAACGCTTCTTTATTATTCTTAATTTTTTCTATTACATAATTATCTATTATCTTATTACTATTTTCAGCTATTGCCGCATCAGCAGAAAGAAGTTTTGATAAACTATCTTCAATTTTTGCTTTTGTTTTCGTAAATTGTTCATCTAAATATAATTCTGTTAATTTTATATTACTAGAAATATCTAATACTTTTCTAATAGCATCTGAATTATATTGAACAGAATTCAAATCATTTAAGACAGATTTTACAATATTATTATAATCATGCAATAATGTATTAGGCGTGTACATTAGTTTTGTATTAGTGATTTCATATTCTGCTACTTTAGAGAAATCATCTTTATATGTAATATTTAATACTTGTGATTTATTACCTTCAAAATGTAACAATAATTTATTGATTTCGCGTTTATTTTTATTAATATCAGTTATTACTTCATTATTTTTCATAGGAACAACTGATAGTAGCTTTTCAGTAAATAAATCACTGTTATTCTCTACTAAATTACCATACTTAATTATTGTTTCTCTATTATAGAAAGGAAGTAATTTTTCAATATTTTTATACACTTGTTCTCTTGACTGCTGATAGTCTGTTACTTCTGTGTAGCTAGTAGTGTATCTCGAAGTAAAATCAAAATCTTCTACTTTAGTACTATGTTTAGAAACCAACTCTACTTTTTTAGCATTCACTTTATCCGCTTCTAATACAGTACCTCTTTGTTTTTCTGAATCTTTAGTCACAAGTTCATCATCTACTTGAACTACACTAACCACCTTGTTATTTTTATTACTATAGGTATTAGTTGCTTTTATTCCTGTAAAATCATAACCAGCTATAGCATTACCGTTTGTAACATTAACATCACTTAAGACATTAGATAGTTGCCCAGATTTCTCTTCACCTGATATAGCATCCCAAAGATTACCTACAACTCCTCCTACTTTACCAAAATGCTTCACATTGTTAAGATTTCCTTCAACGTAACTATTACTAATTCTAGCACTTCTATCAACAACCCCAGCTATACCACCAACTGTTTGGTCACCTTGATTAGCATTTGTCGCCATATCAATAGATGAAATTGATTTTTCTATTAAAGCATTATCACCTGAAAGTTTACCAACTAAACCACCTATTTGATAAGTAGCCGTTGTGTCATAAGTATTAGTTATTCTACCAGTATAACTACTATTCAAGATTTTAGAATCTGTAACTTGTGAAACTAAACCACCAATGCTATGTTCACCAGCAATTACACCAGATGAATGAACATTAGTAATTGTAGTACCATTATTCGCTGTTTTCGCTATTGTAGCTGCATCTTCTTTAGAAGAAACATTTGCTTCTTTAATTGAAAGATCTTGAATAGTAGCATGATTTAAAACGTTAAATAACGGTTTTTTCAGATTATATATAGCGTAGTACTTATCATTATTTTTACCAATTAATGTACCTGTAAACTCATTACTAACATAGCTTTCTTGACCATCTTGAAGTTCTACTTCACGAGCATCCATAGTTGCACCTAAACGAAACTCTCCAGAAGGATTACTATTCATTGCTTCGACTAAATTTTTGAATGATGTATAAACACCATTTTCACTTCTCACCATCTTAGGTAGGTAGTAAGTGTAATTGTCTAAAGTACTATTGTTTTCGTGTTGAATTAAATCATTAGCTTGTCCTACAATTTTGTATACTTCTTGACTATCTCTTGTAACACTTGTAATACTTGAAACAGGTAACATCACATCTTTAAAGTTCTCTGATTTGACTTTCATAAAGTAAGTATCTGGATTACTTGGTAAGGTAGCAAGTGAAGTTACATGACGATACTTATCACCTTCTTTAGAATATAGTTCAACAGAAGATATATTTCTAAGTTCTAGTTTCTTGTCGACTTCTTTTTCTTCTTTAGAAGATTCTTCTTCTGCTGGAGACGGTGTTTCTGATTTTTCTGAAGTCGTTTCTGTATCTATCGTTCTTGACGTTTCTGTTCCTGAAATTGAATCCCCTTCTTTCGGAGCCGGCGCTGAATCCACTGTTCCTGCTTCTCCTTCTGAACCTGCTCCTTCTGTTGCATTTTCTTTAGGTGTTGGGTTGGCTTCTGATTCTTCAGTTTCTTTCGCTTCTTTTGCAGTTGGTTTTACTTCTGTTCCTGATTCTGCTGTTGTTCCTTCTTCTTCTGGTGTAGCTGGTTTGGCTACCTCTGACTCTGTTCCTTTTGGTTCAGTTGCCACTTCTTCTGTTGAAGATGGTGTAGCTGCTTCTGTTGAAGCTGGGGTTTCTGGTTTTGATGGTGCTGGAGTTTCTTCTGCTGGTTGGCTTTGTTCTCCTGAAGTTGTAGCCTCTACCACTGGTGCTTCTGAAACTTCTGCTTTTGGTGTTGTTCCTGAAGCTTCTTCTGTTGAACCTAGAGTCGCTTCTGAACTTCCTTCCGCTGCTGGTGCACCTGTTGTAGCTACTTCTGAACCTGTTCCTGCTTCTTCAGTTTCTTTTACTTCATTTCCTGCTGTTGTTCCTGCTTCTTTTGGAGCTGGTTTCGCTGCCTCGGACTCTGTTACTTTTGGTTCCGGTGCTTCTGTTGCACCTGGTTGTTCTTCTTTATTTTCTGGAGTTGTAGGTGCTTCTGTTTTTGGTTCAGCCAATTCTGCTGACTCTGTTCCTGTTTCTCCTTCTGAAACTGTTCCTTCAGGTGTATCTTCTTTTGGAGTTGTAGGTGCTTCTGTTCCTGATTCTTCAGTTTCTTTTCCTGTTACTCCTGGAGTTACTTCTGAAGCCCCTTCTGTTCTTCCTGAAGCTCCATTTGCCACTAATTCTGTTGAATCTGGTGCTGATTCTGCTGTTCCTGTAAATGTTCCTTCAGGTGTTGATTCTGCTTCTTTAGGATCAGCTGGTTTTTCTACCTCTGGCGCTGATTCTGTTGGTGCTGGAGACACTGGTTTTTCTGCTTTTGGCGTTGTTACAGTTGGCTCTTCTGCTTTTGGTGCTACTGGAGCTTCTGTTTCTTCTTTAACTTCTGGGCTTGTCTCTGCTGGTGCTTCTGAAGCAGGTTCTTCACCTGATTCTTCCGCTCTTTCCACTACTGGTGCTGATACAGGCTGATAAACTAGGCTATAGTTCACAGTCATTTTTTCAACTTTCTCAGTGACATCTGTTAATTCAAAGGTAACAGCTTTTGTTTCCTGATCTTTCTTGAGCAAGACTTCGTAAGTGCGAACTTCGCCACTTGCACCACTTTCTTTGATGACAATCTTGTGTTTTGTGACTGTATCTGAAACCGTTTCAGCTTCAGTAAAGTACAATTCATTGTGTGGTAAGAATAAATTCTTGCCTGAAGCTTGATTCATTTCTTGGAGTACATCTACAGGGATATTGCTTGCTTCGCTGATAACACTTAATGTATCTCCCCACTTAATGACATACTTAAATAAATCACCTTCTTTTTGAAGGTCAGCTTTCACTTCCTCAACTGTTCTGGCTACCCAGACACCATCTTGTTCACTGGCTGATACAGTTGGGGCTAAAAAGCCCAGACCCAATAAAATCACACCTGTCGCAACAATTGCACCAGTTCTCAATTTTCTAAAGCCACGGAGGGACAAGCTTCCTCTAACATTTGTTTGTCTCATAATGTTTATTTTTCCTCACTAGTTTAAGAAATCGCAAGAAAAACAATCTTGCGATTTTAGCATACTTACTTTCTCCTAGTATTAGCAAAACCAATTCTCATCAAACTTTAGCATCTCACAAGAGAGATTATAAACTTGGAATAACTGATTTTTATATACTAGACGCATAGAAACTTTTCAACCTTATTTCTCTTCAAATCCTTCTGCGACTGCGTCCGCAAAATTTTCTTCTACAATGCTTGCACAGTGGTCACAGATGACTGCGTGGTAGCTGCGTTCTGCTGTTGTTGGGTCGATACGACGGCAACGGTCACATACTTGGCCTGCAGCGCGTTCAACTGTAAAGGCTACATCTTCGAAGATAACGGCAGCTTCTGGAGCTGGTCCTTCTGCGATGGTCAATTCAGACACAATCAAAAGTTGAGCTACATTGCTGTTTACTGCTTCGAGTAGAGTTTTCACCACTTCATTTGGGTAAACTGTCAAGTGTGCTTCGAGTGATTTACCGATAACCTTGGCATTACGAGCTTCTTCCAAGGCTTTTTGAGCTTGTCCACGGAAGTCCATGAAGGCAGCCCATGTATCCAAGATTTCTTCTTGGTTAGCAAACGTTTCTGCTTCTGGCAATTCTGACAATTGAACGAAGTCTTCTGCTTCAAACTCAAGATATGACCAGATTTCTTCTGCAGTGTGAGGAAGGATTGGTGTCAAGAGTTTGGTGATTTTGACAAGAATATCATAGAAAACAGTCTGCATTTGACGGCGTTCCAATGATTTGGCTCCTTCAATGTAAACAACGTCTTTAGCAAAATCAAGATAAAAGGCTGACAAATCAACGTTGATAAAGTTTACCAAGGCCTTGTAGATTGTCAAGAATTCAAAGTTTGCATAAGCATCACGAATGGTCTTCACAAGCTGGTTAAAGCGAATGGTCATGTACTTATCAACTGAACGAAGTTCTTCGTAAGCTACTGCATCCTCAGCTGGGTTAAAGTCAGATGTATTGGCAATCAAGAAACGGAGAGTGTTACGAATCTTACGGTAAGTTTCAGAGACTTGGCTCAAGATATCCATAGAGATACGCACGTCGTTGCTTGAGTCAACACTTGTTACCCAGAGACGCAAGATTTCCGCACCAAATTGTTTTTCAACATCGCTTGGAGCAATAGTATTTCCAAGAGATTTAGACATCTTCTCACCTTTCCCGTCAAGGGCAAAACCTTGTGACAAGATTTGTTTGTAAGGTGCTACACCATGGTTGGCAACAGATGTGATGAGTGAAGAGTTGAACCAACCACGGTATTGGTCAGAACCTTCTAGGTAAAGGTCTGCTGGGTAAGTCAACTCAGGACGGTTTACTACCACTCCATTCCATGATGAACCTGAGTCAAACCAAACGTCCATGATATCTGTTTCTTTCTTGAATTCACCATTTGGAGAACCTGGGTGAGTATATCCTTCTGGCAAGAGGTCCTTGGCATCGCGTTCCCACCAAATGCTTGAACCATGTACTTCAAAGAGTTGAGCTACATGTTCAATCGTTTCAGCAGTCATGATCGCTGTACCATCTTCAGCGTAGAAAATTGGAAGTGGAACACCCCAAGCACGTTGACGAGAGATGACCCAGTCACCACGGTCACGAATCATATTGTAAAGACGGACTTTACCCCATTCTGAGTGGAATTTCACTTTTTCAATTTCATCCAAGATTTCTTGGCGGAATTTAGAAACTGAGGCAAACCATTGTGGTACTGCACGCCAGATGATTGGTTTCTTAGTACGCCAGTCAAATGGGTATGAGTGAGAGATTTCTTCTTGGGCAAGAAGGAGGTTACCAAGTTTCTCGATAACAGTTGGAACTACCTTTTCATAGAATTGACCTTCAAACCCAGGACCAGCATTCTTCATCATGATACCACGTTCGTCAACAGTCACTGCGACTTCAAGACCATTAGCAATACCAACATTGTAGTCGTCCTCACCAAAACCAGGGGCTGTATGGACAATACCTGTACCAGAGTCAGTTGTAACGTGGTCACCAAGGATAACGAGCTCATCTACAGCTGTATCCCATGGGTGTTCTGTTACGATGTGGTTGAGTTCTTGACCACGGTAAGTTGCCAAGACTTGAACATCAACCCAGCCAAATTTTTCAGACAAGCTAGTCAATAATTCTGCAGCAACCACAAACTTACGAGGTTCAGCAGCAGGTTGAACCAAGACGTAATCAATATCCGCTCCAACAGTCAAGCCACGAGAAGCTGTGATGGTGAATGGAGTAGTTGTCCAAACAACGATATAAGTATCTGTATCTAGGATACCTTTTCCGTCCTTAACCTTGTTGGCATAGTAAAGGGAAGTTGAAATCAAGTCATGGTATTCAATCTCTGCTTCAGCAAGGGCTGACTCAGATGACCATGACCAGTAAACTGGCTTGGCACCACGGTAGATATAACCTTTATTAGCCATCTCACCGAAGACACGGATTTGGGCTGCTTCATAGTCAGGAGTCAAAGTTACATATGGATTTTCCCAGTCACCAGAAACACCCAAACGTTTAAAGTCTTCACGTTGTTTATCTACTTGAGAAAGAGCGTATTCGCGGCAAAGTTTCAAGTACTCAACCAAGTCCATTTCTTTGCGTTTAACACCTTGTTTTGCCAAAACTTGCTCGATTGGCAGACCATGAGTATCCCAACCTGGGATAAATGGTGCGTAAAAACCTGACATAGATTTTGAGCGAACAATGATATCTTTTGAAATCTTGTTCATAGCGTGTCCAACGTGGATATTTCCGTTCGCGTATGGAGGGCCATCATGCAAGGTGAAATGAGGTTTTCCTTGGTTCAATTCTTGACGACGTTGGTAAAGGTTTGCATCTTCCCATTCCTTTTGCCAAACTGGCTCTTTGGTCGGAAGGCCTGCACGCATTGGGAAAGCTGTTTTCCCAAGGTTAAGGGTATCTTTGAGTTTCATGGTATCTCCTTTATAAATAATAACAAATTAAAAACCACGACTTCCAAAAAGGACGAAAATCGTGGTACCACCTTTATTCGGAAAAAGATTTAGTCTTTCTCCCTCTTATCCCGTAACGTGGGGAACGTCAAATCCTACTAACTTCAGACTTGAGTTTTTGAGAGGATAATCTTATCGTTAGGGAATGCAGGACTCACACCATCTCCTGCTCGCTGGAAATATAAGGATAAGATATTGTTCTCAGAATATTTCTTATAAAATTGTAACAGATTCTTGCGGTGCTTCAAATCCTGGTGCTGAATCAAACGTTTCTGTAGCTGGTGTTGGAGCCGAAGGATGTACTGGAGCTACTTCTGGTTCTTCGTACATTGGACCAACTGGATGAGCAGGCTCTTCTTCCATTTGAGGACTCACTACAGGAGTTGGATCTTCCACTTCCTGTTTAGCCTGAGCTTCAAATTCAGCCAATTCTTTATTGGCTGCCTCAATACGAGCCTGTAACTCTGCCATTTCTGCTTGAGAGAACTGACGTGTCATATCAATTGGTTCTTCTTCAATTGGAGCTGGAATCGGTTCTCCAAGCACTTCGCTAACCACTTCTTTAAAGGCTTCATCACTGGTTTGAAGATAAGTAGCTGTTGGACGGAGAATATCTTCCCAATCTGAAGATTCAACAATAGCTAACTGGCTCTCAATTGTAGATTTAAGACGTTGGTGGAAGACACGACTCTTGTTCTTCAATTCTTCGGTTTCAACAGCAACTTTCTTAGCATTATCAGTTGCTTGACGAAGAATCTCGTTTGCCTTATATTTAGCTTCTTCCAACAAGCGTTGCGCATCCTGCTCTGCTTGATGAATGATATTGTTTGAACGTTCATGCGCCGCCTGTTTCACTCGCTCAGCTGTATCTTGGGCAATCAATACAGACTGGCTCAATGAATCTTTCATTTCGTCAAAGTAAGACAAACGCTCTTCTAAACTCTTAATACGCAAATCTTTATCATGATTCGCACGAACAAGATCTTCGTAATCACGAACCACAATATCTAAAAATTCATCGACTTCTTCTGGATCAAAACCTCTGAATCGAGTTCCAAAGGTCTTGTCCTTTATTTCTAATGATGTAATTGGCATTCTATTCCTCACTTATTTAATAATAACTGGACGGTTATTTTTTTCTTCTCTTTTTTTGTTTGTCCCTTATCTTGAAGCAATCTCAAGCGCCCAAATTTTCTCACACTAATCAAGTCTCCAACTTGAACAGTATAATCTGATTTGTCTACCACATGATAATTTACTTGGACAAGTTTCTTTTCAATCAACTGGTTTGCTTGATTCCTAGATAGTTTCAAAACATTTGATAAAAGAACATCTAATCGAAAACTAGACACACATAAATCCAGCTCTCGATACTGTTCTAGCTTATCTATTTTCTCGGTGAAAGGACGTTCCTCCAGCGAAACGGGTATACGGCCAATTTTCTTTAATCCATCTTGAAAGAGAAGAAGAAACTGCTGATTGATCATAATCTGCGCCCGTTCTTCATCTACTAGGATATCTCCAAAAAGTTTCCGTTCAATCCCTAATTGATTGATGACTGTCCCTAAAATCTTAGCATGCGTTAAATGTTCAAATTTATTGGAATACACAATTTCCTGGAGAGATATTTCAAAATCTGAAAACTCGGGTTGGAAATAATCTGGGTATAATAAAACTCGAACATACTCACTCGAGACGAATTCCCCACTACTGCTACAAGCAAGACCATAGGTTTTGGCCAAAATCTTTAATAGCTTCTCCTGATGAGGATTGATAAAAGGAGTTAAAAAAGGAGCATAGCTATCTTCTACCTTCTTTATCCATTCCATTCCCTTGTCAAGAAAGGGACGATCTTCTATGGAGAAATGCTGATAAATCCCTTTATTCATCCTATCATCGCCAGAAAACGGACTAGGTTTTCTCCTAAAAATCGAACCAAAACAATCGCAACCCAAACAGATAAATCAAGGCTCGCTATCTGTAAAGGCAGGCGTTGCAAGGGAGCAAGCACTGGTTTTACCAACGCTACAATCCAACGACCCAAACTGGATTCGTAGGCACCTGGAAACCAAGACATGACAGCAAAGGCCACCAAAATCAGGGAGTAAATATCTACTGCATTATAAATCATACGAATTAAAAAAATCATTATCGTACTCTATTTCGCTTCATATCAAAACCAAACTCACCCTGTTGATCTTCATCTGGTAAACGAATATCTTCAACATTGACAATAACATTCACTGGTGTCAACAGATACATTGTAGAAGCTACCTTTTTCAAATTTCCAGCTAAAACATGACAAGCTCCATCCAAATAGTCCAAACAACGACGAGCCTGCACCTCTGTCATATATTGAAAATCAATCAAGATACTTTCGTTTCCTGCCAATAAATCAACAATTTCTGTTGCATCTTCATATTTTCTAGGATAACGAACATCTATAATGACCTTATCCGTTGCACGCTGACTCTGATTTGCCAATTCCTGTTGTCTTGCATGCAGTCTGGTGATATTGTTCTCCTTTGTTCCAGCTGATTGTGGAGTTTGAGTGATTGGGAGAGCCGGTTCCTGTGAAGAATTTACTGGAGTAAGCACAGGCTCATCTCTTTTTTCATAAGGGAGACTTGAATCCTCATCCTCCGTAAAATAATCTATAAATCTATCGAATCTATCTTTTAAAGACATGGTTCTCTCCTACTTAAAAAATGATGTACCTATACGAACAAAGGTGGAACCGAATTGAATCGCTTCTTTATAATCACGACTCATTCCCATACTTAACTCGGTCATAGGCATATTTGGAATTTGTTTTTCTTGAATTTCTCTTTGCAAATCTTGGGTCGCCTTGAAAATTTCTTTCAACTGCTCACTGCTAGCCTCAAAAGGTGCCATCGTCATTAAACCAACATATTCAATCTTATCTAGTCTGGCTAACTCTGGCAAGATTTCCAGCAGTTTCTCTCTCGAAAAGCCGTGTTTGCTTTCTTCTTTAGAAATATTTACTTGAAGGAAACACTTGATGACTCGGTCACTTCTTTTTTGTATTTCCTCTGCTAGCTTGACGGAATCCAAGGCATGGAAATAATCAACGTATTGAATGACATCTTTCACCTTACGTCTTTGCAAGGTACCAATCAAATGCCAAGTCACATCTCGATCTTTTAAAGCTTCATATTTCTCCAGAAACTTATCGACACGATTTTCACCGATATGATGAACACCTAGCGGAAGCAAGGCTTCCGCTGTCGGTACATCTACATACTTGGTAACTGCAACGACAGAGACTGAACCACTCTCTCGATGAGCATTCAGACTAGCCTCTGCAACTTCTCGAAAAACAAGTTCTGTATTTTCTTTTACATTCATTTACTTAACGATTTTTGAAAAATGGAGGTGTATCCAATTCATCTTCATCTTGTGATGTTGGGGCTTCAAAGCGTTCAACTGGAGAAACGACTGAATCTGTTGTACGAACAATCGATTCACGGCGAAGATCCCAATCACCAAAAGCAGATGCCTGAGTTGGTTCCAAACGACGTGGATTTTGTTTTGGCAATTCAGCTGTTTCTGCCATATCAAAATGACGATCAAAGCCATGTGAATGAGCTGGTTTCACTGTCTCACGGTAGTTAGTAGTCGGTCTAGCTTGTGGAGCCACAACCTTTTCTACGCGGTCTTGACGAACACCCGTTGCGACAACTGTCACACGAATTTCATCACGCATACTTTCATCAATTGAAGTACCGAGCCAGATGTTCACTCCTTGACCCGCCGCCTGGTTCACAATTTGTGAAGCCTCTTCTGCTTCAATCAAGGTTAAGTCAAGACCACCAGTTACGTTGACAATCACATCTTCTGCACCGTCAATAGTTGTTTCAAGAAGTGGTGAATAGATTGCCTTACGTGCTGCTTCTACCACACGTTCTTCTCCACTACCGATACCAATACCCATTAGAGCGTTCCCTTTATTTGCCATAACTGTTTTCACATCGGCAAAGTCAAGGTTAATCAATCCTGGATTGGTAATCAAATCGGTAATTCCTTGAACACCTTGACGAAGAACGTTATCTGCTTCGCTAAGAGCCTCCAAAAGTGGTGTCTTCTTATCAACAATTTCAAGCAAGTTGTTGTTTGAAATAATCAATAGAGTATCTACATGCTCACGAAGTTGGTTGATTCCTTCAACAGCAAATTGTCCACGCTTGCTTCCTTCAAAACCAAAGGGACGTGTTACAACACCAACTGTAAGAGCACCTAAATCTTTGGCGATACGAGCAATAACAGGAGCAGCTCCAGTTCCAGAGCCTCCTCCCATACCAGCAGTGATGAAGACCATATCTGCACCACTGATAGCTTCCGTCAGCGTTTCTTCGCTTTCTTCAGCAGCTTTACGACCAACCTCAGGTTGACCTCCTGCACCCAAACCGCGAGTCAATTTAGGTCCCAACTGAATAACAGTCTCAGCTTTTGTACTACTCAATGCTTGTACATCTGTGTTTGCTGCGATAAATTCTACGCCTGTAACACCTTCGTCGACCATACGGTTGATGGCATTGCCACCACCTCCACCGACACCAATTACTTTAATCACTGCACCTTGAGCAGCAGCTGTATCAAATGAAAATGTCATAATTTATTTTTCCTCTTTATTCGTCAAACATGCTTCCGATCAAGCCACGGAAACGATCTGCTAATTTCGGTTTATTTTGTGAAGCTTGTTGGAAATCCGCCATTGGTTCTGTAGGCGCCACCGGCTCTACTTCTGGAGCAGGAGCTGGTTGAACAGGCGTTGATTGTACAAACTGAGCTGTTTTCTGAATCATTCCCCCAAAACTAATCGGTTGATGAGTCAGAGCAACTTCACCCTTGACTGCTCTTTGAGCCAAAAGATTGACTTCTGTCAATTGTCCAGCAAATTCTGATAAACTAATCACATGCGCAAAGGCCGGATTACGAATACCAACTTGGTTTGGAACATAGAGTTTGACACGGACGCCAAATACTTCCTGAGCAAGCTCAACCATACCTGGTAAAATGGCATTCCCACCGATCAAGACAATACCACCAGGGAGCTCCAATAGACGTCTTCTGTCTAATTCTTGCTTGATTTGCTCAAGGATGTGCTTGATTCGTGCAGAAATAATTTCTGACAAGTAGGCTTCCGTCACTTCGACTGCTTCTACTTCTCCAATAACTTCTACTTGGAAGGTTTCTTTGCTTGCAAGAGGCGGATAGGCTTCCCCGTAATTCAGTTTCAAGCCTTCTGCTAATTTGCGAGAGGTTTTCAAAACCTTGGAGATATCTTTAGTTACATAATCTCCACCTTCTTGGAGAATATGTGTGAATTGGAGTTCTTGGTTACGGATTGTAGCGACAGTCGTTTGACCTGCCCCCATATCAATCACTGTAGCACCAAATTCACGTTCCCCTTCGTTCAAAACTGATTGAACCATTGCTAGTGGTGAAATGATAACATTTTCAACCTGAACACCTGCACGCTCAACCGTCTTACGCAAATTGTGCAAGATAGTACGAGGGCCTGTATAAAGCAAGCCACGCATTTCAAGGCGAACCCCCATCATGCCACGTGGGTCACGAATCCCTTGGAAGCCATCCACAATAAATTCTTCAGGAATAAAGGTAATGACTTCACGGTCAGGTGTCATACTTTTTGTCAAAGCTGATTTGACAACATTTTCAACATCTTGATCCGTAATTTCCTTGGTATCAGATGTTACTGGAATCATCCCTTGAGTTGGTTCAACCTGCAAAAGATTACCAGGCAAGCCGACATTCACTGATTTAATCGAAATGCCTGCCTTTTCTTCTGCTTGGGAAATAGCTGATTTGATAGCAGTTGCTGCTGCATCAATATCAACAATAATTCCATCCTTTACACCTTTACTTTTGGCATTACTCACGCCAATTACATTTAATTCACCATTTCTCTTCTCGGCTACAAGCACCTTGACAGAGCTTGTTCCAATATCTAGACCTGTAAAAAAGCCTTCTCTAGCCATTACATCGCATCCTCTCTATCTTCCAAGTTTCGCACTTCGTATTATTCCATAGCTAAACCTAGGCATAGCTATTCACAGAATATTATAACACAAAAAATTTAATCGTGCTTGCTTTTTTCCTAAATTTCCCAGCCATTTTTTGAGTTTCTATGTTCAGAAATTCTTATTTTATAAGCTGCTTGTAAAAATTCTCTAAGACCAAAAAAAGAAAGCTCATTTCTAAGCTTTCTTTGCAATCATTTTTTCTGCTTCTTGTTCTAAAAATAGTTCCAAGATTTTCTTTGTCAACGTAATCGCTACTGACAAGGTCAGAGAAACGATTAAATAATTAGCCACTAAGCCGTGATCTCCAACCAATGGCGGTTTTGTCAAGAATCCGTAATCCCCACCTGTTACCAAATTGACTACAAAAATCAAGGCATTTAGTCCAAAGGTCATGAGAAAAATTCCCTTCACATCCAGCAATCGCGCATTATACTGTCTCAAGAGATAAACTAGAGAGTTCCCCAAGAGTGCTAAATGCCCAAAAATAAAGGATAAAATGGTGATATGGGGGAAAGGATAGGCATCTGACACTGGATAAACAAAGGCTGCTAATGTCCCAAATGTTCCTAGTAATGCAAAATATTGCCTATATTTAGACTGACCAGGAAGCAAAAGCACCACAAACATAGCCATACGGCAATGGTAAAAGGGTAAGCTTTCTGATAGTGGCATATGGTTGACCCCATACCAACCATAAAGTAGGATTAACTGAACGGCCTGTAAAATCTGGAAAAATCGTTGGTAAACTCTCGTTTCACGATAGCGATAGGCTGTATAAAAGGTCAAACCCAAGAGTGTAAATATACTGATATACCAAAAAAGATCAAACTTGGGTGGTTCTGTTGCTTGGGTCGTAAAGAAAATATCCCATAAATTCATCTAGTCTTCCTCATGATTCAAAATTTTCCTGCATTTTATTATACCATGCTATTTGTCAAAAATGGATTTATAAATACGTAAATGTTTGACAAAATTACTTGTCTTCAGTTTCTAAACTTTCTACCAACTTGGCTAGATTCATAGAATTAGAGCCTTTGAGCAGGATTTGGTCATGGGCTCCAAGTCTTTCTGTGACCTGCTTGACTAGGTCTTCAAATTGGTCTTGGTCTTCTGTTTTCTTGAAGTAGTAAACGTGGCCTATTGGGAACATTTGACTGGCAAGTTGGGCCAATTCTGCGATATCTTCTCCATAGAAAATCACGGTATCCAGCACATCTGGCGAAAGACTCAAAATCATCTGGTTATGAAGTTGAACAGACTGGTCACCAAGTTCCTTCATATCCGCCAAAACCGCAATTTTTTTGCCACCTTCATTGGCTGGAATGGCAGAGAAAGTCTCCAAAATCAGCTTCATAGCAGTTGGATTGGCATTGTAAACATCTGACAGGATGTCTGCTCCATTGGCTGCTTTCTTCCACTCAGTACGGTTACGCGTCAATTCAAGATGTTGGAAGGCCTGACGAATTTGTTCCTCAGTCACTCCTTCTTGCAGGGCAACATAGGATGCAATCATAGCATTGGTCGCATTGTACTTACCAGTCACTGGCAAATCAAGGTCTTGTTCCAAGAAATTAGCCTTAAAGGTCAAACTATCCTTGCACTCAACCAAGTCTGTGATTTCCAACTCTGCTCCTTGCCCAAAACGGACCACCTTTTTATCAGTTGGCAAGTAGTCCTCTACAATCGGGTCAGCTGGCGCTAAAAGCAAGGAACCAGATGCCATCCCGTCTGCAATTTGCATTTTCCCTTTAGCAATCTCAGAACGGTCTTTGAAAAAGGCCAAATGGGCTTCTCCAACCAAGGTCACGATGGCTGTTTTTGGACGAGCCAATTCAGACAAGAGATGAATATCTCCCAAGTGATCCTGTCCCATCTCCAAGACCAACTTTTCTGTTTCTTCAGGCATGTGGAGAACCGTGTAAGGAAGACCAATCTCGTTATTGTAGTTGCCTTGTGTTTTGTAGGTCTTGTAGGTCGTTGACAGTAAGTGCGCTAACATATCCTTGGTCGTTGTCTTGCCATTTGAACCTGTAACAGCAAAGACATCAACTCCTGTTTTTTCAAGATAGTAGGCTGCTAGTTGCTGAAAGGCAGTCAGTACATCATCTACTAGGATGTAGGGATGATTTGCGATTTCTTTCTCAGACAGGGTTGCTGCCGCACCATTTTCAAAAGCTCTTTCGATAAAGTCATGGCCATCACGCGCACCCTTGAGTGGCACAAATAAATCTCCAGTCCCAATCAAACGACTGTCAAACTCAGCCTTTTCTAACTGAGCATCTGCAAAAAGAATAACATCATTTTTAGCTCCTACAACTTGAGCCACTTCATGGATTGTTAATTTCATTTCTACTCCTTTAAAAAGGGTCGAAGTCCGAGAACTATGATCACCTTGCAGTGATGGTTCTGGCTCCTACCCTCTCTTTCATTTTATAGCAAATGCGCTTCGCGCTTGTCAAAACTTTCCTTGGCAAGGTCAACCAAACGCTCGATTAGTTCTGGGTAGCTGATTCCCATATTGTCCCAAAGCAGTGGATACATTGACCACTGGGTGAAACCTGGCATGGTATTAAGCTCGTTTAGAAAAATCTCTCCCTTATCTGTATAGAAGAAATCGCAACGAGAGAGACCGAGGCCACCAATGGCACGGAAGGCCGTTTCTGCATTTTGACGCATGACAGCTACCACATCATCACTGATTTTAGCCGGAATATCCATGGTAATCTTGTTGTCAATATACTTGGCGTCATAATCGTAGAAGGCAACATCCTTGACTACTTCTCCTGGAAGCGTACTCTTGACATCATAGTTGCCCAGTAGACCAACCTCGATTTCACGGGCATTTACCCCTTGCTCTACCAAGACACGACTGTCATATCGGAAGGCAAGTTCCAAAGCCTGACGAAGTTCTTCTTGATTTTCAGACTTAGAAATACCGACACTAGAACCCATGTTGGACGGCTTTGTGAAGACTGGATAAGCCAATTTTTCTTCCACTTCAACGATTTTAGCAGTCACATCATCCCCTTCAACGATAGCCACATAAGGAACTTGGGCAATACCAGCAGATTCTAACACACGCTTGGTAGTGATTTTATCCATTGCAAGGCTAGATGACAAGATATTGCAGCCGACATAAGGCATTTTCAAAACTTCCAAGAATCCTTGGACAGAGCCATCTTCTCCCATCGGACCGTGAAGGACTGGAAAGACCACTGCCCCTTCTTCGTAGATGGCACTTGGTGCAACTTTCTTATCCCAATCAATGGTCGCATTGGTCATGAGACGATCCTCTTGCCCCGGAGTCTGGCTAAATTCTTGCGTTTTAATAAAATCACCTGACTGACTGATAAAGAAAGTCTTAACTGTGAAACGGTCATAATTGACCGCACGCATGACACTCTCAGCTGAAAGGACAGAGACTTCGCGTTCCGCACTCCGTCCACCATATAAAAGAATAATCGTTTGTTTCATATTATTTGTCCTAATTCTACTAGAATACTCGCTCTTTAGTATATCATATTTGCTTGTTTTTTTAAAATTTGAACCTGATCCTACTCATCACACTATACAAAAAGAGGCCGATAGGAACGATTTTCAGCCTCCTTGATTTTTTATAAATGATTGGAGTTCGTAAATTTGTCTACACTTACAACTCTGTTCGATTTTCAATAGCCCGTAAGAGGGTCACTTCGTCCGCATACTCGATATCTGCTCCCACAGCAAGGCCTCGTGCCAGACGCGTAACCTTGATCCCAGCTGGCTTGAGTAAGCGGGAAAGATACATGGAAGTCGCTTCCCCATCTGCTGTGGCATTGGTTGCTACGATTACTTCTGAAACCTCACTATCCATAAGACGAGTCATGAGACTCTTGAGATTGATATCGTCTGGACTGATACCATTCATAGGGGAAATGAGGCCATGCAAGACATGATAGAGTCCGTGGTATTCTTGGATATTTTCCATGGCCGCCACATCCCGACTATCCTCTAGCACCAAAATCGTTGTCTGGTCACGAGTCGGATCAGTACAGATAGAACAAGGATCGTCGTCTGTCAAACGTCCACAAATAGAACAGTAGGTCAATTCTCTCTTAGCAGAAAGGAGATTTTTTGCAAATTCATTGACATCATCATCAGACATCCCAATCGTATAAAAGGCCAGACGCGTAGCCGTCTTAATCCCGATACCTGGTAACTTGGAATAACTGTCAATCAGCTTAGCAATAGGTGTTGGATAAAGCATAATTTCCTTTCTAGTTCATCGGATGGTATTTTTGATACAGATTGATAATGTCACGCGCAATGGAAGGTCCTACACCATTTGTTAGATTGGTATTATGAGGAAAGACCACTGCAACAGCGATTTGGGGATTATCAGATGGGGCATAGGCCACTGCATTGGTATTGGTTGCTTGCTGACCATCTGCCACATAGCTTTCGGCTGTACCCGTTTTTCCGCTAATAGATACCAAGGCACCATTTGAAAAGGCACGTCCAGTTGTCAATCCGCTAGTCCCATGAGCAACCTGATAAAAACCTTGGTGCAAGATGCTCATATCGGAGTCGGATATATTGACCTTATTCATCTCTGTCGGTTGCAGTTGCTGAATCAAGTCGCCCAGTCCTCCCTTATCATTATTGCCATAAATGCCTTCCACAATACGAGGAGCCACACGAACACCATCATTTGCAATAGTCGCCACATACTGAGCCAACTGCATGGGCGTATAGTTATCAAACTGCCCAAAGGCATTGGTGATGTAATTAGCAAAGCTATAGTCTTTGGGAACAAATCCAGTAGATTCATCTGGTAGGTCAATCCCGGTCGCAGCCCCCAAGCCATATTCGCCAAAGGTCGCACGAAGTTTTCCCATAGCTGTTTCCAAATTGCTGGTTCCAACAAACATATTTGGTTGATAGGTCTGGCCCATGATTCCAAGAGCGGTTTGAACCATGTAAGCATTAGATGAATACTCCAAGGCTTCCACAGCTGTAATAGGAAAA
Source organism: Streptococcus sp. Marseille-Q5855 (assembly GCF_946901985.1). NCBI lineage: Bacteria > Bacillati > Bacillota > Bacilli > Lactobacillales > Streptococcaceae > Streptococcus > Streptococcus sp. Marseille-Q5855. The sequence continues at coordinate 100,049 of NZ_CAMPPR010000001.1, forward strand.
GATCCATATGCCAATTTATACCAAGAATAAATTGGAGCTGAACCTTGGAAAACAATAGGCTGATCTGTTAAGGTTTGGTTTCCTGATAAAACACCATTTTCCCAACCTGAGCTGATGGTAGCGGCCTTAACTACTGACCCTGGGACAAAGACATTGGTTACCGTTCCCAAGGAATCAGGCGTCAAGTCTCCCGTTTTCAAGTCATGTTTGAGACCTGACATAGACAAAACAGCACCTGTTTTGGGGTTCAAAGCGACTGCATAGACACCTTCAGAATACTTGGCTCCACCATTTCCTAGCTCGGAATTGAAATAACTTTTCAGCAGAGCATCCACGCTATCTTGGAAGGCCAAATCAATGGTCAGCTTGATATTGTTTCCCTTACTACCTTCCTCAATTGTATCCACGCTTTCCATATTACCATATTTATCCAGATGGATTTCTTTTACCGAGCGTTTTCCTTGCAAGGTCTCTTCATATTGCTTTTCCAAATAGGAGGTTCCAACACGGTCATTTAGAGAATAGCCTTTTTTAAGATAGGCTTCTGCTTCTTCCGCTGGGAGACCAGCTTTTTCACTGGATACACTCCCTACTATAGAAGAAAGGGAAGTTTCCAAAATCTTTCGATCCCAAGAAGTAGAAATACTAATGCCAGGCATCTCCTTTGAAATAGAGGCAATAACAGCCACCTGAGAATCATTTAGAGGATCTGTCGCAATGGTTCCTGTCGCAAAGTTTCCAACAGCATTTAACTGACTAAAAAGATAGATTTCTTTCTTTTCATCCTCTGTATAGTTTAGTTGACTTGTTGGGACACTATCGACCGCATTGTTATACAGTTCTGATTCGGATAGGCGATTGCCATCTGAATCCAAGCGTTTCTCACTTGGGAGAGCTTCCACTGTTTTTTTATAGATTTCAGGATCAGCCAAATAGTAATCAGCCAGCTGGCGTTCTGTCAAGTTTGGCGAACTGATGCTCACATAAGTCAGTAACTTTTTAGCTATTTCTTTTAAGTCTGTAGCCGTCATTTTATTGCTACGCGTAAAGGAAACAACCTGCTTTAACGTATTTTCTACCAAAGGTTTTCCACTAGCATCATAAATTTCCCCACGGGCAGAACTGGTTGTGACCTTGGTCTGACTAGCTGAGGCTAGCTTTTTTTCGTAAAAATCCTTGTTCAAAACCTGCATATACAACAAACGACCAATAATGGTCATAAAGAGCAAAATGACAATTGAAAACAATAAATTAAGCCGAATCGGAATCGAATGGCTGTTAAATTTTCTCATACAAATCAGTCTCATTTCTAACTTAAAATCTTACTCTTAATTGTACCACAATTTGAGCAGAAAATTATGGAAAAGAAAGAAGCTTTTTTTCGTTTTTACAGTAAGATACGTTTTTATTTATTCATCCCTATATTATATGTTATAATGAATGTAAAAGTTCAATAATCTAGTCTTTTTCCAACACGACTCATTTAAAGGAGCCTTCCCTATGGACAAACCAGATATCGCAACTGTCATTGATTCACATTTTGAAGAAATGACAGACCTAGAGCAAGAAATCGCTCGCTATTTTTTGCAAGCAGAAACCATTCAAGATGACCTTTCCTCCCAACAGGTCACTCAAAAATTACATATCTCTCAGGCTGCTCTGACCCGCTTTGCTAAAAAGTGTGGCTTTACTGGCTACCGAGAATTTATTTTCCAATACCAACATGAGGCAGAAAATCAAGCCAACCAAGTCTCCAAGCACAGTCCACTGACCAAACGAGTCCTCAGAAGCTATAGCAACATGAGGGAACAAACACAAGACTTGATTGACGAAATCCAACTAGAACGAATTGCCCAGTTAATCGAAGAGGCTGAGCGTGTCTACTTCTTCGGAACAGGGAGTTCTGGCCTCGTCGCTCGTGAAATGAAATTACGCTTCATGCGTCTAGGTGTGGTCTGCGAAGCCTTGACTGATCAAGATGGCTTTGCCTGGACAACCAGTATTATGGACGAAAATTGTCTCGTACTGGGTTTCTCACTTTCTGGCACAACTCCCTCTATTTTAGACAGTCTATTAGACGCTAAGGAGATGGGGGCAAAGACTGTACTCTTTTCAAGTGTTCCCAATAAAGATAGTCAGGCCTACACAGAGACTGTTCTTGTAGCCACCCACAGCCAGCCTTCCTATATCCAACGAATATCCGCTCAACTTCCTATGCTCTTCTTTATTGATTTGATTTATGCCTACTTTTTGGAAATCAATCGCGAAAGCAAGGAGAAAATCTTTAATAGCTACTGGGAAAATAAGAAACTCAACGGCTATCGTAGACAAAAACGCGTCAGAAAATCCTAGTTTGGTTGGGCCAAACTAGGATTGTTTTGTATTGATACTCTTCGAAAATCAAATTCAAACCACGTCAGCTTCGCCTTGCCGTACTCAAGTACTGCCTACGGCTAGCTTCCTAGTTTGCTCTTTGATTTTCATTGAGTATAAAATGATAGTAGGCGCCCAACATACCTGCTGTATTTTGATGATGAGCAAATTCTAATCGTGTTTTTTCAGCTAGACTTGGTACCAAGGCCTCTTTCAAGGCTGTGCGAATCTTGGGTTTGAGGATAGCCTCTTGTCCCATGATGCCGCCACCGAGAATGACCACTTCTGGATTGGCAACGTAGCAAATATTTGCCAGACCTTTTCCTAGATAGTCTACCATGCGGTCAATACCTTCCATGCAGAGTTTATTGCCCTCAGTGGCTTCCTTGAAAATGCGTCGGCCATTCCACTGGTCAACTGGATCTCCATGTGCTTCAGCTACATATTTCACTAAAGCTGTCGTAGAAGCCAAGTCTTGGAAAGCTCCATCCTGCATATGCATATACCCAACTTCACAGGCTGAATTGCTAAATCCATGGAAGACTTTCCCATCCATAATCAAGCAACCACCGATACCTGTTCCAATGGTCAAGCAAAGGGTCACACTTGCTCCCTTGCCTGAACCAGATACTGCCTCAGCAAGACCTGCACAGTTGACATCATTCTCAATTTCACAAGGAATAGTAAAGCTAGTCTCGATTTCCTTCTTGAACTGGGTTCCTGCATAATTTGGAATCTGAGGCCCAGCATAGAAAATCTCACCCTTATCTGGATCCACCATTCCTGCAGAAGAAATGGCAACACCTGCTACTGGGCCTTTTTCTAAATAGCTAGCTACAATATCTTTGGTTTTTTGTAAGATATGAGGTCCACCCTTATGCGCCTCTGTTGGCATTTCATGTGATTCAACAAGTTGGCCTTCTTGGTCGATTAAACCATATTTGATGTTGGTTCCACCAATATCAATTGCAACGTAGTATGTCATAAATACCTCCTTTGAGATTAGAGGAAGCGCTCCTTGGTTTCACGAATCAAGGCTGCAGCTGCTTCTACAACTGGACGATCGTCTTCAGTCACTGGTGTCAAAGGTGAACGAACAGATCCAATATTCAAACCTTCATTGATTTTCAAAACTTCTTTGATGACACCGTACATATTTCCATGTGCAGCAGTCAATTTACCAATGATAGCGTTGATAGCGTATTGCAATTCACGCGCTGTTTCTAGGTCTTTATCCGCAATCAATTGATTGAGTTTCAAGAAGAGTTCTGGCATAGCACCATAAGTACCACCGATACCAGCCTTAGCACCCATGAGACGGCCACCTAGGAACTGCTCATCTGGACCGTTAAAGACGATATGGTCTTCTCCACCAAGGCTAACAAAGGTTTGGATATCTTGAACTGGCATAGAAGAGTTCTTCACACCGATAACACGTGGATTTTTCAACATTTCTGTGTAAAGGCTTGGAGTCAAAGCAACTCCTGCCAATTGAGGAATGTTGTAGATCACATAGTCTGTGTTTGGAGCTGCAGAACTGATATCGTTCCAGTATTTAGCAACTGAGTATTCTGGCAAGCGGAAGTAAATTGGTGGAATTGTTGCAATGGCATCTACTCCCAAGCTTTCAGCGTGGCGAGCCAGTTCCATACTGTCTTTGGTATTGTTGCAGGCAACGTGAGCAATGATGGTCAATTTACCTTTGGCAACTGCCATGACTTCTTCCAAGATTAACTTGCGGTCTTCAACGCTTTGGTAGATACATTCACCAGAAGAACCATTGACATAAAGACCTTGAACACCTTTATCAATGAAGTATTGCACCAAGGCACGTGTGCGCTCTGGACTTACTTCTCCTTGATCATCATAACATGCGTAGAAGGCTGGAATGACACCTTCGTATTTTTTCAAATCTGACATAGATTTTCTCCTATTATTTTTATTTTCTGCTAAAGCAGATTCTTTCTTTACTTCTTTAGTATACACTTTACAGAAAAGGCTTTCAATATCTTATAGACACTTAGATTTTAGTTTCTCGCTTATAGAATAGCGTTTGGAGCCTTTGAAAGTAGTTTCAGAAATAATTGCAACCCTTACTCATACTTAGCAAATAGCTTTTCCATCACTCCCACTTGTAAAAAAGCAAGAAGTCCAAAACCAAAGAGAATAAAAGCTGATCCTCCCAATAGAAGGGTAAAGGCTGATAGATATAGAATCATCAAAATCAAAAAGATAATTGCAATCATCAAGATAAACCAAGGAGCATTAAAACTAGCCAACATCAATCCTTTTTGAAGAATTTCTTTCCAAGATAGGTCATAACGTGCAGCGATGGGATAGCTAGCCAACATCACGATAGTAAGGAAAATCAGAATACCTAGACAAATAGCTTTCACCATTTGGAAAGGCATAGCTGTCTGCCCCCAAAAGAGATAGAGGTCTAAAAGACTCAACAAAACAATGCCCAGCTCAAGCAGACCTAACTGAAGACCTAGTTTCAGATTTTGCTTGAAAGCTCTTAGATAGATTTTAAAGACAGGCACCCGTCTGCTTTTCTTAATCTCAAACATGGTCTCGTAGAGGCTGATTTTAGCCACTCCAATCGTTACGATTGGCAAACAAGTTACTACAAAGAGAAGATTGACTGTTACAATATCTAAAACCTTCTCACTAATTCGCATTAGAAAATTATCTGTATCAAATGCAGCCTTGATGAGACTTCTTCCTTTTTGTGACATGTTTGCTCCCCCTATAATTTAATTTATATCACTTGCTAAATCATTCCGATTTATCAATTGATAAGATTCAACTCTTAAACTCAATTTTCAAAAGCACTTAATAAGATAGTCAGCAGCTATCTCTGCTGATCATTCTAATCAATTAAAATTTTAAACAAATACTTGCGAACTTGATCTTCCATACCTGCATAACCATTTGGTTGATGTGGCTCTCCTGGGAAGAAAATCGCAAAATTGTGATAACCCAACAAGAGTGGGTAGTGTTCATGACAATGGACAAAACCAATATCACTTGCTTCGTCAAATGCTACTGCTTCATCTTTGATACGTGAACCGTAGCTCGAATATTCATGCCCTTCTACCAACAAATGCAAGTCTGCATAGTTCTTGTGATGTTCAAACTGGTCATTTTCAGCTTTATTTAGGGCATTTTCTTGAACAACCAGAAAAACCTTGTCACCATCAATATCATATTTTCCTAACTCGAATGAATCTTTACGATGTTCATAAAGATAATCAATTGCCTTGTCAAGATTGGGATGAATCCCTTTATAGAAGCTAATATTTTTCAAATCGTCAAAAATCATTATTTTCTCCTTTAAAAATCGTCATTAAGCGACTAAAACTAACACCTCCAACAGTGTCATTTACTGTCGGAGGCTTTTAGATAGTGCTAGCAATAGCCAATTGATACTGTAAAAGAAATCGTTTCTTATCCTTTGACCGCTCCCATAGTAATACCCTGTGTGAAGGATTTTTGGAAGACAAGGAAGACTGTTACGATTGGCACGGCTGCAAGAGCTGCACCTGCCATGATCAAACCATAGTTGGTTGCCATTTCAGCCTGCATGGTCGCAACCCCAAGTGAGATGGTCAAGTTTTGACGTGAAGTCAACATAACCAACTGCATGAAGTAGTCGTTCCAAGTGTTGATGAAGGTAAAGATTGCAAGGGCTGCAAATCCTGGTTTCACAATTGGAAAGGCTACGCTCCAGAAAGTACGAATCTCACCACAACCATCGATTTTAGCTGATTCAAGCAACTCTGTAGGGATATTTTCACTGAATTGTTTCATAAGGAAGACCCCGAATGGCCATCCAATCAAAGGCAAGATAACTGCCCAGAGAGTATCGTGAATTCCCATGAAGTTGACGATACGTACCAATGGTACAAGGACAACCTGTTTTGGAAGAGCCATGGCTGCAATAAAGATTGCAAAAAGAATGCGTTGACCATAAAAACGTTTTTTCGCTAGTACATAACCTGCTAGAGAAGAGGTTGCACAGACTAGAAACATGGTTACCAATGAGATAAATACTGAGTTCCACATCCATTGCATAGCAGGGTTTTGCACCATGAGTTGTTGGAAGTTTTCCATGGTTGGCATTTTAGGGAACCACTGAGGAGGAATGACGATTGTATCAGGTTGTGATTTGAATGCCCCTGTCAAAATCCAGTAGAATGGAAAGATGAACAGCACAGTCAACAAGAGCAAAATAATTGTTGAAATAACAGTAAAGGCTGTTAATGGTTTTTTTTCTGTAGATTGCATAGCTGTCTCCTTTCTTTAGTATTCTACGTCGTTTCCGAGTACTTTAAATTGAACAAAACTTACGATCGCAATCATGACTGCCAAGAAGACACCAATTGTGTTGGCATAGCCGTATTCTGTCAATTGGAAGGCTTTTTCGTAAAGGTAATACATAAGTGTACTTGTTGAGTAGTTTGGACCACCAGATGTCAAAAGCTGAATCAAGGCGAAACACTGGAATGAGTTAATTGTTGTGATGATTGCAATATAAAGAGTTGTTGGAAGAAGGCTTGGCCATTTAATCTTCCAGAAAACTTGAAACTCAGTTGCACCATCAACACGCGCCGCTTCAACCAGTGAATTGTCAATATTCCCCATAGCAGCGATATAAAGGATAATCGGTTGACCAACTGAAGTTGTCAAGAGAATAATCATAATCGCCATCAATGCCCAGTTTTTATCTCCCAACCAAGAAATGTTCTGGCTGATGATATGACTTGACTTGAGGACAAAGTTTAGAATCCCTGATAGTGGGTCATAGATCCATTTCCATACAACTGTTACGGCAACACTACCTGTAACAACTGGAAGGAAGAATACGAAACGATAGAATGATCTAGCGATAGCATTTTGATGGTAGGTCTGTGACGCTACAAAGAGTGAGAATAGAACAACAACTGGCACAGATCCAATAACCAAAATAACTGTGTTAATCAAAGATTTTGTAAAGACAGGATCTTTAAACATACGGATATAGTTATCTAAGCCCACAAATTCAAAGCTAGTCATAGAGTAGTTAAAGAAACTTGTAATAAAGCCCATAATCATTGGAGCCAATACAAAGATGACAAAGAAGAACAACACTGGTGCTAGGAAAGCATAGGAAATCACTGTTTCCCTCATACGGATTTTATTGACTTTCACAGTCGGCACCTCTCTTTCAAATAGAATAATTTTTTGACTTTCTTGAACTGTTTTAAAATCAAAATGAAATTTTTTATGATTCGCTTATGTAAGAACTTCATTTTAATTTCGTGACAATTTCTTACATTTTAAACAAAAGCCCCCCTTTTCTTACACTATCTGTGTAGAGGGAAAAGGGGGTATACACTCTTAGGTTCTTTAAAAAACTACTTTTTATAGAATAACTAAGGACTATTGTTTCATAGCTTTTTTGATTGTTTCGTTCGCTTTTTCAGTGAAGGCTTTCAAAGCGTCCGCTGGTTTTTCGTCACCATTTGATACAGATTGCAACATTGGGAACCAAAGTGTTCTCATTTCAGCAAATCCATCAATAGTGTTGTAGTATGGTGAGTAGTATTGAGTCCAGCTGCTGATTGTTTCCATACGTTTGTCATCATAAAGTTTGCCAAATGATGTACGAACTGGGAAGGCACCTGTACGAACAACGTCTTTTGGACCCCACTCTTTGTCATCTGCGATAAATTGGATGAATTTCTTAGATGCAGCGACTTTCTTGTCGTCTTTATTGTTGAATACTGCAAATCCGTTTACAAGGTATTCAAGAGCTGGCTTACCTTCGTCTGATGGGAATGGTACTTCTACCACTTCTACCTTACTTGCTTCTAAAAGTTTAGCTTGGATACCATTTTGAGCTGGTGCCCAAAGGATTGTGTAAGATGTTTGACCGTTGGCAAAGTTTTGGATATCTGCTCCACCGTCAAATTGTGAACCATTATTGAGCAAATTGTCTTTAATCCAGCCAGTTGCTTTTTCAAGACCTTTGACGAATTTAGGATCATCAGTTGTATATTTGCTAACTTTTTCATCTGTTACAGAACCGCTATAAAGGTTAGAGATAAAGGCACGTGTTCCTTGGTCTCCCCCTTGACCAGAACTGAACAATGAACCTGGTGTGTAACCCTTGTCTTTGAGTGCTTTCAATACTTTTTCAAAATCATCAGTTGTCCAACCTTCTTTTACAAGGTTTGCCACTCCAGCATCTTCTAACATTTTCTTGTTCATTGCCATGTAGAATGGGGCAGAACTAATTGGATACATGTAAGCCTTGTCTCCAGCTTTACTTGCTTGTACGATGTTTTCATTGTTGACATCTTTAACAAATTCATCTGTGAAAAGGTCGTTCAAGTCAGCCAATTTACCGTTTTTACCGTATTGGATGATACGTCCTGGTGCATCAAAGAGTACGTCTGGAGCTGTTCCAGCTTCGATAGCTGTTGTGATTTTTTCAGGACCTGACTTGAAGTCAATGGTTTCCAATTTCACTTTTACATCTGGGTTTGCTTTTTCAAAAGCTTCGATGATTGATTTTTCATAAGTTCCAACACCGTCACCAGTTTTTTCTTGGGTAAATACTGGGAATGCCCACCAAGTGATTTCCGTTTTGGCACCGTCACCACCTGATTTGCCAGCATCTTTACTTCCGCCAGAATTGCCACAAGCAGCAAGACCAAGAACCGCAGCACTCGCAAGTACTGTACAAGCTAATTTTCTAAATTTCATCTGTATTCTCCTATGTAATAAGCGTATCCAACTTGGATAATGAGTTCTTTATTTCTTGTATGCGATTTCATTCCATCCTACTCATCCACCACTCTCCTCTGTTTTAAGATTGTGTTATTTGAGACCAGCAACGAAGCGTTCTGTAATCTCTTTTGGTCTAGTAATAGCGCCACCGACAACAATACCTCGCACTCCATATCCAAGGATTTGTTTGGCTTGTTCTGGTGTATGAATTTTCCCTTCTGCAATGACATCTACACCAGCATCACAAAGTTTTTTGATCAATTCAAAATCGGGACCATCCACTTTAGGACTGTAAGATGTGTATCCTGATAAGGTTGTTCCGACAAAGTCAATTCCTGCTTCAACAGCAGCTAGGCCTTCTTCAAAAGTACTTGTGTCAGCCATCAAGAGCTGGTTAGGGTATTTCTCCTTAACCTGACGGATGAACTCTTGAATCTCCAAACCATCATAGCGTTCACGCTTGGTACAATCCAGAGCAATGACCTCTATATCAAGTTCTGCCAATTCATCAACTTCTTTCATAGTAGCAGTGATGAAGGGTTCTTGCGGTGGATAATCTCGTTTAATTATCCCAATGATTGGAAGGTTTGTGACCTCCTTGATTTCCTTGATATCGCGAACACTATTTGCTCGGATACCGACTGCTCCACCTTGCTCAGCCGCTTTGACCAGCAAGGGAATGACTCCTCCCGCTTCTGTATAAAGCGGTTCGTGAGGAAGGGCCTGACAAGAAACGATGATTCCATCTTTGATTTGCTCAATCAAGGCTTCTTTGCTAATCTGTGGCATCCTCTTTCCTCCTTTTCCTTTTTCTTTGTTTCTATGAGATTATTATACCTTAAAAATAAAACGCTTTCAAGAGTTTGTAGTATAATAGATTTCAGTTTCAAAAACTAGCCAAGTCAAACAGCTCCTCTAAAAGTACTTTCAGAGGAGCAAGTTGGCCTATAATAGGAGAATACCAAAATTTAGTTTACAATTTCTGACAATTTTACTTTGCGATCTTCAAACATAGACTGAGTACAAGCATCTGCAGTAGCAATTGCTTCTAGGGCAGCTTCACCTGTCAAAAGTTTTGCAAATTCTTCTGATACTGGAGCTCCTTGCATAATCTCATGCAGATAGCGCATTTCTTTATCAATGACAGATGATAGCCATAATGGAGTACGTTTACCTGGTTTACCATAAGCAATTGCTCCATCCATCTCTGTACTATGATAGATACGAGTACGATCATCATCATCTTCTTGCGATTCGTGAATCAAGAAATAACTTTCTTGCCCATCTAGCTTAAGAGTTCCTTTACAGTTGAATAAGTCTAAGCGGATGGCACCTTTGGTTCCTTGGATTAAGACATAATGTTCACCCCAACGATAAGCTGAACCCCATTCTAACAAGGCAAAACGCTTATTAGAAAATTCCATATTGACAAAAATCATATCATCTTCATCACCGAAATGTTCACCTTCATGGGCCACATTTCCACCTGTCATGGTTACAGTTTCAGGCATGCCCCCCATAAGGAATTGAACACAATCCAATTCATGGATGTGGTGATACAAGTGACCACCTGATTTTTCACGAATTTTTTTCCATGATACTGACGGTTGTTGTTCTTCCCAACCATTACGAGCTGTATGACAATATAGAACGTCTCCGATAACTCCTTGATTAATGAGTTCTTTTGCATGATGAACACCATTAAAGAAATTCATAATATGTCCTGCCATAAAGGTTACATTGTTTTCTTTACATGCATCTACCATCTCGCGACAATCTTGATAAGAAAGCGCAATTGGTTTTTCACAGAAAACATTTTTACCATGTTGTGCAGCCTTAATAACCGGTTCCTTATGAAGATTATTTGGAGTTGCGACGATAACACAATCTACTTCATCGCTAGAAACCAACTCATCTAAGGAACTTGCTACTTTTGCTCCCAATTCTTCTGCAATTGCCTCTGCATTATCTGGATCATAGAGAAGAGTAATCTCTGCTCCATCATTCTTTTGCATATAACGAGCTAACTCAGCTCCAAAATATCCTGTTCCAACAACACCATATTTAACCATGTTTTTTCTCCTTTATTTTGTTAAATCATTAATTTCCAAATCTATATACTGAACTACATTGCTTAAATGCAATTCATTTCTTGACCATGAATCATATTTTTCAAACAATACACCTATGTGATGATTTGGCAATTCTGTAATCGCAGAATAAGCATAACCATACGAAGGCAAATCAATGTCATAGTGGTATTTCCAATCGATACTATCATCTTCTTTATTGACTAAACCGACAACTAATTGACCTCCCTTACGGCCATTTCTAGAATTTGGTGTACTCAAAATGACTGCTTCTTTTCCATCAACTAATTGAGAGTATCTAATTGCAGATACTTGTGTACCATATGAAGTTTGTTGAATTCCATCGATATACGAAACTTCTGACCATGTTTCTCCAGAATCTCTACTAGTCATATAGGCAATCTTACCTGTAGTAGTTCTAAAGAATGTTCTAATCACACCATCTCTCATTTCAACCATTTGCGCTTCTGCTGTCGCATTCTTAAACGGAATTGAAGCTGAGGATTTCTTCCATGTTTGACCACTATCATCAGAAATGAGATAAGTTAGTTCGCCACTAGTATACGTTGCAAAAATTAATCTATTACTTGATTTTAATGCTAAACCTTGTCCGGGACATAAGTAAGTTCCATTATGTTTTTCTCCTAAGAACGGAGGCAATAACTTAAATTGTTCCCAACTCTCTCCTCTATTCTGACTAGTTGTCATTGCTATATAATTAGTAGGAGTCACTTTAAATAACGAATCTTTGTAGAAAACATTCATAGGAACCTGTTTTCCATTATGCCTTTCTCTTAAAGAGCCACTATCAAAATCAACCGAATATTGTTCAACTGTTAAAGACTTTCCTCCCTCTAAAACTTCATACTTATCATTTATAGTATAATTTGTAGGTTTATTAGTTGTTTCATCATAAACGACACCATTTTCTCTGACTGTATAACGGAAATCATTATCTCCATCCTTCTTTAGTTTTAAATAATAATGACCATTTATTTCTTTAAAACCTGAATCAGCTTTATTTGCATTATTATTTCCAATACCCGCAGGCATAACATCAGCTAATAATATCGTTTTTCCAGATTTTTTATCTTCAACAATGGATGAATCTATGAATGAAGCACTTCCACTAATTTGACTATTCTTTAATTTATTGTCTCGTGGCCAGTAAACTAACTGCTCCTCATAGTCATTAAACTTCATAGCAAAAGTTGGCTCACTCCACGTTTTCCCATTATCATCACTATAAGAAGTGGCGATATTAATCTTACTTTTAGAATCATGAGTCCCACCATAACGTGCATCAATACTTGATAGAACTCTTCCACTACTTAATGTATATAATGTCGGTATTCTAAAATAGTTAGCTTGAGTAGAATCTCCTGATTGGAAAATTAACTGAAATGGATTTGACAAGGGAATAGTTGAAACTTCCTGATCACTAATTGCTTTATTAAATAGACTGATTTCATCAATACTTCCTCTTGCAAGATAATGATCCTTGCCTTCACGATTAACAGCTCCTAGTGTTGCCTTATCTATACCATTTATATTTGAAATCGGCAAAAATGTATCAACTGTTTCAGAGAACACTTCTATACCATTAACATACATTGTGTATGTCTTATCTTTAGAATCAGATACAAATACGAGTGTATTTTCAACTGCCTGTCCTTTATGCTTTCCCCATAATGAAGCTGGTCTAGAAAATAAATAATTTATTCCCTTTTGGGCGTCTCTTATTTCTACACCTATCTCACCAGAATCTCTCATGAAAATTGAAAAGTAATTATTTTTAAAGCCTGCTTTACTATTAGATAGACCAAACAAAGCTTGAAGCGAGTTTGGTTTATCTGCTTTAAATTTCATTACTACTGTCTGACTCTCTCCAGATAATTTATCTAATAACAAAGAGCTGATATCTATACTCTTATTGTTCAGTTGATATGAACCTCCTTGAAAAATAGGAGATATAGACAGTTGACCATAGTTTAATTCATTCGCATGAATCAAAGTGGGTACTCCCATTAAAAGACTAAATCCTACAACAGAAATTCCTAGTTTTGAATAAAGACCTCTCTTATTCATTTTTTCCTTCTTTCGTTTACTTCACAGATCCTTCTGATAATCCACTTGCAATCTTATTTTGGATAATAGAGAAGAAAATAATTGATGGAAGAACCACAATAACAGATGCTGCCATCATATCTCCCCAGTCTAAAATTTCTGAACCGTTAAGAGATCGAAGAGCTACTGCTACTGTCATCTTTCCTGTATTGTTAATCAAAATTAAAGCATACAAGAATTCATTCCAAGCATTGATAAATGTATAAATAGCTGTTGCTACAATACCTGGTGCTACAATCGGTAGCACAACTTTATAAAATGTAACAAATTTATTTGCACCATCAATTCTAGCTGCTTCTTCAATTCCAATTGGAACTGTTTGGAAAAATCCAACTAAGAGCCAAACTGCATATGGAACACTAAAAGATAGATAAACCATCATCAAGCCAAATAAACTATTTGTTAATCCAACTTTAGCAATGGCAATTGAATAGGGAATTGCTAACAAAATTGGTGGGAAAATGTAGGTAATGACAAGTAATCTCGACATGATTGCTCCCAATTTAGGGAAGAATCTAACAATACCATAGGCTGCCATAGCAGAAATAATAATCGCAATAAGGGTTGTAGCTAAGGCAATGATTAAACTATTTCGAATGTTATCAATAAAGTGCAAATCGTTGATAACATGTATAAAATAATCTAATGTAAACTGTTCAGGCCAAAATCGTGTTGGATACTGAGTCAATTCCCCTTTCCCCTTGACAGACGATATGATAATCCATACCAATGGGAAAATTGCAACAATAGTCGCACCAATCAAGAGTGCATGTGAGAGAATATCTAAATAAATACTGGATTTCTTCTTCATTATTTTCTACCCTCCTTTTCCCACTTACTGATGATAGCAAAGTAGATAAAGCAAATCGCCATCAAGAAGATAAAGAGCAACACTGTAACTGCTGAAGCACGACCCAACAATTTAGTGCCCCAACCCAGGTTGTAAGCAAAAATTGGAAGCGTCGTTGTAGCATTAGCCGGTCCACCACCCGTAATAAGGTAGATAATGTCAAAGTTATTAAAGATCCATACAGTTCTCAAAACAACTAGAAGTCCTACAACCACTTTAATATGTGGAAAGACGATAAACTTGAACACCTGCCAACTTGAAGCACCATCTATCTTAGCAGCCTCAAATTGTTCTTCTGGTACTGTTTGCAAAGCTGAAAGTACATTAACCATAATCATCGGCGCTCCAAACCAAATGTTGATAAACACCAAACATAGGAATGCCCATGTACTATCTGTCAAAAATGCAGGTGTATGATCCATTAAACCTAATTTTACGATTAGATTAGGTAAGTAGCCATAAACCCCGTTTAGAATCCACTGCCAAGAAAAGGCAATAACGATTGTAGGAAATGCCCAAGGAACAATCAATAAGGTCCTATATAATTTCTTGAAGTGGCGTACTCTGTGAAGAGCTAAAGCCAATACAAACCCTACTAAAACTTGACCAACTAATGAGAAAATGGTCCACTTAATTGAATTAAAGAACGCATTAAAGAAGTTGGGATCTGATAGCACAGCTTTATAGTTAGCTAAACCAACAAATTTATAATTTGGCATAATCAAATGCTTATTGGTAAAGCTATAAAAAATACTCGAGAAAAACGGATAAACAAAGAGTAATCCTACGATAATCATAGCTGGCAAAACAAATATCCAGCGAGTTAAATTACGTTCTTTAACCATTCTCCTTCTCCCTTCTTTTACAAGATTGGGCTAGGGCTTTTCAGCTCACTAGCCCACCTATTTTCTAGTCTTTTACATCTACTGAGCAGCCTCAAATAAATCGTTTAATTGTTTTTCTGCTTCTTTTGCTGCTTTCATAGGATCTGTTCCATTTGAAATGATATCTTGGAACATTTGTTCAATAATGTGTTGGTTAGTCAACATACCAGCTTGTACACTTGGTCCATTTTCATAACCAATAGCAGTACCTTTTTTAACAGCTTCAGTAATCACTTCTTCAGCATGTTTAAATTTCTTACGAGTTTCATTTTCTTTATAGGCTGCAGAATCGCTAATCCCCTTAATAGTTGGCAACATACCTACTGGAGTTGAATCAAGGAATTTAACGTAGTCTTCTTCATTATAAAGTGATTCTAAGAATGCTTTAGCAACTTCTGGATGTTTTGAATTTTTCCAAACAACCATTGGAATGTTTGAAGTTTCAATTCCTTGGTCCTTATCAGACTCTTTGATTTTTGGAATAGGATAAGCATCAATTGAATCAATCAATTGAGGACTGTTGGCATTGATTCCTCCAATATGGAAGCCAGAGTTAAAGTCAAATGCTGTTTTTCCTTGATAGAACAAGGTAGCTTGTTGAAGGACATTAAAGTTCAAAGAATCTTGAGGTGAAATTTCTTTATACATTTTAACCCAGTATTTAATACCATCTTGAGCAAGTTGACTTGTCAAATCTGCTTTAAGATCTTTTGTCAAGAGACTTCCACCACCACTACGTACGTAGAAGTTCAAGAAACGTGTTGCCATTAAGTCATTTGTTCCAAACGGAACAGACAAGCCATAAACTCCAGCTTCTTTCAATTTTTTAGAAGCTTCATAGAGTTGATCCCAAGTTTTAGGAACCTCAATATTATGTTCTTTTAACAAATCAGTTCTAACCCACATAACTTGTGCATGTGAATAAAGAGGAACAGAGTAGTAATCATCTCCGATTTTTGCCTCATTTAAGGCAGTTTCGTTAAATTTATCCTGTCCAATACGCTTGATAGAATCATTTAGCGGAACCAAAGCATCTGAGTTGACCATTTCCATTACTTGGTTAGGAAGAGCTGTACTGATATCTGGCACATTCCCATTTGCTAAACCTGTAGTCCATTTAGTATAGAAGTCATTCCAAGAGAATGTTTCAATCTTGATTTTCGTTTTTGGATGCTTTTGCATGAAAGCATCTGCTGATTTTTGAATGCTTTCTAAACGCGGTCCTTGAGTAAAGGAGTGCCACATTGTAATCTCACCAGATAATTCTGTCGGTGGTTCAGTACTAGTTGTAGCTTCTTTTTTTCCTGAACAAGCTACCAAGGCAACGGCTGCTAACGCAACTCCAGCTAGACATAAAAACTTTCTCATTTTTTTCATTGTTCTTCCCTTTCTACATTAAGAAATTGCAACTTTAAAGACAACTTTTTTCACAGGTTCATCATTTATACGAACCTTGGGTTGATGTAAATCTTCTGGAAAAGTGATGAGGCATTCGCCAGCTCTCAAATGAACCAACTGTTCCACTTTCCCTGTGTATAATTCAATATCCTTCTCTTCATCATATTCTTGGGTAACGCTTACATTTTCCGGCGACGTAACAGCCATGGCTTCTTCGTTTTCCAAAACTAAATGAATATCCAAATATTTTTGGTGTGTTTCAAAGAAAGCCCCTGCTTGACCATCTGCTAGATAAGTAAAGCAATTCCCAAACAATCGATCACCATCGATAGCAATCGAACCTTCTGTTAAATTTTCTAGTCCTGTTTTTTCTAGAAAATCTATTAATGTTGCAAAATGTGGATTTACTCCCACATAAGTTCCTAAACGGCTAATTTTTGTAATAATCACACCCTATCCTCCTTTCTCAATCTATTTTTCCTATCCAAGTTCCCCATTCTTCTGTCTAGCATTTTCTACTAGAAGGACATAAAAACACAACACTCTCTAGCCTATACTCTTTGAAAATCTCTTCAAACCACAGTCGCTTCACCTTGGATTATATAGGTCAGTCTTATCTACAACCTCAAAGCGGTGTTTTGGGCAATCTGCTACTAGCTTGCTAGTTTCTTCTTTGATTTTCATTCAGTATCTTCACAAGAAGATCTGATTTTTCTAGCGACAAACAGAATAAATAAGTTAGTTCAATTAGCTACCTTCCTTATAGATGAAATTGATATTCATGAAGGAAGTCGCCCTTTATTTTTTGCAAAAGATACTAGTATGAATCTATTTGGGGAATTGAATTTATAAGCTGCTCACTTATACTCTTCGAAAATCTCTTCAAACTGCGTCAACGTCGCCTTGCCGTACTCAAGTACAGCCTGCGGCTAGTTTCCTAGTTTGCTCTTTGATTTTCATTGAGTATTAGTTTTTCTAAAATAATTCTAATCTATTATTCTAGCACTAATAGACTCTTTGGCTAAATCTCCTTTCTAAATATCGTTTCACCAAGAACTTTTTAAGAGAGAAATACTCTAAATTAGTTTTGTTACCGTTTTCAATTAGAGTATACTTTTTTTTTTTTAGTATTTCAAGCCTTTTTTAATTTGGAATTTAGTTTCAAATCTTTTAACTATATCAACTACATTAAAAGTACTTTCAAAAATAAGTAGGTTTCTTGCAAGACCTGTTTCGAGTGGACAAGATAAAAAAACAAGAAAGTCAATTTTAGGAGAAAATGAAGGAAATATAGCAGATTGAAATAAAATGAGAATAAATCGATTGGGAAAGTAAAATCAAATTTATAACAAGGATTTAGAAGCTGCGGTATACTATTCTGTTTTCAATCAACTATAGTGTCCTAATATAGATTCACTGCACTATAAAACGCATAGTATCAAGCTTGTTCAATACCTGATACTATGCGTGTTTGTGATTTTTAAGATTTTGTGATTAGAGTTTTTTAATTCCAAGAATGCCATCTTAACCAGATGGTTTTCTTGTCTATTATTGCTGATCTTACAACAACGCCTCAAACTCAGATACTGACATACCCAACTGCTGACTGGCAACCTCGGAAGTCAGAAGTCCTTGGCGAACCATATCCAGAAAGGCAAAAAGTTTTCCACGTTCAAGTCCTTCTGCCCGACCTCTCTCCAACCCTTTTTCTTCAGCTTGTTCCAAGGCATAGTCCTGTGCTAACAAGGCTTGTTCTTCTCGCATACGTAGTTGACTAAACATTTCCCTATCCTCCTCGGACCAGCTCTTGTAGTCCAGCAGTTGATCTGCTTGGCTGATGGCTCGCTCGGGGCGCTGGGTAAAGGGTTTGTTCCCAAAAAACTCCAACCACGGTTTGCGAATGCTATCTTTGCTGGTTTCTCTGTATTTTCTTAATTCCAAGAACGCCATCTTGACTAGATGGTTTACTTGACCGTTATTTGTGATGGTTAAGACCTCACCTGTCGTATCCTCGCGCATGCTAAAGCTATGAAAAGCTAAGTCATCTTGAAAATAATTACTGTCCACGATTGCGATAGCGTAGACAGGTGCGATATGTTTGTAGCTCTGGTGGGTATCACCTTCTCGTTGGCGAATTTTTTCTAGGTTTTGATTTACCTGACTGCACAGATAAGCCCACAGGCGATTGATGAAAAAATTCTGATGATGTACCTGAATCTCAATAATAACTTGTGTCCCATTGTCTAACTCTGCCAAGACGTCTATACTGGTATAGAAATCCTGCGCTGAATAAGGCATGGAAGGCAAGACGTGAATGTTACTTCCCTCCAAAATGGTCACATTTTTTGCTGGCAAGTCCAGCATATCGCGAATAAATTGACAAGTGATTTCTGGGTTGCTGAAAATTTTCTTAGCAACCAAGTCATTGGTCGGGCTAATGCCCGGATGTCTTAGAATCATCCTTTTCCTCCTTCTATTATACCATAGTTTTAAATCTAATTTTGCTAGATTCTATGGTTCTATCTATTTATTCGGAAAAGAAGTGAGAAAGTTAAAAACTATTGACCCTAATCACTTGCAAAGAGATATATCTTGCTCGCATTATTTATTAAAAGCTATATTTTACAAAAAAGATTACAAAATCAACCATTTTAGAAAATCCTTACCACTTTCTAGACTATGAATTCTAGTGTTTTTATACTCCTAGCTTTCTCGTCAATATGCCATAAAGCAAGTTCAGTTGATCCATTCCCCGTACTCGTTCACTCTATAGCCGTCTGGTGTTAGCGATACGAAATTTTCCTAAACCTTTTAAATATAAAAACATCTTTTTCCTCACTTTAGTTTCTAATACTTATTTATCCAGATATAATAGCTTACAATCTTTTAAAATCTTCAAATAAGTTATGATTGTTCCATACTCTTCAAACCATGTCATCTTCGTCTTGCCGTATGTATATGTTACTGACTTCGTCAGTTCTATCTGCAACCTCAAAACGGTGTCTTGAGCTGACTTCGTCAGTTTCATCTACAACCTCAAAACGGTATTTTGAGCTGACTTCGTCAGTTCTATCTGCAACCTCAAAACGGTATTTTGAGCTGACTTCGTCAGTTCTATCTGCAACCTCAAAACGGTGTCTTGAGCTGACTTCGTCAGTTTCATCTACAACCTCAAAACAGTGTTTTGGGCTGACTTCGTCAGTTTCATCTACAACCTCAAAACAGTGTTTTGGGCAGGCTACGGCTAGCTTCCTAATTTGCTCTTTGATTTTTTGAGTATAAGGACATGTTGGATTCTATGTGCTGTACTGTCAACAATACACTCTTCTTGTATATCTACCAATATGATTTACAGAATTTTATTTTACTATAACTTTACCTATATTCCAAGACAAGAAATAAAATAATTAAAAACAAAAACGCATATAACCAATAACTAGCTATATGCATTTTAACACTTAAAGCGAACTGTTACGTTGCGACTAGCAGTATCCAGTCCTAAGTAAGTCAGAAATATACAGTTTATTTACGACTAGCAAGTCATTGACTCGGCAATAGGAGCTCATCTAAATTGATTTTTTCTTAGAGTAGAAATTTCTACGAAAACTATCTAAATAAACTTTTAATCTCTATGACGGACAAAACGTGTCTCAGTTATTCATCAACATCCAAGGTTCTAGTAGTTGACCCATTCCCCATTGGAGTTAACTTTATAACCATCTACTATAGTATTAACCGCTAACCTTCCGTTTTCATTAACATAGTACCATTTGTCTCCAACTTGGAACCATTGATTTACCTTCATTGCACCAGATGATTCCTGATAGTACCAATGGTCTCCATCTTTTATCCAACCAGTTGCCATTGAACCGTTAGCATTGAGATAGTACCACACACCGCTGGATTCAACCCAGCCAGTAGACATTGCTCCACTCTCACTCAAATAATACCATTGGTTACCATCTTTCACCCAACCAGTTGCCATCGCACCAGTAGAACTCAAGTAGTACCATTTACCCGCTTCCTGATGCCATCCTTTCACCACTTCACCAGCAGATGTATAAAAATACCATGCACCATTTTCTTGCTTCCAACCAGTCGTTACTGGAACTTTGGTCTCAGTTTTAAGAGGAGTTAAAGTAACATCTCCTACATAAGATTGGAGATAACGAGAAGCAAGAGAAGTAAGAGGAGAGTTTGCTACCATTCTGCCTGAAGGCTCCATAGACACTTGATTCTTCTCTGACTTCCTTTCTGTCATCTCCTCAGATACATCTTCTCTTACTGTATTCATGGTCTCGACAGGATTTTCTTTCGCATCTTCAGGAATTCTACTACCAGCTAGTGTAACTGGTAAATCATGCATACTGTCAATTCTACCGGCCAGTAGACCTGTAATTTCTTGACCTGCATCTTCTTTATTAAAGGTGAAAAGTAGAGTTTTTTGATCTGCTTGTGTCAAGAAGGTAGCTTTGTGTCCATTCGCTAAAGTCAAAGTCGGAATAGAATTCACTAGTACCTCAGAATCAAATTGCATAGCTAAGATGCCTTGTTCTGCATCCTCTTCTTCTGTTTCCAATTTACGAACGTCCCTGATAGTTACACTTGTTGGATATACCGGATCTTTTGTTAAAAATTCCCAGTTAAATTTTCTAAATGATAGGGTATAGGCATTTTGTCCTTTTTCAGTATGTTCATACAAGATACCATACTCACCGTTTCCTAATTCTTGAAGCGAATTATAGGCAAACTCTCCTTTTTGAATTGGTCTATGATGTAACCAAGTCAAGTCTCCGTTGTCCTCTACACGAGCCAAATGAGCCATTCCATTCGTCCGTTTAGGTCCTCCTGAATTGGTTAAAATGATGTATTCTTTTCCTTCGTGCATGGTGTGAATAGCAGCCATTTGGACATAAACATCTTTAACCTGATTGTATCTCTTGATTTCCTTGTCCCAAGTTTGCCCACCATCTTTACTTGTGGCAACCTGTAAATCACCCGTTAATCCTCTCATAAAGAGTTTCACATCACCATTATTTAACTGTACAGCAACTGACTCTGTATTTTGGGCAGGACTATTATTCATAGTTGAGGAATGAATTTTCCTTCTACCTACCGTCCTATCATCATTGACAGCCGCTCCAGCCTGCCATGTTTCTCCATGGTCATCTGAATAAATCAAACGAGAAGACTGAGATCCGCTTAGATGGGAGATAGCGTTGGTGGTATAAGTAGGAACTAGGATACGACCCTTGTGCTCTCCTGTTCTAAGCACAATTCCTGTACCTGGACCTGTTCCTAAAAATTTCATCCAATCTTGGCGAATTGATGGTGTAATATCTCTTGGTTGCGACCATGTTTTCCCATCATCATCACTATAGGAAAGCCACAAATAGCTCGTATAGGCTACACGAAATGGATTTTTAGCAGATTGAGCAAAGTAGATATTTCCAAGAAGCTCTTCTCCTTTATAGAGGTCACCCTTATCTCTGTAGGCTTCTTCTTTTGGATCCACTACAACGCGATAATCTGTTTTTTGATTATTTGCATCATATACTTCTCCGTTTTCTCGAACAGTATATGCTTGATTTTCCCCTTGTTTATATAGTAATTGATAGTGCCTGTCTCCAACTTGTTGATAAGCTTTTTGAGGTTTGTTTGGCATTCCAAAGACAGCTCGACCTTCTGGAAACATATCGTAGATTGAAAAAATTCTCTTTGTGGTAGGATCTTGAACCAAGACCATATCGATATTAAGTGGAGATGGTGCCTGTGGATCTTTTGCTTCTGGATTGTCTCGCAGATTGGTCAAGGTTAAGGTTGGCTGCCAAGTAGTTCCCCCATCCTCACTTCTCCTAACGACCATAGCAATATCTCCCCAGTCAGAATGGTGGAGACGACGCTGATCTGCTCCTGCCAGTAATGTTCCTTTATCCGTACGTAGCAAAGCTGGAATCCGATAACTCTTAATTCCTTCACTATTTGGCTTATCATTGACACCACTCCTAAACAACTCTTGCTTTTCTGTCAAGACTGCCCCTTCAGGAAGTGACGGTTCAATATCTGTCACATCAAATAACTGGCTACGTTTTTTGACTTCCTCTGGAGTTAGAGCACGATTGTATACAGTCAGATTACGAATAGAGAGATTTGAGCCCCACTTCAGTTCTCCTGCTCTATTAGTTGCACCTAACTGAAGTTTATCCACATCTGGCATGTCTGCCAGGAATTTCCCTGACTTTTTATTCGTACGAGATAATACACCATTCACATAAAGACGAACCTGACCATTTGGACTATCCTTTCTTGGTCTTTCAACAGTAAAAGTAACCGAATTATACTTGCCTGGTCTAATCTTCAAAGGCGCATCTGTATAACTTCCATAAAATTGACTACCATCAGCTCCACGTCCCTCTATCAAAGCTGTCCCATTATTGATTGCCATTGTAAAGTACTCATTTACTTTAGTTGTACTGGAAGCAGAAAAGAGATTGTAAAAACTAGGACCATCAGCAGCCGGTTTGAACTCCACATGAACAGTTGCATTTTGGAGTCCCTTTACTTTCTCTAATTC
Organism: Streptococcus sp. Marseille-Q5855; assembly: GCF_946901985.1. Lineage (NCBI taxonomy): Bacteria > Bacillati > Bacillota > Bacilli > Lactobacillales > Streptococcaceae > Streptococcus > Streptococcus sp. Marseille-Q5855. The sequence continues at coordinate 123,122 of NZ_CAMPPR010000001.1, forward strand.
ATCAGACAAGTCTACTCTTTTTCCATTTGAATCATTCGTCTCTAAGTCATCTTTTTCTATCACTGTTTCGACATTTTCCAAATCTCGTGCATAGTAATCTCTTGGAATTTTTTCTTCTTGCTTATCTTCCCTTTCTTGTTCTTGCTCATTGCCAGAAAGTTCAGTCTCTGAAACAGACTCTACATGCTCTGCAGGAAGAGTTATATTTTCTCCTTCCTCAGAAGGCTGGCTCTTTTCTGTATCAGTTAGGGTTGAGCTCCCCCCCCCCCGAAAGTTGAGTTTCATTTGCCAGAGGTTGCTCACTCGCCCCTTCTTGAGCTAAAACAGGAGACGTTCCAAACACCACTGCTCCCACAATCATAGAAACCGCTCCTACCGATAGTTTCCTAATGCTATAACGACACTTACGTTCTTGAACATTCCGATTCATACTGTTCCTCTCTATATCTATATCCCGATTTCTGAAATAAGACATTTACTCCAGAAAATGCACTTAGTTTGTCTTTTCTTAACTTTCTTTTACTACAGTTCATTTAAATGACAAAAATGAACTAAACAAACTATCTCAAATTGGTGCCAAATTTCCCCTCTCCTTTCTCCAATCAGACTCCTACCAATCTAGTTTATCTACCAGGACACCTCTGCAATTAAACTAAAATATCTCTTTATAAGCAAATTATTGGACATCAGCTTATGCTATTTACACCATACTTCCTGCTCAATCCTTATCGAACACTTTTTCAAATAGCTTTTCATAAGCATAAATACTTGTAGAAATAATGGGAAATATAATCAAGCTCACAATCAGAATCTTATCCAGCTTAAAGGGGACAATCCCAAATAAGTGAAGAAATAAATCAATCAGAAAACTGTCGAAAAAAACTGTCAAAAGTAGTTCAATTTGTCTTTTTCTCTGCTTTTTTGTCTTGAATGCCTTAAATATCATATTATTCCCCTTTTCTAAGCTTCAATCCCTTCTCTCTATCTGTCATTTCGCATAGCTGCTACTATTTTTACAGCAATCTATCTTTAAATATACATAAAGATAAGATTCTATCACTTTTTATAAGTGTTAGCAAATTTATTATATCTCATTTCTAAAACGCTTTCAATACAGTGTAGTATAATAGATTTTAGTTTCAAGAAATTCTTTTATACAATAATGTCCTTGAAAGTAGTTTCAGCTGAACATTTATAGTCCATAAAAAGAAAACAGAGATTCATCTGTTTTTATACTCAATGAAAATCAAAGAGCAAACTAGGAAGCTAGCCGCATGATGCTCAAAACACTGTTTTGAGGTTGTAGATGAAACTGACGAAGTCAGCTCAAAACACCGTTTTGAGGTTGTAGATGAAACTGACGAAGTCAGCTCAAAACACCGTTTTGAGGTTGTAGATGAAACTGACGAAGTCAGTAACCATACCTACGGCAAGGCGAAGCTGACGTGGTTTGAAGAGATTTTTGGAAAGTATTAACACCTACAGACAAGCCTGACGATAGCAAGAACTACCCTACTCGATAGGTATCGGCTTTTGCTTTCTGAAAAAAATTATTTTAAGCAATTTGACAAAGCTAGCAACAAAAAATTCTATAAATATTTCCATGATAAAACGCATAGTATCAAGTCTTCTTAATCCCCTGATACTATGCGTGTTTGTGATTTTTAAGATTTTGTGCCTAGAGTCGACTCCTTATTTTAGATATTTGAAAGGAATCTCACTCCCACAGAGCCAGTTATAAACCTGGTCATTGACAAAAACATTCATGGCTTCGTGGGCATACTCAGGCATGATGCGATAAGCCTTATCGCAGATCAAACGATTGTAAATCGCAAACTGGGTAATGGGATAGCAAACATCGTCGTCCAAGCCCGTAATCATCTTAACCTCACCTTGGATACGATGGGCAAGATTTTTGACATCGATATAGGCAAGGGTCGCCATGATTTCCTCCTCTGTTTCATGAAAAGGATCGTGGAACTTGAAATAACGGAAAAGTTCATCATAGGCCTCACTAGTATTGCCAATCTCAATCACCCGTCTGAAATCTGATAAGAAGGGATAGATGGAAACTGTTTTCTGAATTCGAGGATTGAGCGCTGCTGCAACCAAAGCTAGAGCACCACCTTGAGAGGCACCATAGCTAGAAAGACGCTTCTCATCTACCTCAGGCAGATTAGCAATAATTTCAACCAACTGGTAAATATCCAGATAAACATCCTTATAAAAGAGGTGATCCCGACCCTCCACAGCACCACGGATAATATGTCCCTTAACCGTATTTCCTAGAGGAGAACGCAAACCGTCTTGCGAGTAACCTGACTGGCCCCGCACATCCATTGAGACAACACCGTAACCAGCCACGGTGAAGGCCAGCATGTCGGCCCAGTCCCAGCCACGTCCCATATAACCATGAAAATGGAAGATTAGAGGAACCTTCTCCTCACTCTTTGGAAGAACGACGCGTGCATAGACCTTGCCTTCATTGGTTCCTTCAAAGGTTAACTCATAGCACTTGACTTGAGGAATGTGGAAATCTCTTTCCTCCAAGTGGTAGGATGGAGGTGTGGAAACATTTTTCACTTCCCCATCCCAGAAAGCATCAAAGTCTTCCGGAACCTCATCCCTTCCTCTATAGGTCTTAATTTCTTCTAGCAAAGCTGGATTTTTCATAGCATGCTCCTTTTATTTTGTAATCGTTACCACAACTGTAGCATATCTAGGGAAGCAATGCAAGAAAGAAGGATAATACTCTTCGAAAATCTCTTCAAACCACGTCAACGTCGCCTTGGATTATATATGTAACTGACTTCGTCAGTCTTATCTACAACATCAAAGCAGTGCTTTGAGCAACCTACGGCTAGTTTCCTAGTTTGCTCTTTGATTTTCATTGAGTATAAGATTTCCTTAGAGAAAGCTTAATCTAGATGTTCTTTCTTTTCCAAATGAAGAGCAATCATGCGCCACTCTGGATCCTCTTGCCAAGCTTCTATCGAACTAATATAGCTAGCCACTTTTCTGGCTTCTTCTAAAATCGGAAAATCTTCGATAATATCAGCCACTTGAAATTCTGGAAGTCCTGACTGTCTGGTTCCAAAAATCTCTCCTGAACCCCGCATTTTCAAATCTTCCTCCGCAAGGACAAATCCATTGGTGGTTTCTGTCATGATGCGCATGCGGTCTTTCCCAGAATCCGTCTTAGGATTGGCAACGAGAACAGCGTAGGACTGCTTGTCTCCCCGACCGACACGACCTCTGAGCTGGTGAAGCTGGCTGAGCCCGAAGCGATCCGCATCCATGATAATCATGACGGTCGCATTGGGAACATTGACCCCAACCTCAATAACCGTTGTCGAAACCAGAATATCAGTTTTTCTCTCCTTGAAATCCTGCATGATCTGGTCTTTTTCGTCACTCTTCATCTTACCATGTAGAAGAGCCACTTCTGCCTTGCCTGCAAAATGAGCCGTCAGCTCTTCTGATAAGGCAATGGCATTTTTCAAGTCCAGAGCTTCTGATTCTTCAATCAAAGGAGAGATGACATAGGCTTGAGAACCTTTTTGGATTTCCCCCTCTAACCAAGTCAAAACCTGAGGTAGTTGCTCATGCTTGATCCAGCGCGTCACAATAGGCTTCCGCCCTGCTGGCATCTGGTCGATAATGGAAACATCCATATCACCAAAGGCTGTGATAGCCAGCGTTCGAGGAATGGGAGTCGCCGTCATCATGAGGACATCTGGGTTGTCGCCTTTTTCTCTCAGAACACGCCTTTGCCCCACACCAAAACGGTGCTGCTCATCTATAATGATCAAGCCAAGACGAGCATAATCTACTCCATCCTGAATCAGAGCGTGGGTTCCGATAATCAAATCAGCCTCACCCTTGGCAATGGTCTCCAAGACTTCTCTCTTTTCTGCAGCTTTCAAGGAACCTGTCAAGAGAGCCAGTTTCAAATTAGGAAAAAGGTTCTGTAAACTCTCAAAGTGTTGCTCTGCGAGGATTTCTGTTGGTACCATGAGGGCTGATTGGTAGTCAGCCGTCACTGCCGCAAACATAGCCAAGCCAGCGACTACCGTTTTTCCGCTCCCCACATCTCCTTGTAGGAGACGATTCATGTGGTGGTCGGACTTCATATCGGTTAAAATTTCCAGCAAACTTTTTTCTTGAGCTGGGGTCAGGGCAAAAGGTAGATTTTCTTTAACTGCTGTCACCTTTTCCTGAGACCAATTCAGAACCAGACCGCTTCCTTGAACTCTATTTTCAGACTTGAGCGTCTGCAATTGCATTTGGAAATAAAAGAGTTCCTCAAACTTGATACGGCGAAGAGCCTGCTTGTATTCTGCCAAATCCTTAGGAAAATGCATAGCTCGGACTGCCTGACAACGGGACATGAGTTTGTATTTGTCCAGCAAGGACTGGGGCAGATTTTCCTCAATCAAGAGGTCCAGTCCCTGATCAAAGGCTGTCTTAATGACCTTGACCAGACTGGCTTGACTGATTCCCTGAACCAGACGATAGACAGGCTGGAGGTCATCTTCCACCTGAGCTAGGACCTTCATTCCAGTCAGACTAGCCTTGGCGCGGTCCCATTTTCCAAAGACAGCAAGGGTTGCTCCCAACTCTATCTTATCTGCTAGATAAGGCTGGTTAAAGAAATTCACCGCAAAAACAACTTCTCCCTGCTTAAGACTAAAGCGTAGGCGATTGCGCTTGAAACCATAATACTGGACACTGGCAGGAGTCACGACTTGACCAGAAAGAACTGCCTTCTCCCCGTCTTCCAGCTCCAGCACCTGCTTGGTCTTAAAATCTTCATAACGGAAAGGAAAGTAGAGCAAGAGATCTTGCAAATTTTCAATTCCTAGTTTGGCGTATTTTTCTGCTGACTTTGATCCCACACCAGGTAAGACATGCAAGGGTTGATGTAGATTCATGCTCCACTCCTTTCTTTTCTAATAATATTCTCTCGGAATGCGGTCGCTGAGAAGACAAACCACCTCATAGTTAATAGTCCCACGGTAGGCAGCTACCTGAGTTGCAGTGATTTCCTTGTCACCGTCGGAGCCAATCAAGGTTACCTTGGTTCCGAGTGGGTAAGGCTTAGGTAATCGAATAGTGATTTGGTCCATCGAAACCCTGCCGACGATTGGGCAAGCTTGGCCATCTACCAAGACAGAGAAATTCTGCATGTCTCGTGTCCAACCATCCGCATAGCCGATTGGCACGGTCGCGATGACCTGCTCGCTATCTGCCTGATAGGTCGCCCCATAGCCCATGCAAGCTCCAGCTGGAACTGTCTTGACATGAACCAGAGCAGACTCCAAGGTCAAGGCCGGAATCAAGTCATAGGGTAAGTCCAAGACCTCTCCGCTAGGATTAAGACCATACATGGCATCTCCCATACGAACCGCATTGAAAATAGTCTCTACATGCCAAAGAGTCGTTGCCGAATTGCTGGCATGGATCAGCTCTGGAAGACCTTTCATACTTGATAGAATGGTTTTAAACCGTTCTAACTGGGCATTAAAATAGTCATCTGATTCCTCATCAGCAGTAGCAAAGTGGGTAAAAATCCCTTCAACACGAGCACCGTGTTGTTGGAGCAAGTCTTGAACCTGATCAGCTTCACTAGCCTCTCTAAAACCAATCCGTCCCATTCCTGAATCAATCTTGAGGTGGACTGTTAATCCAGTTAGGTCCGCTTCCTTATCTAAGAGTGCTTGAATCCACTCCAGTCCAGCCACAGTCAAGGTGATGTCATATTCTTTAGCTAGAGCAACAGCTTCGATTTCAGAAACTCCTAAAATGAGGATTGGCTTGCTCAGTCCAGCTTGTCTGAGTTCAATGGCTTCATCAATATTGGAAACGCAAAAGCCATCAACATCATCCTGAATTGCCTTGGCAACGGCAACAGCTCCATGACCATAGGCATTGGCCTTGACCACAGCCCACTTGAGCGTTCCTTGAGGGATATGAGCCCCCATTTGCTGAATATTTTGTCGAATAGCTCCCAGATGAATCAGAGCCTTGGTTGGTCTATGCGGACTAGCTTTCATGATTTCCCTCCAAAATGACACTGGCTGTCACAAACTGATCGGTATGGCTGATAGACAGCCAAATCTTTCCTGAAAATGGTGCCTGACTAAAATAAGGCGCCCCGCGTTCATTGTTCAAGACTTCCAAATCCTGAAAACCGAGCTTGCCAATACCCGTTCCCATGGCCTTGGAAAATGCCTCCTTAGCCGACCAGCGACCAGCCAAATATTCGATTTGCCTGCGCCCTTTGAGACTGGTGAAGCGCTCCATTTCCTTAGCGGTCAGCACGCGCTTGGCAAAGCCTTCATGTCGTGTAACTGCGCTTTCTATCGAAGACAATTCTTCGATGTCAATTCCGTGTCCAACTATCATTCTCATCAAAAGGAGTTGAGATTCCCCAACTCCATCCTTTTCACTTATTTTGTCAAGGTAGCATAAATCTCTTCTACCAAAGCCTCTGTATTTTCCCAACCTAGGCAAGGGTCAGTAATAGAGCAACCAAAGACCTCTGGTTGGTTTTGACGACCATCTGCTAGGTAAGATTCAATCATAAAGCCTCGAACCGTCTTTTTGATTTTCTCATTCCAATCACGATTTTGCAAGGTCTGGCGAACAATTCGAATCTGCTCCATATATTGCTTGCCGGAGTTATCATGGTTGGTGTCGATGAGGATAAAAGGATTTTCAAGTCCCATGGTCTCATAACGTTCAATGGCTTGGAGTAGATTTTCATAGTAGTAATTCGGCATATAATTGCCATACTCGTTAACTGCCCCACGGAGGATGACATGGGACAAAGGATTACCTGAAGTCTCAACTTCCTGACCATGATAAAGGAAGGTTTGCTTGTTTTGAGCAGCATAGATGGCGTTAAACATAACACCCAAATTTCCAGAGGTTGGATTTTTCATCCCTACTGGTGCATCAATCCCAGAAGCCACAAAGCGGTGCTCTTGGTCTTCCACAGAACGAGCACCAACGGCATGGTAGCTGACCAAGTCATCCACCAAGATCAGATTTGACGGATAAAGCATCTCATCTGCCGTCGTCAAGCCAGTCTCTGTAATCACGCGGTAGTGCAGCTGGCGCACAGCCTGCAAACCGTTAATCAGGCTTGGAGCCTTAGAAGTATCTGGCTGGTGAACCAAACCTTTATAGCCGTCTCCGTTGGTACGAGGTTTAGCTGTATAAACACGCATAACCATGAAAATCTTGTCCGCTACCCTCTTTTGCAAGGCGGATAAACGGCGAGCATATTCCAAGACAGCCTCTTCATTATCAGAAGAGCAAGGACCAATTACCAAAAGGAGACGGTCATCTTCCCCTGAAATAATATCTGCCAATTCCCTGTCACGGCTTTCCTTGAGTCTCAAGGCTTCCGCAGACAATTGGGTTTCAGCCTTGATGACTTCCATATCGATTTCTTGACCTTTTTCAATAAATGCCATCTTATTCTCCTAACGTTTTATAAATTTCTCTGACAAGAGCTTCTGTGTTATCCCAACCCAGGCAAGGATCTGTGATAGACTTGCCAAATACTTCTGGCTCATTTTGTCGACCATCTTCCAGATAAGACTCAATCATAAAACCACGAACGAACTGCTTGATTTTTTCATTCCAAGCACGGTTAATCAAGGTCTGGCGGACAATTCGGATTTGTTCCATATACTGCTTGCCAGAATTGTCATGATTGGTATCAATGATGATAAAAGGATTTTCCAAGCCCATTTTCTCATATTGGGCAATGGTATCAATTAAATTGTCATAATAGTAGTTGGGAATATTTTTTCCATATTCATTAAGAGCACCACGAAGAATGGCGTGCGAAAGCGGGTTCCCAGTTGTTTCCACTTCTTTTCCTAGAAAAAGGAAGCTTTGTTTGTTTTGAGCAGCATAAATCCCATTAAACATGACATTGAGATTTCCAGAGGTTGGATTTTTAAAACCAGTAGAAAATCCTGCCCCACTTGCCACAAAGCGGTGTTGCTGATCTTCAACTGAACGAGCACCAACCGCCATATAAGAAATCAAATCATCTACAAGCGGCAGATTTTCAGGATAAAGCATTTCATCAGCAGTTGTCATACCTGTTTCCGTGATGACACGATAGTGAAGATGGCGAACGGCTTTGATTCCGTTGATGAGGCTTGGCGCTTCTGTCGCGTTAGGCTGGTGAATCAAGCCCTTATAGCCATCTCCGTTGGTACGAGGTTTGGCAGTGTAAACACGCATCACCATAAAGATACGATCTGCTACTTCTTCTTGTAGGACTGCCAAACGCTTAGCGTACTCAAGAACAGCTTCTTCATTGTCAGATGAGCATGGCCCGATTACCAAGAGAATTCGTTGGTCTTCTCCACGTATAATGGCTTCTAGCTCTTGATCACGCTGTGATTTTCTCTCCAAAGCCCGACCTTCTAATTTTGACAAGGCACGAACTTCTTCAATATTGATTTTAGGACTTTTTGCTGTAAATACCATAACTCATCTCCTTATAAAGCAAACGGATACCAAGTAAAAATTTACTTTTCACAAGGTATCCGCCTCTAAACTATCTCATTTTATTGTCTTTTACCGTGACAGTTTTTAAACTTCTTACCAGAACCACATGGGCAAAGTTCATTCCGTCCAATCTGGCTCAAATCCAAATCTTCTGGTATATTTGCTTGGTGGGCAGCGATATTACGAGTCGCTGTTGTACTGATATGGCGTTCTGCCTGTGGTCTTTCTTGTTCATGAATTTGTGCTTTCATCATCAAGCGTGTCACATCAAACTCAATCGAACCAATCATGTCATTAAACATACGGAAACCTTCTGCCTGATACTCAACAACAGGATTGTTCTGAGCATAGCCACGAAGTCCAACCGCGTTACGCAATTGATCAAGGGCATCGATATGATCTGTCCACTTGTTATCTACCACTCGTAGAATCAAGACTTTTTGGAATTCTTTGACTGCTTCTTCATCACGTAGTTTTGAAACCTGACTATCGTAAACTTGCAAGGCACGTTGGAAAAGCTCTTCCTTAATAGCCTTATCAGACAAACCTGACAAGTCTTCCATCGTAATAGAATCTTCTGGAAGCAAGTTGTACTTAGCAAAGTTCAAAATCGCTTCTAGTTTTTCATCTTGTTTGGCACGCGCATGACCATCAACGACACGTTCAATCGTGCGTTTGATCATAGACTGAATTTCAGGTGCCAAGTCACGGTCTGCAGTAATGACATCGTAACGTTGAGCATAGATAATCTCACGTTGTTCACGCATGACGTCATCGTATTGAAGGACTTGTTTACGGGTATCGTAGTTATTTCCTTCGACACGTTTTTGCGCTGCTTCAACCTGACGCGTCAACATACGAGACTCAATCGCCTCTTCAGACATGTTGAGACGTTCAAAGATTCCCTTCAAGCGTTCAGAACCAAAACGTTTCATCAAGTCATCTTCAAGAGAGAGGTAGAATTGTGACTCACCTGGGTCTCCTTGACGACCTGAACGTCCACGAAGCTGGTTATCGATACGACGACTTTCATGACGTTCTGTACCAATCACACAAAGTCCACCTAATTCGCGAACCCCTTCACCAAGCTTGATGTCGGTACCACGACCGGCCATGTTGGTTGCGATAGTAACAGCACCACGTTGACCAGCATTCATGATGATTTGGGCTTCTCTATAGTGGTTTTTGGCATTCAAGACTTCGTGAGGAACGCCAGCTGCGACTAATTTCTTAGAAATGTAGTCACTAGTTTCAACCGCTACTGTACCAACCAAGACAGGCTGACCTTTTTGGTAACGAGCCTTAACGTCTTCGACAACCGCCTTAAACTTAGCCTCGATACTTGCATAAAGAAGGTCTGAGTGGTCAATACGTTGAACAGGGCGGTTTGTTGGGATTGGAATCACACGAATGTTGTAGATTTCACGGAATTCTTCTTCCTCAGTCTTACCTGTACCCGTCATACCTGACAATTTCTTGTACATACGGAAAAGGTTTTGGTAAGTGATTGAGGCAGATGTCTTGGTTTCATCCTGGATTGGCACACCTTCTTTAGCTTCAATAGCTTGGTGCAATCCATCAGAATAACGACGACCTTCCATGGTACGACCTGTAAATTGGTCGACAATCAAGATTTCTTGCTCTTCGCTCACCACATAGTCAATATCGAGAAGCATGATGTAGTTAGCACGAAGGGCATTATCGATAAAGTGAGTCAGAGCTACGTTTTCGATGTCATAGAGGTTTTCAAGCTTGAAGTAGCTTTCAGCCTTGTCAATCCCTGAATCAGACAAACCAATAGTCTTAGACTGCACATCGATGATGTAGTCGTCTTTGTCCAAAGATTTTACATAGTGGTCTGCCATATGGTAGAGCTGACTAGTTTCAACTGCGTTAGCACCTGATACAATCAATGGTGTACGAGCCTCGTCAATCAAGATAGAGTCAACCTCATCGACCAAGGCATAGTTGAGCGGACGTTGTACCATGTTTTCAGCGCGAACGACCATGTTGTCACGAAGGTAGTCAAATCCGATTTCTGAGTTGGTTGAGTAAGTAATATCACACTCATAGGCTTCTTTTTTCTCCATTGGAGATTTGGCAGCCAAGTTAATCCCTACTGACAAACCAAGCCATGAGTACAATTCACCCATCTCAGTCGCATCACGTTCTGACAAGTATTCATTGACCGTAACTACGTGAACCCCTTTACCTGAAAGGGCATTGAGGTATACGGGCATAGTCGCAGTCAAGGTTTTCCCTTCCCCTGTACGCATTTCTGGCACGTCACCATGGTGAAGAACGATTCCCCCCATGACCTGAACCTTATATGGGAAGAGACCTAGGACACGTTTGGCACCCTCACGGACAACCGCAAATGCTTCATAAAGCAATGAATCCAGCGATTCTCCATTTTGATAACGTTCTTTAAATTCAACTGTTTTTGCTTTTAGTTGGTCATCTGTCAAAGCAGCCATTTGGTCTTCGTATTTGAAAACCTTGTCAGCCATCTTTTCCAGACGACGGATTTCTCCTTTATCATTTTCGATAATTGTTTTTAAAATATTAGCCATGTTTTTCCTTACTTTAAATTCCGAATATTTTAGAATGTTCTTTTAATTTTAGCACAATTACTGATTATTTTCAAGGAAGAATCCCCATTTTGAAAAGGAAAAAGAGGCTAGTTTCCAAGCTAACCTCTCTGACTTTTATGATGCTTTAATTGCCAACAAAAATCGGCAAAATCGCAAATAGGATAAATAGATTTATCCAAAGAGAAAAACAGCAGATCAATCCAAAAACAAAGAGACTGACTTTCTTGGACAGCAAGGCCATCAAAATCGACAGAATTCCAAAAACTAGCAAGACTTTCTGTATGCTGAAGAGGTCAATCTTCCCCCCCAGAATCGGACTGCCCCAAGGAAGAAAGAAGAAAGCAATCCAGATCAACAGAACTAAACCAATATAGACCTTAGAATAGCGTGTAATAAATGATTTTAGATGTGCCATAAGCTACCTCCTAGGATTGTATATCCTTTATATATTGTATATGTCCGTTTTCGACAACTAATACATCTGTACAAAGATCTGAAATATCTTCCGATATGTGTGACGTCAGGATAACCAGACTATTTTCTTTTTTCAGGTAAGATAAAATGACCTGTTTGGTTAACCTCACACTCTTCTCATCTAAAGCATTCATAGGTTCATCGAGAAAGAGTATAGATGGTTCGGCAATAAAGGCTTGAATCAAGGCCATTTTTTGTTTCGTTCCTAAGGATAAATGACGGTACTCAACGTCTTCAAATTCCTGTAAATCATAATATTGGATCCAATCGGCAATTCTTTTTTCCGTAACTTTAGATGAAAAACACCTTAACAATTCCAAATTTTCTCTAAGGGATAAATGAGATAAAAACTCGACTTTTTCAATTAAAACCCCTGCATCCTGAATATAATGATTTTTTATCCCATAGACTTCCCCATCTTGAAGAACTTTTCCTTTATCAAGCTTAATATAACCAGCAAGTATCTTTAAAAGAACTGTCTTACCAGATCCATTATCACCTTTAAGACCATAAATATTTCCTGATTGAAAGACCAGATTCAACTCATTTAAAATAGGTCTTTTCCCATAAATTTTCTGTCCATTTATAATTTCAAGTCTCATCGTTTATCCTTTCTTAAATTTCTCTTCCAAGCGACTAACAATCAACATAACTAATAAACTTAAGAGTACTAAATACACTGTTACAATATGATCCATCATCCATTCTTGTCCCACAAATGCTAAAAAATAGAGAAAAAAGGAAAAACCAGCGCCCGCACTAATAAGTGCTATCAGATAAGACAGTAGTAAGTACAAGATCATTAACTGAGCAAGTAAAAAGAAAAGTGCGACTGTTTTGAAATGAATTCCTAGAGGAAGTAAACCAAGGAACCAGACAAATAAATCTTGAATAAAAAATTTAGAGATGACAACCAATCGTTTCCTTGTATAATCGAAAAAGGAGGTTGATTGATAGCGGATCAAGTGATGGTAATGGTCTGCCAAATCAGTTTCAAGTAAAATGACAGAGAGCCATCCTACCATGAAAAGCGAAAGATTTAACAAGAGTTTGGGGATTTCTAAATTCGCTTCAGAATAGTCATTATAGGAAAAGATTGAAATCAATTCCCTCTTGAAAAAGAGAAAAACATCCTGCTTTTGAACCGCTATTGACAATAGATAGTTAATCAAAATCATCATCAGAACTATACGAAGTAGTAAAACGATCTTTCTCTTTAGCCAAATATTGTTAAAGTTCTTAAACATTATCTTCATATTTTTTAAGTACCATATAGGGGACAATATAAAGGATATAAGGAGTAAAGAGTCTCATCAAACTTACATCCCCATAGCTAGCTTGCATCAAACTCGTCATAGGAACCATATAGTATGGCAAGATACTATAGAGCATCATAGAACCAAGCCAAAGAAACATCAAATAGGCAATTGCCGAACGAGTCACATTCCCTAAATAATCAACTATTTTAAAAAAATAGACTGCATTGATGAAAATACCGATTAGTAGGACACAAGTAAAGAACAAATAGCTTGTTATCTCTCCATCTAGGAGCCTTTGTAAACTACTCCCATCAGAAAATAGAGAATTCCATTCAAGAGGAGAAAAAGTCCCAAAGAAATAAGTTAAAATTGCAATTATCAGCACAGTCACTAAATATATCACACAAGGGATACTTGCAAGTTGAAAAGTCAACTTTCTTTTTAACCCTTGATAACTCACTTCTCTTCCAATACTCAATCGTAAAACTTTATTTTTCAGCTCAATATATTGAAAACCTAGCAAAACAATGATGATTGGAATAATAAATGATTGATAAAAACCTAGATTGAACTGGAGAATACGAAAATCTAATGCTGATTTTAATAAGTCATTTTTAATTGCTTGTCCATCGAATTTAGCTAGATCGGGCGCATGAATATCAAAAAAGAAATAAGTCATCAAAACATCACGATAAACCAAAGCAAGAAAAAGCAAAGTAAGCAAGACATAAACAAATTTATGCCTTGCCAAAGTTAAGAGAGGAATCTTCATAAATTATACCTACTTTACGAATTAATTTGGTGACCAACTACCTGAAATGGCAGCTGATAAATCCCACCAATTTTGTCTTGCCATATCTGCTGCATAAACATAGCCAACCGTTGCCCAATTACCATGAGTTGAACGAGTACCACAGGTTGTTAACGATTCTCCACTACGAGCTTCTCCATTAGAATTTACTATACGATGCTTAACAGTCATGGGATGTAAATTTCTACAAGGATTTAAGTTCATGATATATTCCGCACCTTCATTTTCTTTGGTCAAATAACCTGTTCTCTTATAACTGGTAGTAATAACAAAATTACTAAAAGCACCTATCTGATTTGCTTCTACGAAAGTAGTTCCAACAGCACTTATCATTAAAACAGGAATAACCATTTTCAATAATTTTTTAGTTTTCATTTTTTCTGTTTCCTTTCATTTTTTATTCAAGAAGATTCCTTATAACTTCTATTTTAAATATAGACTTATTCTAAACGATGGTATATCATACAAATTCCTCCTTTACTTAATTATGTATGGACTCTAATTTCTTTATCCCCAAAACCACGTTTCAAACCAGATAAGTTGAATCCAACTCCAAATCAAAGATATAATAAATCCAGAGTTTTTCGGTAAATTCTTCAAATATTTTTTAAAGCCCATGACTTTTTCCCTCCTTTTTGATATAATAATACCACCTTTTTCTACGTTTTTTATAAATGTAGAAAATATTCACATTTACCTAGGAGGAACAATATGAGATGGGATTATGGACAAATTTTTAAAGAAATTCGAAAGTCAAAAGGATTGACCCAACAAGATGTATGTGGACAAGTCATACATCGAACAACTCTAACAAATATTGAACACGGTAAAGTTATTCCCAGTTTTGAAAACATGGTATTTCTTCTTGAACAAATTGATATGAGCTTAGCAGAATTCAAGTATATATGCAACGAATACCATCCTAGTGAAAGGCGAGATATTATTGTAGAGAGCCAAAATCCGTCTACTTTTCAAGATACTAGAAAAATGGTTGAACTCACTGAGAAGTGTCAAAAATATCTTAAGACACATCACGATGTTCCTATTCAAAATATCTATCGTCATACAAAAATTGTCACAGAGTTACGAACTAAAGGATTCAAAAACAACCACGTCTTGAAAGATTTGTATGAAGAAATTTGGGACTATCTTAAACCTATGGATACATGGTACATTAGTGATTTGAAATTACTTGGAACCATTCTCTTTTTCTTTCCTTCTGAAAATCTTCCCCTTCTTATTGATAGAATTATGAAAACCATCGAGAAATATAAATACTTCCGAGAAACAAAAGTATTTTTATCATCTTTTTTAGCCAATCTCTCCACTGTATATTTTCAACATCATTTATTCAAAGAATGTGAAACAATCACCCTACAACTTTTGGTATTAGCAGAAGAATTAAAAATATACGATATTCTTGGATTTTCTCAAGTACGCTTGGGAATACTACAACATAACTCCGATTTGATTGATAAAGGAATAACCTTATTACGACTAACCAAAGAAGAGTCATTAGTTAAAATACTCGAAAAAGAAATTAATGATTTTTCAAACCTATAATTTATAATAATTCTTATCGTTTTATTGTAGTAGATTGGAATAGAATGTGAACGAATCAATCAGGGGATCTAAAGCATTTTATACCAATGTTTTATAAGTTGTATTGTATTATTCCATATTCAATCCACTATACAAGACGAACACTTCTCTCAGGTTTCACGATTAAAATAAAAACGACTGTATCTATAGCTCCATAAACAAATCATAGATACAGTCATTTTTTAGTTCCTACACCTTCCTTTATTCACGCCTTTAGACTTCCCTAGTTCTCGTCTCAAGCGAAGCATTTTTTTGAAACAGAAATAAGTTAACCTATTCAGACCAATAGCTAGCAGAATAAAAAGAAACCAAATGCCCCATAACTTGATATCTGTCAAATTTCTCAAGACGATATTGAAAAACAGAACTGAAACAACTGCCCAAGCAAGGCTAAAAAGAGCATAGAGGGGAATGTAAAACCAGTAAAAATAGTAAAAAATTGGGAAAAATTTACTTTCTCTATTATCCTTTTCAATCCAGCTGAAAAAGTAAAACCAGGGAAATAAGATTATAAATTTAAACAAATGTTTCATCGACACCTCCTTTTTGATAGCGTTTTCTATTATTTTATTATATCAAAAAAATCTGGAAATGTCATTCCAGATTCTACTTTTTTATTTACGCTTTCTTGCGATGAGATGGATTGGAGTTCCCTCAAAGACAAAGGCCTTGCGGATTTGATTTTCCAAGAAACGCAGGTAAGAAAAGTGCATAAGCTCTTCTTCGTTGACAAAGATAACAAAGGTTGGTGGTTTGGTTGCCACTTGGGTCGCGTAGAAAATCTTAAGACGTTTTCCTTTGTCTGTCGGTGTTGGGTTGATGGCAATGGCATCCATGATGACATCGTTCAAGACAGCTGATGGAATACGTGTGTTTTGACTTTCACTGATTTGCTTGATCATCTCAGGAAGTTTGTGGAGGCGTTGCTTGGTCAAAGCGGATACAAAGATAATCGGGGCGTAAGGCAAGTATTGGAACTGCTCACGGATATCTTCTTCCCAGTTTTTCATGGTGTGGTTGTCTTTTTCAAGTGTATCCCACTTGTTGACCACGATAATCATCCCTTTACCAGCTTCATGGGCAAAACCTGCGATACGCTTATCGTATTCACGGATGCCTTCTTCCGCATTGATGACCATCAAGACCACATCAGAGCGGTCAATAGCTCGCATGGCACGCATGACAGAGTATTTCTCAGTATTTTCATAAACCTTACCAGACTTACGCATACCAGCCGTATCAATCATAGTAAATTCTTGGCCATCTGTATCTGTAAAGTGGGTATCAATGGCATCACGTGTTGTTCCAGCAACAGGACTAGCAATAACACGGTCTTCTCCCAAGATAGCATTGATCAAGCTTGATTTTCCGACGTTAGGACGACCAATCAAACTAAACTTAATGACATCTGGGTTTTCTTCTTCATATTCATTTGGAAGATTTTCTACAATAGCATCTAGCACATCCCCTGTACCGATACCATGGACAGATGAGATAGGCAATGGTTCACCCAAACCGAGGGCATAGAAATCATAGATATCATTTCGCATCTCAGGGTTGTCCACCTTGTTAACCGCGAGGATAACTGGTTTGTGGGTCTTATAAAGCTTACGGGCTACGTATTCGTCCGCATCGGTAATTCCTTCCTTACCAGACACCACAAAGACGATAACATCAGCTTCTTCCATGGCAATTTCTGCCTGGTGCTTGATTTGTTCCATGAAAGGAGCATCGACATCATCGATTCCTCCTGTATCAATCATGCTAAAGGAACGATTGAGCCACTCACCCGTTGCATAAATACGGTCACGTGTCACTCCTTCGACATCTTCTACAATGGAGATTCGCTCACCAGCGATCCGATTAAATAGGGTTGATTTCCCAACATTGGGACGTCCTACAATGGCAATAGTTGGTAGGGCCATAATTTCTCACTTTCTACAATAACTTCTTCTGTTCAAGATTTTTTCTAGTTGAGCTTGGTTCAGCTTGACCAAACTGTTCTGCTAGACGCTGACTCCAGCTTGTGGTCGCACGCACCCCAGCATAGTCAGCCTGTACACGGTCATAAGATTCAATCGCATCAACTGTTTGTTCCTGATATTCTTCCTCAAACACCACTTGATGCAATGGCAAGCGAGGTTTGACTTCATGTTCCTCATTTGGCACACCTAGCGCCATCCCAAAGACAGGATAGGTGTAGTCAGGCAGGTTAAAAAGCTCTGCCACTTCTTCTGACTTGTAACGCACCAAGCCAATAATGACACCTCCATAGCCCAAGCTTTCAGCTGCCAGCAGGGCATTTTGTCCAGCAAGGGCCGCATCGACTGAACTAATCAAGAGACCTTCTACACCTTGGGGTTGGAATGAGTCTGTATGAAGTCGGGCTCCCTTTTCTGCTCGGTTCAAGTCTCCGACAAAGAGAAGGAAAACAGCAGACTGGCGAATGGCTTCTTGAGGTACCAATTCATACAAGGCATCTTTCTTTTCTTGACTTCGTACCACAATCACAGAGTAGGATTGGAAATTTTTCCAAAACGAGGCCATTTGGGCTGCTGTCAGGATTTCAGTCAAGTCTTCCTGAGGAAGGGCTTGCTCCTTAAATCTTCGAACAGACTTATGAGCTTTCATCAGTTTAATCGTTTCTGTCATCGACGGTTTACTCCTTCTAAACGAGTCTCCTCAGCCAAATAACGGATGCGTTCCATGACGCGTCTGGCCTCCCAGGTTTCGTCATTTCCATGCTTCCCTTTAGCGAAATGCTGCTCCAATTCTTCAAAGTTGAAGTTGGAGGTGAAAAAGGTCGGTAAATTTTCCTGCATCCGATATTGAAGAATGACCTGCAGGATTTCGTCACGCACCCAAGCTGTTGATTGCTCGGCACCAATATCATCTAAAATCAGGACTTCAGAAAGCTTAATCTCATCCACCAAGGTCTTGACATTACCATCACCGATAGCATTTTTGACATCAATGACAAAGCTAGGATAGTGGAGAAGAGTGGATGAAACACCACGTTTTTCTGATAAATCATGGGCTAGGGCAGCCACCATGAAACTTTTACCCACACCAAAGTCTCCATATAAGTAAAGACCTTTTCGAATAGCTGGATATTGCTCCACGAAGGCTAATAGCTTTTCAAAAACTGGCAAGCGTCCCAAATCATCCAAGTCAACTTGAGCTAAGCTAGCTTTCTTGAGACTGGCTGGCAGATTGATTAACTTGAGACGGTTCTTAATAGCCGCTTCTTTTTCCGCTGCGATTAGTTCAGGAGTTTCTTCATAAGAAACGTCCGCATAGCCATGATTCATAATCAAAATCGGCTTGTAGCCTTTGGCAATATAATCCGTATCACCACGGAGAAACTTGTCACGCTCGGTGATGTATTGATTAAACTTGGAGATACTGCGATTTAATTCCTCTGGAGTCAGGGATTCTTGCTGTATAAAGGCCGCAACATCAGGATCCTTCATGATTTTCTGGACCAAATCTTGATAATGAAAACGGCTAGGTTGACGTTTGAGTACGTCTCCGACACTTTCCATCTAATCTCCTCCTTTTTCTAATCGAGCTAATAGTTCTTGTTTCTTACGTTCTAGTTCCAGACGAGTTTCCTCGCTGGTTTCATTCTTATAATCTGGATTGCTCCACTTGGGTACATTGGACTTGGCAGGACTGGGTTTACTGCTTTTTTGAACCTGATTCTTCTGTCCTCGCTCACGAATGCGCAAGACTGCCTCTTCTGCCGAATGAATCTTTTGATAGGCGTAATCATTGGCTACCTTCATGGCATATTTCTCATTGATATTTGCAGAATCTACCTTATTAAAAGTCAATAAGAGAATAATATTGATGACTTCGTCCAGCAAGCCCAAGCCAGCCATCTGTTGCAAGAGTTCTCTCTCTGTTTGGGTAATGGTCCCCTTGCGGGTTTGCTTGATTTCTGCCAAGAACTGCAGGGCAGTTTTACTTTTTGCTTCCTTGATAATGGTTGCTTCCTTAGGACTAAAGTCAGAGGAAACAGGTTTTTGAGCGATTTTCTCCCGCATGCGTTTGGTTGAAATAACCTGGGAAACAGCTGTTGACTTGGCCAGTTGATAGGTCTCAAACCAAGTCCATTTCTTCTCCTCGGCAATGGCAAAGAGGTTCAAGACATCGGACTGCTCATCCGCAAAACGAAGCCCATCTCGAGCCATAAGCTGGCGAAAATGGTCCAAGTCAAAATCGTTGGCCACTTTCTTCTTGAGACCAAGGTCTTCTTGACTTCCTAGTTCTGCCAAATCTGGAAAGACTTGATTGAGGGAGACAGGTATTTCTTCTCCCTCAGCACTCTCAACTTTCAAATCCTCCACAGCTACATCGCCAATCTTCTTCTCTAAGAGTCTGCGATAAACAGGATGCTCCAAGAAGTCTTGACTAGATAGAGGAGCATGGAGAGCTAGCTGATAAACATCCCCCTTTTGATAGAGGGTTAAGAGATTGAAAGCAGATAGGATTTTCAAAGATTTTATCAGTCTATCCATCCCAAAGTTGAGATGGTTGAGAATACTTGAAAAGAGATATTCCTTTCTGCCATTGTCCCAAAAACTGATTGTATAAAGATAAAGGCTCAGTGCCTCCTGACCGATAATCGGGAGGTAGCACTGTACCAGAGATGAGGTATCTTGAGACACCCGATTATTCTTTAGATAAGAAAAACGGTCAATTGGCTTCATTTATCTTTCCTTTTTCTTTTTAGAGGACTGGGTGATTTGTTGGAGCAGGCTCTCTAGCTCACTAACATCCTTAAAACTACGATAAACACTGGCAAAACGTACATAGGTAATCTCATCTAACTCAGCCAACTCCTCCATAACGAGTGAACCAATGTCCTCACTTTGAATTTCATTTTCATTTCGACTACGGAGTTTCTGTTCGATACGATTGACTACCATGTTGATTTCATCACTTGACACAGGACGTTTCTGGGCTGAGCGGATAATTCCATTAAAGATTTTATCTCTAGAGAATTGTTCCCGTGTGCCATCTTTTTTAACAACCACCAAGGTTCTTTCTTCTACTCGTTCGTAGGTTGTAAAACGGTGCTGGCATTCGTCGCACTCACGTCTTCTACGAATGGTGTTCCCTTCTTCTGCTTGGCGACTATCGATAACACTTGACTTGGTAGCTCCACATTTTGGACAACGCATCCTTTCCCTCCTTATCGTTTTCTTTTCATTATACCATTTTTTAAACGATTCCCAAAACAATTCTTCTTTTTGCTTGACAAGTTTTTTGTTTTGTTGTATTATTTAACTAAGACAAAAGGATAAAAGAAAGGAGACCAAGATGTCCTGGACATTTGACAACAAAAAACCCATCTATTTACAGATTATGGAAAAAATCAAGCTTCAGATTGTTTCCCATACACTGGAACCCAATCAACAACTTCCAACCGTGAGAGAGCTAGCTAGCGAGGCTGGTGTCAATCCAAACACCATCCAAAGAGCCTTGTCAGACCTCGAACGAGAAGGATTTGTCTACAGCAAGCGAACAACTGGACGGTTTGTGACTGAGGATAAGGAGCTAATCGCCCAATCGCGTAAACAATTATCGGAAGAAGAATTGGAACACTTCGTTTCCTCCATGACCCATTTTGGCTATGAAAAAGAAGAACTACCAGGCGTAGTCGGTGATTATATTAAAGGAGTTTAAGCCTATGTCATTACTAGCATTTGAAAATGTATCCAAATCTTATGGAGCAACACCAGCCCTTGAAAATGTTTCTCTTGACATCCCAGCTGGAAAAATTGTTGGTCTCCTTGGACCAAACGGCTCAGGGAAAACAACCCTGATTAAACTAATCAATGGCCTCTTACAACCAGATCAAGGACGTGTCCTTATCAACGATATGGATCCAAGCCCAGCAACCAAGGCTATCGTAGCTTATTTGCCGGATACGACCTATCTCAATGAGCAAATGAAGGTCAAAGAAGCCCTAACCTACTTCAAGACCTTCTATAAAGATTTCAATCTTGAACGTGCCCATCATCTACTTGCAGACCTAGGTATTGATGAAAATAGTCGTCTCAAGAAATTATCAAAAGGGAATAAGGAAAAGGTACAACTGATTTTGGTTATGAGCCGTGATGCTCGTCTTTACGTTCTGGACGAACCCATTGGTGGGGTGGATCCAGCAGCCCGTGATTATATCCTCAATACCATTATCAATAACTACTCACCAACTTCTACCGTTTTGATTTCTACCCACTTGATTTCTGATATCGAGCCAATCTTGGATGAAATTGTCTTTCTCAAAGACGGAAAAGTCGTCCGTCAAGGTAATGTAGATGATATTCGCTATGAGTCAGGTGAATCCATTGACCAACTCTTCCGTCAGGAATTTAAGGCCTAAGCAAAGGAGATTATTTATGTTTTGGAATTTAGTTCGCTACGAATTTAAAAATGTTAACAAGTGGTATTTAGCCCTATACGCTGCTGTGCTAGTCCTTTCTGCCCTTATCGGGATACAAGCACAGACCTATAACAATCTGCCTGTCAAAGAAAGCCAACCTGTCCTACTCATTTTTCTAGCAACTGTCTTTGGGGGGTTGATGATTACACTGGGGATTTCAACCATTTTCTTAATCATTAAACGCTTCAAAGGTAGTGTCTATGACCGACAAGGCTATCTGACTTTAACCTTGCCAGTATCTGAACACCATATCATCACAGCCAAACTAATCGGCGCTTTTATCTGGTCGTTGATTAGCACTGCTGTCTTACTCCTATGTATCTATATTATCTTACTGTCAACAAATTTTGATGAAGTTCAACTTTCTATTCTTCTATCATTTGTTGGAGAACATTTTACCGGCTTTGGTCTTACTGTCTTATCCTTCCTACTAAATACCATTTCCAGTATCCTCTGCATCTACTTGGCTATTTCCATTGGACAGCTTTTCAATGAATACCGTACAGCACTCGCTGTTGCAGCCTACATTGGTATCCAAATCGTCATTGGATTTATTGAACTTTTCTTCAATCTTAGTTCTAATTTCTATGTCAATTCACTTGTAGGACTTAATGACCATTTCTATATGGGAGCAAGTATAAGTATTGTTGAAGAACTCATTTTCATAGCTATCTTTTACCTCGGAACCTACTATATTTTGAGAAACAAGGTTAATTTGCAATAATTTTAAAATCAAAAAGGATAACATCTCATCACAGAGAGGCTATCCTTTTTGATTTTATATCATTTTCTGTCTAACTTTATTTTAAAGACGAATCCTTCTAACCAATTAAATGACAAAATCTGATTTAAAGGTCTTGTTTAATTTCTCTATTGTGACACTATCATTATATTCCTTAAATATTCTCATAGCTTTGGAACATTCTTTTTTACCTAACTCTACTTGATTCGTTTTTATGAGATAAATACCTTTTAAAAAAAGTAAATAATTCTTTTCAAAATAATATCCTTGTCTGGTCAGTAAATTTTCTAAATCATCTATAAAAAATTGAGCGCTATCTAACAAATTATTTTTTAATAGTAATTCTAAATTAAATAAATATAAAGGAATTACTCTATGTGTTCCCATATCTGTTTTTAAAAAATATCGTGTTTTCTTGATGACCGCTCTATATAGTAAGCTTATGGTCTTAGTATTCATAAAAAACACCGAATTATAGAAAATTTTCAGTTCATACTCCATCCAATTATCTACAGAAAGCAAATACTTTATTATCTCATTACATTTAGAGGCATTATAAGGAAGATTTGCAAGCCGGTTGATCTGTTGTTCAGCAATCAACTTTATGTGACAATTGCATAAACTTTTTTCCTGCTTTTGTTTTAGTTCTATTTTCTTTATTAGTTCTTGTAACAAAATGATATCTGAAGAGTTTACAGCATGTTCTAATTCTTCAAAAAAACATTCTTTTTTGGAATAATAGCAATGAACTAATTCTTCAAATTCCGAAAATGATATCCCCAGGCGATTTAACAACATGTAAAAATGATCAATAGATAATTTTGTAATCCCATTTTCGAAACGAGAAATAGTTGACTCACTAATCTTATCACAAGCCAAATCTTTAAGACGAAAATTTTTTGAAATACGGATATCCTTTAAAACTGCTCCAAAATTTTCCATAGTATTCCTCTTCCATTTCTGCAAAAAATTAAACCTGTTTTTTTTATTTGTGATATGATTATGATTATACAAAAATAAAACAGAAAGGACAATATGATTATGAAAAAAATTTTATTGTCATCAGTTGCTTTACTGAGCCTAGTGACATCACTATCAGTAAATAGTCCAGTTTCTGCACAAGAATCTATTTCTCCCAAGTCTTATAGTCACTCTAATGGCAGTTGGATTCAATCGAATGGTCGTTGGTGGTATAAACATTCTGACGGTTCTTACACTAAAAACGGGTGAAACATCAACAAGAGCAGTACCTATCGAAGATGTTAATACTATGTAAAAGGTTTTTAGTAACCAAAACTTTAGTAAAGTTGTTCGTTTCCCAGATAAAACTAAGTCCGAGATTATTGCAAAAATGCAAGAGCTTTTCAAATTTTCTAGAGAAAGCGATGTGAACTACCTTTATCTTACTTGCCATGGTGGAGAAGATGGGACGATAGCCATTGGTAGCGATAAAATATCCTTTTCAGGTTGGGATTCACTTCAAAATAAAATTATTTCGCCTATGGCAGACACCAATACTAACGGAAAAATCACTTTAGGGGAACTGTATCAATACTCTTATCCTCTAGTCCTTGAAGCTGCATCACAAATTCACGAAGAGCAACATGTATCAGTTTATCCAAAAAACAGTCAATTTGTTTTATTCCAAAAATAAGGAGTTAAGAAAATGAAAGTATCAAAAAAAATCACACTATTTAGTTTGGCTCTAGCAGGTCTAGCTTTATTAGCTTTCCCTCATTCAGGTCAAGCCTTTGAGTTGGAAGAAGAATGGGTTATTAAGGGTGGGGTTAAGTATCAAGATGGCAAAATTCTTCGATTTAACAATGGCCATGAAGTGGATATCAAAGTCTTGGATTTGCCAAAAACTGAGAAAATCGAGTGGACGGTCAGTCTCAATGGTCAAGATCAGACTATCAATTTCCTAGGTCAAGAAAAGGACAAATCTATGGTCGGTACAGAGGGGCGTTACCTGAATTTCTATGTACCTTATGGCTATAGAGGAGATATCAAGGTAGAAGCCAAGAGCGGAAATGAGGTAAAGACCTGGTCCACTAAAGTAGTAGATGATGTATATAATGATGGCGGAAAGAGTGGTTACTTTCGTATTGACGAATCAAATGATCAACACACCTACCTTGATGCAAAATGGGACTATCAAACTAAGACCTACACTGCTACCTTACCAGAGACTCTCAATGGTCAAAAAGTATTTGCTTGGGAAGACGACTATGTAGAATTGAAACTTCAAAAACCAGGAGTTATCAGTCATTCCTACAGAGGGGGAGGAGCCTTCAAAATACTTTATCCGATTCTAAAAGCAGAAAGTTGGCTAAAAAAGAATTACAGTGAAAGCTGGTACTATCAAAAACAAGGGCAATTAGTTAAAAATACTTGGGTTAAGGACAAGGGAACTTGGTACTTTATGAATGATAAAGGGGTCATGTTCAATCAAACTTGGCTCTATCAGGGTAGCAACTGGTATGCCTTTAAATCATCAGGAGCTATGATTGCTAGTGACTGGCTATATGATAATCACTCTTGGTATTACCTAAAAGACTCAGGTTCTATGGCGACAGGTTGGATCAAAGATAGTGGATCTTGGTATTACCTAAGCAATTCAGGTGCTATGTTAACAGGCTGGGTCAAAGATAGCGGCTCTTGGTATTACCTTGCTTCATCAGGTAAGATGCTTCACAATACCTACACACCTGATGGTTACTATGTAGATGCCAGTGGCGCTTGGAAATAATCTAATGTACACATTTTATTCCATCAGCTATTAGTGTACATGCCCAGACTAAATGTTATCAGAGCTACAAAAAAACTAGATAATAATACGAAAAGCGAATCGAAACAATGAATTCTGTTTTGTTCGCTTTTTGTTTCAATCTGTGTCATTACGATATTTTCATTTAATTGTATATCCCCCAAAAATTTACATTTTTATATGAAGTATTTGAGATAAAGGAGTATAATAACTTTAAAACTGATTACATGTATATCGATAAGGAGGGCAACTCTTTATGCTGAGAAGATTTGTTACTAAGAAACACCTCATACTTTACTTCTTTTCTATTGCGATTACTTGGCTGGAAGCAATTATCACACCAGCCCTTGTTCAGAATATTGTTACCAGTTTTACCAATCAAGAGCTAGGCCTTCTTTGGAAAGTTTTGATTTTGGGAATCCTTGGAAACCTCATCCTCTTACTAGGCTTAGCTGGGAAACGCTATTACTACGCTCGTTTGATTACTGACTTCAAATATGGAATCAAGAGTGCTATTTTCAAGCGATTTTTAAACAGTTATGAGATTGATGAAAAGGATATTTTGTCCGACCTAGAAAATGACGTCAAGCAACTAGAAGAAAGCTATATTGAGCCAACGGTCATCATCATTTCTTCTCTTGGCTTCACAACTGTGTCCATTCTCTATGCCCTATGGACTAATTTTTACCTAGGCTTGATTTTCATCCTCTTCTACTCCTTTCCTGTACTCTGCAGTGCTATCGGATCAAAGCGTTTGGACTCACTTTCTGAAAAGCGGTCCACTGTTAACCAGAGCTACTTAGCAAGCTTGACAAATTTTATTGGTGGTAGCCAACAAATTCGCCATTATCAGGGACAAGACTACTTTTTTACTCGCTACCAAAAACAATTACAAACCAGTCTAGATGCCGAAATCAACTATGAAAAACAACGCACTTTAAACAGTCTCTTGATCAATAGCATCGATGCCTTTTGTTCTGTCACACCAATCGTCATCGGTGGCTTTATGACCTACTATAATTATTTAGATGCGGCGAGTTTTGTGGCTATCTATCTAGTTTCCCATAATATCGGCTATCAATTCCAAGAGTTGGCTTACTTTACCAACACCCGAAAAGCGACTCGAACTCTTCTCAACAAATACCAAAAACTTTTGAACCAGTCTGATCCCATCTCGCCTAGAAGCATAGAAAATATTTTCCCTATCCAACTTGACACCATCTCCCTTGAAAAAGAGGGGAATAGCCTCTTGTCTCCGATTTCCATACACATCAAGCAAGGAGAAAAAATTGCCATTATCGGGGAAAGTGGCTCTGGTAAAACAACCCTGCTCAATATCATTCATGGAGAAGAGACACCAACAAGTGGTCAGATTAGCTTTGCTGGTCAGAACCTGTCACGTCAAGAAATCACAAGTATTAGTTCCTATATTCTCCAAGATAGCCATTGCTTTGACACGCTATCTCTGGAAGACAATATCCTTCTAGGACTGGATAAAAATCCAGAGACTTTAAATCATATCCTCAAAAAAACAGGATTAGAACATTTGAAAAATCGAACGCTCAGTAATGATAGTCTATCTGGTGGCGAGAAGCAACGCCTAGAAATCGCTCGCGCCCTCTACCATGATAGCCAACTCATCTTAGCAGATGAGATTAAGGCCAATCTTGACTTAGAAAATAGCAGAAAAATTAGCGACTTGCTCTTCTCCCTACCTCAAACAGTCATTGAAGTCATTCACCACTACACGGAAGAAGACTTAAAACACTACGACCAAGTCATTCACTTAAGCAAAGAAAAGTAGTATTCTTCGAAAATCGCTTCAAACTATGTCAGTTTGACCTACAAACCCAACACTTTGCTTTGAGCAACATGCAGCTGACTTCCTAGTTTGTTCTTTAATTTTCATTATCCCTTGTGCATTTCCTTGAAATTTTCTGAAAAAATAGTAAACTGGTATGTAAGAAGTCTATTTCGTGGAGTTTAGGATGAAATTATATGTTCAATTAATGATTCTCTTTGTGATTTCTCTAATCGGAGAGGGGATTTCCAGTTTCTTTCATTTGCCCATACCAGGCAGTATTATCGGTTTGATTATTCTCTTTCTAGCCCTGCAGTTCAAGTGGCTGAGAACCAGACATGTCAACATGGTTGGGAATTTCTTGCTGGCCAATATGACCATTCTCTTTTTACCGCCAGCAGTGGGAATCATGGAGAAGTTTGATGTGATTGCTCCCTATCTTTTGCCCATTGTTTTGATTGTCTTTTTTGCAGCAGTCATCAATATTATCCTTATTGCCTTGGTGGTTCAGTTTATCAAGAGACGATTTGAGGGAGATTATGAGAAAGGAGATGCCAAATGAGTGAATTTGTTTCCAATCCCCTGTTCGGGCTTGCCCTATCTATCCTAGCTTATCTAGTGGGAATGCTGATTTACAGACGTTTTCCCCATCCATTGACAACTCCCCTGCTTTTGTCGGCTATTTTTATCATTATTTTTCTTAAGGTGACAGGTATTTCTTACCAAGATTACTACCAAGGTGGGGTTTATCTGAACAACTTGATTGTTCCGTCTACAGTGGCTCTAGGGATTCCGCTTTATAAGAGTTTTCACCTGATGAAGCACCATGCTCGGAGTATTCTCTTTGGTAGTCTGTTAGCAGTAGTGGTCAATACCTCTTTCACAGCCCTTGTGGCAAAAATATTTGGAATGGACTTTTTCCTAGCCATTTCTCTCTTTCCTAAGTCAGTAACAACCGCCATGGCAGTAGGAATTACAGAAAAATTGCAAGGTCTGACGACCGTGACCTTGGTGGTTGTAGTGGCGACTGGGATTTTAACCAGTGTCATCGGACCAACCCTTTTGAAGTGGTTGAAAATTGACGATCCAGTAGCTGTTGGTCTTTCCCTTGGAGGAACAGGCCATGCAGTCGGAACAGGGACAGCCTTCCGATACGGCTCTGTAGCAGGAGCTATGGGTGGTTTGGCTATCGGTGTCACTGGTATTCTCTATGTCTTTGTCAGCCCTATCGTAGCCAGTTTGATATTGAGTTAATACTCTTCGAAAATCTCTTCAAACCGCGTCAACGTCGCCTCGCCGTAGGTATGGTTACTGACTTCGTCAGTTCTATCCACAACCTCAAAACACTGTTTTGAGCAACCTGCGGCTAGTTTCCTAGTTTTCTCTTTGATTTTCATTGAGTATAAAAAGCAAGGAATTCGAGCAATCTCATTATGGTAGTGATATGGGGGTCTAACTTCTCATATTTATACATTTCTCCAATCAGTTAGTTGATTACAATCGAGATTTTCTATACTCTCCTTATAAGATTTTCGCATAAGATGAGACAGCACACGCTGAAGACGTCTATGTTATTTAGATTTAATGCAATCTTTTAAAAGAGTTTTGATAATCTATATTTCTTATTTAGTTTAGTTGATTTCATATCACTTCATATCACTATACTATAATGCTTATCCAAATGATTACACTATCAAAATACCCTATTATTAGATGCTTACGAAACAGATTTTTATACTCTTCAAACCACGTCAGCTTGTCCTTAGTGTGTATATGTTACTGACTTGGTCAGTTCCTAAACCTCAAAACATAGTTTCGAAGATCCTTCCGCTAACTTCCCAGTCTGATTTCCATTGAATATTAAAGATACTTTATCACATAAAGAGGCTGGATGAAAAGTCTTCACAATCAAAAAACGCATACTATCAGGTCTTGAAAAATCCTGGTAGTATGCGTTTTTTGTGAGCTGACTTATTTCCTTTCACTATATCGCAAAATGAAATAAGAACGGAAAACGATGGGATTTTGGAATTCAAATCAATTTATAAGAATGTTTTAGAAGCAATATTATCCTATTCCAGATTCAGTTCACTATACAATCAAGTTTTCAAGTAACCTATTTACATAATGTGTAAGTAATTAGGTTCGTGATTCCACTCTTTTCATCTCTAAAAAACCTCGCTTTCGCGAGGCTCTTCTATTTATAAGCTAAGGCACGTTTAAAGGTTTTCCAGATTCCTAAATCATCTGTTTGCAGAACGAGACTAGCATACATGCGTCCGATAAATCCTGTTGCTACCACCGCAAAAATCACTGTAATAGCTAGCGAAATCCATGCTTCTGCTCCCCCTGCATAGCCATTAATGGTTCTAAATGGCATGAAGAAGGTCGAAATAAAGGGAATATAAGAACCAATCTTCAAGATGAGATTGTCACCAGCTGCACCCAGAGCTGTCACTCCAAAAAAACCACCCATAATCAAAATCATCAAAGGCGACAAGGCTTTTCCTGCGTCCTCCGGACGAGAAACCATAGAACCTAGAAAGGCCGCCAAGACGACGTACATAAAGAGACTAACCAAAATAAAGAGCAAGGTATTCAGTGAGAAAGCATCTCCCAAGTGATCTAAAACACCAGACTGAGCCAAGAATGGCAAATCTTTAAATAACAGAATGGCAGCGATACCACCTACAACATAAATCCCAATATGCGTTAAAATCACTAGAAATAGAGCCATCATCCGCGCATAGAAATAGTGACTTGCCCTTATGCTAGAAAAAACGACTTCCATAATTTTGGTGCCTTTTTCACTGGCAACTTCCTGAGCCGTCACACCCGCATAGGTAATCAGAATCATATAAAGAAAGAATCCTAAGGCGCCTGCTGCAATTGTTTGAATAAACTTTTTATTTTCCTTGGCTTCATCAATCTTTTCTGTGAATTGAACTGTCTGCGCTAAGCGTTTTTCCTGCTCTTGAGACAAGGAGGCCGTTGAACGATTAAGCTGATTTTGCAGCTCATTGAGTGTACCTGTAACTGCAAATTTAATTCCATTTTCAAGCGATGTTTCGCCATGATAAACTGCCTTTAGAACACTATCTTCTTGATCAATAGTCAAATAGCCTTTTAATTTTTCATCTTTAATCGCTTCTTTGGCACTTGCTTCGTCTTTATAGTCAAAGTTAATACCATTTACATTCTTCAGTCCTTCTGCCACAGATGGCACTGTTGTCACTACTGCCACTTTATTATTTTTAGCCATTGAAGAGCCTTGAAGATGCCCAATTCCTACAAAGATTCCTAAAAAGAGGAACGGCGAAATCACCATAAAGAAGAAACTCCACGATTTGACATGTCGAAGATAGGTTTCCTTGATTACAACCCACATATTTCTCATACTTCCACCCCTGATTCTAGTTTAAAGATTTCATCGATTGTCGGCGCTTGTTGGTCAAAGGTTGCGATATATTGCCCCTGAGTCAAGATTGGGAAGAGTTCCCTTCCAGCGCTCTCATCCTCCAAAATCAATTTCCAACTGCCTTGTTTGGTCAAGCTCACCTGTTTAACATGAGGAAGTTTTTCCAGTTCTTCCTTGCTTCGTTCACTTGCAACAAAGAGACGCGTTTTCCCGTATTGATTGCGGACATCCTGAACTGGTCCATGCAAGACCACACGGCCATCTCGGATCATGAGAATATCGTCACAAAGTTCCTCGACGTTGGTCATAACATGGTCAGAAAAGATAATGGTTGCCCCACGTTCTTTTTCCTGAAAGATGACTTGCTTGAGCAATTCAGTATTGACTGGATCCAAGCCACTGAAAGGCTCATCCAAGATAATCAAGTCTGGTTCATGAATCAGAGTAATAATAAGCTGAATCTTCTGCTGATTTCCTTTTGACAGACTCTTGATTTTATCAGTCAGCTTCCCTTTCACTTCCAACTTCTTCATCCATTGAGGGAGTTTTTCCTTGACCTCCTTGGCATCCATACCTTTTAGAGTCGCCAAATAGCGAACTTGTTCAAGAACTGTCAATTTAGGCATGAGACTGCGTTCTTCAGGCAGATAGCCAATCCGAGTGTAGGTCTCCTGACGAATATCCTGATTATCAAGACTAATTTCTCCTTGATATTCTAAAAACTTCAAAATACTGTGGAAAATCGTTGTCTTCCCAGCACCATTTTTTCCGACTAGTCCCAAAATACGACCTGGTCGCGCTTGAAAGTCAATACCAAACAAAACTTGCTTGGATCCAAAACTTTTCTCTAGACTTCTTACTTCTAGCATCTTTAACCTCCGAAATTTCTTTCACTCATTATACTCTTTTTTGATAGCCTTTACAATGATTTCTGTCCATTTTTAGAAGACTAATGCTATGTAAAATATGGCATGGAGCGTTTTTAGTGATAAATCCATTATACAGTAGCAAACTTAATTTATCCACTCTGCTCCTCAACTGTCTATTTTTGATCCTGAATTGTTATTTGAGTAACTCCTTTTTCCCCATAAAGTTCTCTTCCTCTAAAACTTCTGGAAAAAAGCGAATAATTTCTTGACAACATTTTTTATAAGAAACAAGTTCATCTGTCATTTCAAGAAGGAGTAATCCTTTATCTACTAATGGACGGAACGGAATTCAACCGCCTGTCCGATATGTTTTCTAAGGAACATATCTACTATGCACATCCCTATACCTCTTGGGAAAGGGGAACTAATGAGAATCACAACAGGCTTATTCGTAGATGGTTACCTAAGCCTAAGGGAACTAAGAAAACGACTCCCAAAGAAATCGCATTCATCGAAAAATGGATTAACAACTATCCTAAAAAATGCTTGAACTACAAGTCGCCTAGAGAAGACTTCTGGATGGCTAACTTGAACTCGAAATTTAGCAATAATTCATTCACCATCTAACTATATTTAGTAATTATTTCAGAACTGATTCATATTAAAATTAACTAACGATTCAAAGGATTCATACTAGACATAAATTACATCCATCAGATAGAGACCCTTATTATTTTTAGATTTTAGCTTTTCTAGCTTCAGAATACATCTAAACTTTAGGGAATATGACTATTCGAAAGCTCGAATGCATCAAAATTATCTCAGATAAGCTATTCGAAACTTAGAATGCTTTTAAATTTATGTAATTGCGATTATTCTAAACCTAGAATACATGTAAACTTTAGGGAACGGACCTATTCTAAGTCTCGAAGGACTATTCACTATCCATTCCTCATCAAAAACACTCATTCCCCCTTTCTCCTCCAAAATATGGTATAGTAGAGTTATACTATCTATGAGGAGTTTACATGTCACAGGATAAACAAATGAAAGCTGTTTCTCCCTTTTTACAGCAAGTTATCAATATCTCATCGATTGTCGGTGGGGTCGGGAGTTTGATTTTCTGTATTTGGGCTTATCAGGCTGGGATTTTACAGTCCAAGGAAACCCTCTCTGCCTTTATCCAGCAGGCAGGTGTCTGGGGGCCACCTCTCTTTATCTTTTTACAGATTTTACAGACTGTCGTCCCTATCATTCCTGGGGCCTTGACCTCGGTGGCTGGTGTCTTTATCTACGGTCACATCATCGGGACTATCTACAACTATATCGGCATTGTCATTGGCTGTGCCATTATCTTTTATCTGGTGCGCCTCTATGGAGCTGCCTTTGTCCAGTCTGTCGTCAGCAAGCGCACCTACGACAAGTATATCGGTTGGTTGGATAAGGGCAATCGTTTTGACCGTTTCTTTATCTTTATGATGATTTGGCCCATTAGTCCAGCTGACTTTCTCTGTATGCTGGCTGCCCTGACCAAGATGAGCTTCAAGCGCTATATGACCATCATCATTCTGACCAAACCCTTTACCCTCGTGGTTTATACCTACGGTCTGACCTATATTATCGACTTCTTCTGGCAAATGCTTTGACACATAAAAAATCCGTTTGGTTTCCCAAGCGGATTTTGTGCTTTATTTTGAAACTTCTTTTGCAAGGACAAAGTTTCCAAGAGTAGCAGAACCATTTCCTGCGACTGCTGGCGTCACGATATAGTCACGCACATCAGGTACTGGTAGGTAGCCATTGAGAAGAGCTGTAAATTTCTCACGGACACGGTCCAGCATGTGTTGTTGAGCCATGACCCCTCCACCAAAGACAATCACGTCTGGGCGGAAAGTCACTGTCGCATTAACCGCAGCTTGAGCGATATAGTAGGCTTGAACATCCCAAACAGGGTTGTTGAGTTCAATGTTTTCCCCACGAACACCTGTACGAGCTTCCAAACTTGGACCAGCTGCATAGCCTTCCAGACATCCCTTATGGAAAGGACAAACACCCTTAAACTCTTTTTCAATATCCATTGGGTGTCTAGCAACATAATAATGACCCATTTCAGGGTGACCCACACCACCGATAAACTCACCACGTTGGATGACACCTGCACCGATACCTGTACCGATTGTGTAGTAAACCAAGTTTTCGATACGACCACCCGCATTGTTACGGGCAACCACTTCACCATAGGCAGAGCTGTTTACGTCGGTTGTGAAGTACATTGGCACGTTGAGGGCGCGACGAAGGGCACCAAGCAAGTCCACATTTGCCCAGTTTGGTTTTGGAGTCGTCGTGATAAAGCCATAGGTTTTTGAGTTTTTATCAATATCAATCGGACCAAATGAACCAACTGCAAGACCAGCAAGGTTATCGAATTTCGAGAAGAACTCGATGGTTTTATCGATTGTTTCGATTGGAGTTGTTGTTGGAAATTGTGTTTTTTCTACAACGTTAAAGTTTTCATCACCGACAGCACAGACAAACTTTGTACCGCCCGCTTCCAAGCTTCCATATAATTTTGTCATGATAAACCTCTTGTTTTTATTTTCTTTATTATAGCATATTTCGAAAGTCTAAATTTCTCTATTTTTTAGATTTTCCTCTGTAAATCTTACCATTCAAGCAAAAACGAACAAACATGTCATTTGTTCGTTTTCACATTAGAGAGGATTGATTAGATTTTTACTTCGATCACAGCATCTCCCTTCGCAACTGAACCTGTTGCGACTGGAGCTACTGAAGCGTAGTCAGCTGTATTTGTAACGATAACCATTGTTGTATCGTCAAGACCAGCTGCAGCGATTTTGTTTGAGTCAAATGTTCCAAGAACATCGCCCGCTTTAACCTTGTCACCTTGAGCAACTTTTGCTTCAAAACCTTCACCATTCATAGATACAGTGTCAATACCAACGTGGATCAAAACTTCAGCACCATCAGTTGTTTTCAAACCAAAAGCGTGCCCTGTTGGAAATGCGATTGAAACTTCAGCATCAGCTGGTGCATAAACCACACCTTGACTTGGTTTCACAGCGATACCTTGTCCCATAGCTCCACTTGAGAAGACTGGGTCATTGACATCAGCAAGAGCGACAACATCACCGACGATAGGAGTTACAAGTGTTTCATTTTGAAGAGCTGCTGGAATGTTGCCAGTTGTTTCTTCTTGGACCAAACGTTCTGTCGCCGCTTCAGTAGCAACTTCTTTTTCATCCTCATAACCAAACATGTAAGTAAGAGCAAAACCAAGTGCAAATGATACAGCTACCATAAGAAGGTATTGGGCAAGTTGTCCGTTACCAACATAAAGCATTGTACCAGGGATGATGGTGATACCACTACCATTACCAGCAAGTCCAAGGATAGAAGCCAATCCACCACCGATTGCACCAGCAATCAATGAGAGGAAGAATGGTTTACGGAAGCGCAAGTTCACCCCGAAGATAGCAGGCTCTGTAATACCGAGGAAGGCAGAAAGAGCAGCTGGGAAAGCAAGTGTTTTTAGTTTTGGATTTTTAGTTTTAACACCAACCGCAACAGTTGCAGCACCTTGAGCTGTCATAGCAGCAGTGATGATAGCGTTGAATGGGTTAGCATGGTCAGCAGCAAGCAATTGAACTTCAAGCAAGTTGAAGATATGGTGCACACCTGACACGACGATCAATTGGTGAACCCCACCAATCAAGAAACCACCAAGACCAAATGGCATACTAAGGATCGCTTTTGTCGCGATAAGGATGTAGTTTTCAACAACGTGAAAGACTGGTCCGATGACAAATAGTCCAAGGATAGACATAACCAAAAGTGTCACGAATGGTGTTACCAAAAGGTCAATGACATCTGGAACGACCTTGCGGACAGCTTTTTCAAATTTAGCTCCGACAACCCCGATGATGAAGGCTGGAAGAACGGAACCTTGCAAACCAACAACAGGGATGAAACCAAAGAAGTTCATAGCTGTTACTTCACCACCTTGAGCAACTGCCCAAGCGTTTGGAAGTGAGCCAGAAACAAGCATCATACCAAGAACGATACCAACGGCAGGGTTACCACCGAATACACGGAAGGTTGACCAAACAACCAAACCTGGCAAGATGATGAAGGCTGTATCTGTCAAGATTTGTGTGTAAGTTGCAAAGTCTCCTGGAAGTGGCATTTCAAGAGCAATGAAAAGACCACGCACACCCATGAAGAGACCTGTCGCTACGATAACTGGGATGATTGGAACGAAAACGTCACCGAAAGTACGGATAGCACGTTGGAACCAGTTCCCTTGTTTAGCAGCTTCTGCTTTCATGTCATCTTTAGATGATGTTGGTAAACCAAGTGCAACAACTTCATCGTACATTTTGTTTACTGTACCAGTACCAAAGATGATTTGGTATTGACCTGAGTTAAAGAAAGCACCTTGAACTTTTTCCAAGTTCTCAATCACTTCTTTATTGATTTTTCCTTCATCTTTGACCATGACACGAAGACGAGTCGCACAGTGAGCTACACTGTTGACATTTTCACGTCCACCCAAGGCATCGATGACTTTTTTTGCAATTTCCTGATTGTTCATTTGCAAAAATCTCCTTATATAAAATTTTGTTCTTGTTTGAAAGCGATTTTATTCGCCCTACGACTATTATTTTATCATGTTTTAGAAATATGTCAAGCGTTTTGCAGAAAAAATATTCTATCCACTTAGTTTGCTCGCTTTAGATTGATTGATTTTGACTGTTTTATCAGGTGTTCCTTAAAAAAATAAGTTTAAAATCTTGGTTAAAAGGGTTTTATTTCATTCTCTTTCATATTTTTGTGAAAATTTGATTGATTTCCTGCATTTATTTTATGATAAACGTTTGACAGTTTTTTCTCTTTTTTAACATAAAAGTCTTGCTTTTTTTTCCGAAAACGGTTACTATTAAAAGTGATAAGATTTTTGGAGGAATAGAAGAATGGAATGGACAACTGAGCGTCGTTACAGACTTTATCAAGATTGGACGCAAGAAGAAATTAAGAATATTAAAGAAAATATGGCACAATCTCCATGGCATACTCATTATCATGTTGAGCCAAAAACAGGACTTCTTAACGACCCAAATGGCTTTTCTTACTTTGATGGAAAGTGGATTGTTTTTTATCAGAACTTTCCTTTTGGTGCAGCCCACGGTTTGAAATCTTGGGTTCAATTGGAAAGTGAGAACTTGGTTCATTTCACAGAAACTGGAGTCAAAGTTTTGCCTGATACTCCATTAGATAGCCACGGTGCCTACTCTGGTTCTGCCATGCAGTTTGGCGATAACTTATTCCTATTCTATACAGGAAATGTCCGTGATGAAAACTGGATCCGTCACCCTTACCAGATCGGTGCTTTGATGGATAAGGATGGCAAGATTACGAAGATTGACAAGATCTTGATTGACCAGCCAGCAGACTCTACTGACCACTTCCGCGATCCGCAAATTTTTAACTTTAAAGGTCAATATTATGCTATCGTCGGAGGACAGGACTTGGAGAAAAAAGGCTTCGTCCGTCTCTACAAGGCTGTGGACAACGACTACACAAACTGGCAAGCAGTTGGCGACCTTGACTTTGCTAACGACCGCACTGCCTACATGATGGAATGCCCAAATCTAGTCTTTGTAGGAGAGCAACCTGTCCTTCTCTACTGCCCACAAGGATTGGATAAGAAAGTTCTAGACTACGACAATATCTATCCAAATATGTACAAAATTGGGGCTTCCTTTGACCCTGAAAACGCCAAAATGGTAGATGTATCTCAACTTCAAAACATGGATTATGGTTTCGAAGCCTATGCAACTCAAGCCTTCAACGCTCCTGATGGACGTGCTCTAGCAGTTAGCTGGCTTGGTTTGCCAGATGTTTCTTACCCATCTGACCGTTTTGACCACCAAGGAACCTTCTCATTGGTCAAAGAACTGACTATCAAAGACGGCAAACTCTACCAATACCCAGTCGCAGCTATCAAGGACCTTCGTGCTTCTGAAGAAGTCTTCTCAAACCGTGCTCAAACCAATAACACCTACGAACTCGAGCTCAACTTGGAAGCTAATAGCCAGAGCGAGATTGTCTTACTTGCTGACAAAGAAGGCAAGGGACTTGCAATCAACTTTGACCTTGTAAATGGTCAAGTGACAGTGGATCGTAGCCAGGCTGGTGAACAGTATGCTCAAGAATTTGGGACAACTCGTTCTTGCCCAATCGATAATCAGGCTACTACTGCTACAATCTTCATCGATAACTCTGTCTTTGAAATTTTCATCAATAAAGGAGAAAAAGTATTTTCTGGTCGTGTCTTCCCACATGCGGACCAAAATGGTATCCTGATCAAGTCTGGAAACCCAACTGGAACTTACTATGAATTAGATTATGGTCGCAAAACTAACTGATGTCGCAAAACTCGCAGGCGTCAGCCCTACTACCGTTTCTCGGGTTATCAATAAAAAAGGCTATCTATCTGAAAAAACCATTCAAAAGGTCAATGAAGCCATGCGAGAATTGGGCTATAAACCCAACAACCTGGCTCGTAGTCTGCAAGGAAAATCAGCTAAGTTAATCGGCCTGATTTTCCCAAATATTTCCAACGTTTTCTACGCAGAATTGATTGATAAGCTGGAACACCAACTCTTCAAAAATGGCTACAAGACCATCATTTGCAACAGTGAGCATGATTCTGAGAAGGAACGCGAGTACATCGAAATGCTGGAAGCCAATCAGGTGGACGGCATCATTTCGGGTAGTCACAACTTGGGAATCGAAGACTACAATCGCGTGACGGCACCAATTATTTCCTTTGACCGCAATCTGTCACCAGACATCCCTGTCGTTTCTTCTGACAACTATGCTGGTGGGGTTCTCGCAGCCCAGACCTTAGTCAAGACAGGCGCCCAATCTATCATCATGATTACAGGGAATGACAATTCTAATTCGCCGACTGGACTACGCCACGCTGGCTTTGCTTCTGTACTCCCCCAAGCTCCTATTATCAATGTTTCCAGTGACTTTTCTCCCGTCAGAAAAGAAATGGAAATCAAGAATATTTTGATGCGACAAAAACCAGATGCCATCTTTACTTCAGATGACTTAACAGCTATTCTGGTCATTAAAATCGCTCAAGAATTGGGCATTTCTGTCCCAGAAGAGCTCAAGGTCATCGGCTATGATGGGACCTACTTTATCGAAAATTACTATCCTCAACTCGCGACCATCAAACAACCTTTGGAAGAGATTGCCTGCCTCACTGTTGACCTACTCTTGCAAAAAATCGAAGGCAAGGAAGTCGCAACAACCGGTTACTTCCTACCAGTTACTCTATTACCAGGAAAAAGTATTTAATACTCAATGAAAATCAAAGAGCAAACTAGGAAGCTAGCCACAGGCTGCTCAAAGCACTGCTTTGAGGTTGTAGATAAGACTGACGAAGTCAGTTACATATATCTACGGCAAGGCGAAGCTGACGTGGTTTGAAGAGATTTTCGAAGAATATAAGCACAAGAAAACTCAGACCAATTCGTCTGAGTTTTTTATGATCTTAAATTTTCTAAATAACGCTGGGCTGTCTCTAGGTTAAAGGTTTTATCTACGATGAGGCGCTCGACTAGGGGAGCTACCTCGGATTCACTGGCACCTGCTAGGAGAGCTAAGGATTTGGCCTGCAATTTCATGTGGCCTTGCTGAATTCCTGTGCTGACTAAAGCTTTCAGGGCTGCAAAATTTTGTGCAAGACCGATAGACACGATAATCTGGGCCAATTCTTTGGCAGAAGGATTTCCCAGTAGCTCATGACTGAGGGCTACACGAGGGTTAAGGCCGATAGAGCCACCCTTGGTCGCCACAGGCATGGGCAGGGTCATCTCACCAACCAATTCTTCTCTTTCAAGATCCAGCGTCCATTGACTAAGACCTTGGTAATGTCCATTTCGACTGGCAAAAGCATGAGCTCCCGCCTCAATGGCACGCCAGTCATTACCAGTGGCAATCAAAATGGCATCAATACCATTAAAAATCCCTTTATTGTGAGTAGCGGCTCGATAAGGATCAGCCTGCGCAAACTGACTAGCCATGGCTATCTTCTCCGCAATTTCTCGTCCTTGATCCTTTTGACTGCTCAAGTAGCGAAAGGCGATACGACAACTTGCAGTCACCAGAGAATCGGTCGCGTAGTTGGACAGGATTCCCATAAGACTCTGTCCCTGGCTGAGTTCTTCTAAGACTGGTTTCAAGGCTTCCAGCATGGTGTTGAGCATATTGGCACCCATGGCTTCCTGGGTATCGACATGGAGATAAACAACGAGAAAGTCTGTTTCGCCTTTGATCTGCTCTACATGCAAATCACGCGCCCCGCCCCCACGTTTAACAATGGAAGGATAGGCTTGATTGGCAAGCTCCAAGAGCTCCGCTTTCTTGCTGGCAATCTTCTCTTGGGCTTGTTCAGGATTAGCAACTTGATAAAGGGCTACCTGCCCAATCATCTGGCGCTCATGGACTTGGGCAATAAAACCGCCTGCTCGCTTGATGATTCTACTGGCATAGCTGGCCGCAGCAACCACTGAGGGTTCTTCTGTCACATAGGGAACTGTGTATTCCTGACCGTTAACGAGAACCTCTGGGACCAGCGAATAAGGCAGAGAAAAAGTTCCCATTACATTCTCACTCAGCTGGTCTGCCACAGTCACACTCATCTGTTCATCCTGCTCCAAACTCTCTTGTCTCTCAGGACTAAGGAGCGCCTGAACTTTTAACAGCTCGAGGCGCTCTTGGTATGATTTTTTAGAAAATC
Source organism: Streptococcus sp. Marseille-Q5855 (assembly GCF_946901985.1). NCBI lineage: Bacteria > Bacillati > Bacillota > Bacilli > Lactobacillales > Streptococcaceae > Streptococcus > Streptococcus sp. Marseille-Q5855. The sequence goes on from NZ_CAMPPR010000001.1 coordinate 163,287, forward strand.
CATTCCAACTTATCTTCATTATTTTTCAACCTTGCTATAACGGCGTTGGTGGTCAACAATTTCAACCAAGGCAAAATCTTGATTTTCATAGCCAGCAAACTGGGCAGAGTTTGTTTCATCCAAGTCTACTTCCTCAAAGAAGATTTTTTCATAGTCTGCAACAGACAGGGCAGTTCGTTGGTTGAGCTTGTTCAAACGGTCTTTATCCAGATAAGCTTCATATCCTTCAACCAATTCACCACTGAAGAACTCAGCCACAGCCCCGCTTCCATAACTATAAAGGGCGATTTTATCCCCAGCCTTCAAGCTATCTGTATTTTCCAAGAGAGACAAGAGTCCGAGGAAGAGGGAACCTGTGTAGATATTCCCCACCTTTTGACTGTAGAGAATAGACTGGTCAAAGTGCTTTTGCAAGAGGTCTTTTTTCTCTTGAGGCAGGCTCTTATCCATGATTTTTTTCAAGCCTTTTAGCGCTAATTTAGGATAAGGCAAGTGGAAGCAAACCGCCGCAAAATCATCCAAAGTAAGCTGGTAGCGTTTTTGATATTCCAGCCAAGTCGTTTTCAAACTATCCAAATATTGTTGGGTAGAATAGACACCATTTACATAAGGAGTTGTCGAGTAATTTGGACGCCAAAAATCCATGATGTCACGGGTTTGAGCTACATTGTCATTATTAAAGGCCATCATGCGTGGATTTTGTGTAATTAACATAGCCACACTTCCAGCACCCTGAGTTGGTTCTCCTGGAGTTTCAATACCGTATTTGGCAATATCACTGGCAATGACCAAGACCTTGGACTCTGGAGAATTTTCCACATGCAATTTGGCATAATGAAGGGCAGCTGTCGCTCCATAGCAGGCTTCTTTAATCTCGAAACTACGAGCAAAGGGCTGGATGCCCAGCAAACCATGTACAAAGACGGCTGCAGCTTTACTTTGGTCAATTCCTGACTCGGTAGCCACAATGACCATATCGATTTCTGCTCTTTCTTGCTCAGTTAAAATAGAGTCACTTGCACTAGCCGCCAAGGTCACGATATCCTCAGTTAAGGGCGCAATACTCAATTCCTCGAGTAAGAGTCCTTTACTTAATTTTTCAGGGTCAATTCCCCTCGCTTCTGCTAAGTCTTGTAATTTCAAGACATATTGACTGGTCGCAAAACCAATCTTATCAATACCGATTGTCATATTTACCTCTGTTTTATCATTCATGTAAAAAATCGTTCAGTACTATTTTATCACAAATGGTAGTAAAAGAGAGAAAAAAGACTTGATTCACCCAATCAAGCCTCTTATTGGTCATAATTTCAAAGAATGATTAGTTGCTATAGAGTTCACCGATATAAGTAGCTTTATAAGCCCCATTCACAGTTCTCAGCTCCTGGAGGATTAAATCTCCTGAGTAAGTCCTTCCCATCTCATCTACAAATTCTTGATAAAACTGACTGGTCGGAATTTCTCTGACATCCTTATCAAATGTCTTGTCAAGTGTTTTACTAACCTTTTCGGCAATCAACTGATGCTCTTGCCATCCACTTTGAAATTCTGAGCCTGAATTAGAAACCATGACTGGGAAAAATAACAAGGTCAGTAGACTTACAAACAATAAGGAAAATAGTGATTTTTTCATGATTTTTCCTCCTATATATAGAGAATGGCATACATAGAAAGCCTTGTCACTATATTTATCTCTTTTTTCAGAAAATTCTTTTATTTCTGTAAAGTCTACGATACTCGATGTGTTTTTATATAATGATACAGTCTGAGAATCACTGTTCCGCTAGCCATTCCAATGGAAATGACCAGAGCCAGCATGACAACCAAGGTCGCACTTGCCAGCGCTTTATTATAGTCCCCTGTCACAAAAAAGGCAGTTGTCCGATAAGAAAGATAACCCGGAACCAGAGGTGCCAAGATGGCCAAGATAAAGACCACAGCAGGTGTCTTATAAAGAATACTTAAAATCTGGCTGACACAAGAACCAATAATAGCTGCAATAAAAGTAGCCACAATAACATTGGTCGGTTCCTTGAGCAAGAGATAAATTAGCCAGACAGCCATGCCCAAAATCCCTCCAGGTAAGAGCATAGAGCGTTGCACATTGAGTACGATTAAAAAAGTGATAATGGCAAGAAGACTTGCTACTGCTTGTAATAAAAAGGTTGTTAGTGTCATATTAGTTCATCAATACCAAGGCGACAGAAGTTCCCGCCCCTAAAGCAAGGGTAATGAGCAGGGATTCAAACATCTTGCTCATACCAGAGTTTATGTGGTTGGTCATAATATCACGGACCGCATTGGTCAAGGCAATACCTGGTACAAAAGGCATGACTGCACCAGCTATAATCAAATCTGCTGTTGAAGGAAAACCTGTGTAGCGAGCCCAAAACTGGGCAATCATTCCAAAGACGAAGGCCCCAGCAAAGGCTGTTACAAAAGGAATTCGGATAAACTTCTCCACATAGAGGGAAAAGGCAAAACCAAACAAGGTCGCCACTCCTGCCCCAAGTGCGTCGTAGATATTTCCACTAAACATAATTGAAAAGAAAGGGGCACTTAAGGTCGCAGCCAAAGTTACCTGCAACTTAGTATAGGGAAGGGGTTGGGCTTGCAAGGCCGTCAATTGCTTGAAGGCCGTTTCTAAATCAATCCGCCCCCCAACCAGTTGACGAGAAATCTGGTTCACATCGCAGACTTTTTCAATGTTATAAGAAGAGGAAGTCACGCGCTTCATGCGCGAAATATTGGTATTTTCAATCGAGAAAAAGATAGCGGCAGGCATGGCAAGGACATTGCAATCCACAATCCCCTGCGAATGCGAAATCCGAATCATGGTATCTTCTACACGATGAATCTCTGAACCACTTTTGAGGAGAATGGTTCCTGCTAGCATAATCACATCGATGACGGCATTTAATTCTCTTGATTCTTCCATGCTTTCCTCCTTTTATCAACTCTTTCTATTCTATCACAAATCCGGACTCAAAAAAAATCTTTGCCATGAAAACATGACAAAGATTCGTTTAATTACGAGAATTTTCGTGGTTCCCTTCACTACTTGATTGAGTAGTAGCAGGTGAATTCTCTCGTTGATTTCCTTGTTGGTTCCCCTGACTTGGTGTCGTAGTAGAACCTTGGTTTCCACGTTGGGCTGGTGCTGATGATGACGTTGACGGCGGTGTTTTTGGTTTGTAGATTGAAATCTTGACACGCGTCTTAGTCAAATCAACCTTTTCACCTGCTTTTGGACTTTGCTCTACAACAGTCCCCTCAGCAGTTCCATCAGGAGCTGTCGACACTTCTACAACTTCAATATTGGCTTCCTTAATCCCAACAATTTGAACGAGATTGTTTTTAGTAAATTCGAGACTAGATCCTATATAACTTGGCATAGCAACGCTAGTTACTTTCTTAGCAACGGTTAAGGTAATCGTTGAGGCCTTGCTCAAATCATAGGTTGTTCCGGCAGCTGGACTCTGTCTGAGAACGGTTCCTGCTTCGCTCTCACTTGATTCTTCTTCCTCAATCTTGATGAGATTTTCAGGAACCTTCTTCTGCTTGAGTTCTGCTATAACATCTGTCGATTTCCGGCCGACATAATTACTAATTTGGAAAGATTGCTTGCCTGATGAGACAACCAAATTGATTTTCGTTCCTTCTTTTCGACCAGTTCTAGCGCCAGGATCTGTACGGATAATCCGCCCCTCTTCCACCTTTTCACTGGCCTCTGACTTCTCCTCGCCAATCTCAAAATTGGCTTTCTTGAGGGTTTCCTTGGCTTCCGCAACTGTCTGACCTGCCACATCTGGAATGGCAATGGTTGCAGGAGTTCTGGATAGTATCCAAATAAGAGAAGCTGCCACCAACACAATGCTGGCCAAAAAAATCAGGTAACGCATCTTAAATCTACGTTTTTTCGGTGCTTGTGGTTGGTAAGTTTCCTCTGTCACAGCCTGGCTTGTTTTTTTGATTGGTTTGTGTTCTGTCTGCGCTTGAACCTTAGGAATCGAAGTCAAGGTGCTCTGGGATACTTTTGGTAGAGTCTTGGTGTCCGCCTTAGTCGCATCATCAAAGACCAGCTTTGGTTCATTGCGACGATTATAAGACAAACTACTAGACAAGTCCACATACATTTCAGCTACTGATTTGTAGCGATCTGTCAATTTCTTAGCAGTTGCCTTGATAACAACATTCTCCAAAGCCTGGGGCACAGATGGATTCTCAGCAATAACGGACGGCAGGGGCTTTTGGAAATGCTGGAGGGCGATGGTCACCGCACTATCCCCGTCATAAGGAATATGACCTGTCAGCATCTCATAGAAAATAATCCCCATGGCATAGATATCACTTTGTACAGTCGCCTTAGAGCCACGCGCCTGCTCTGGTGACAAGTAATGCACCGAACCCAGCATCGAGTTAGTCTGAGTCAGACTCGTCTCAGCAAAGGCTACTGCAATCCCAAAGTCTGTAACCTTGACAGTCCCATCTGGTGTCAAGAGGATGTTTTGAGGTTTCAAGTCCCTGTGAACAATTCCTCTGGTATGGGCCAAGCGCATGGCGAGAAGAATTTGTCCCATGATACGGACGGCTTCTTCATTAGAAAGAGGATAGTGTTCCTTGATATAGCGTTTAAGGTCAAGTCCAGCAACATACTCCATTGCAAGATACTGTTGACCGTCTTCCTCGCCAATATCTGTTATCCGAACGATATGAGGATGGTCTAGATCTGCCATAGCTCTCGCTTCACGCTGAAAACGAGCTACAGCTATCGGGTCCGTCTGGTAGTTGGTCCTCAAGACCTTTACTGCCACTTCTTCCCCATCTAAGATTAAGTCTTTGGCTAGGTAGACATCCGCCATGCCTCCTCGACCAATCTGTTTGACAATCCGATAGCGTCCGGCAAAAATCTTGCCGATTTGGATCATTCTGCATCCTCCTCGTTCATAGAAACAAGGGCAACCGTAATGTTGTCTAAACCTCCTGCATTGTTAGCAAAACGAACAAGTGTCTCCGTTTTATCTGCCAAAGGAATATCACTGGTTACAATATCACGAATCTCACTACCTGAAATCATGTTGGTCAAGCCGTCACTATTGAGCAAGAGATAGTCGCCTGACTCAAGGATAACTGTCCCAAAATCAGGCTGAATTTCATCTTTTTGCCCAATAGACTGGGTGATAATATTTTTTTGCGGATGAGCTTCTGCCTCTTCTGGTGTCAATTGACCAGCCTTGAGCAATTCATTGACCAAAGAATGGTCGCTCGTCAACTGATGGTATTCTTCTCCACGAATCAAGCCGATACGCGAATCACCAATATGAGCATAGATAGCCTGATTATCAATAATAGCAAGGACTTCCAAAGTAGTTCCCATGCCTCTGTAAGCTTCATCCTGACCAAGCTGGTGAATCTTTTGATTTTCAATTTCTAGGTAATGGGCGAACCATTCACGCACTTCATTGACTGTATCGATTTGGGTGTCAACCCAAGCTATACCTAGGTCTGTTACCGCCATTTCACTAGCGATATTCCCTGCGCGATGACCTCCCATCCCATCAGCTAAAATAATCATAGTACGCCCAGCTCTATTGACATAGTGGTTGACATAGTCTTGGTTATTTGTCCGTTTCTGACCAACATCTGTTAATAATGAAATTTCCATGTGTCAGTTCCTTCCTAATTAGATATCTTGCGAAATTGACTGATAAAGAATCCATCACTTCCATACAATTCAGGTGTAATGAGGATACAGCCGTCTTTCATGATATCCTTACATTCATGTTCTAGTCTTACCTGCTCGAACTCAGGATGACTTTCTAAAAACGCCTCAACGACTTGAAAATTCTCCTCTGAGACAATAGTACAGGTACTATAAGTTATTATACCACCTTTGCCTAGTGTTTGACAAACACTACCTAATATTTCTAGCTGAATTTCCTTTAAGGACGCGAAATCTGCCGTTTCTTTATTGTATTTGATATCTGGTTTTCGGCGTAAAAGACCGATTCCTGAACAGGGAGCATCCACTAAAATCTTATCAAAGGAATTTTGACTAAAAAACTCATGCACCTTTCTGGCATCTAATTTTTGCGTTTGAACCCGATCTGCAACTCCCAGACGTTGGGCATTTTCTTGGATTAAGTCCAACTTATGGTCATATAAATCCAGAGCAGTAACCTGACCTGTCGTAAGATAAGAGGCTATATGGGCTGTTTTCCCACCCGGAGCCGCACAGGCATCAAGCACTCGCTCATCACCTTGTAAATCAAGCGTCGGAGCAACCAGCTGACTAGACTCGTCTTGAATGGTAATAGCTCCCTCCGCAAACAAATCATGGCCTGCAAAATGCCCTTGCTCCTTAACCAGACCAGTGGTTGCTAAAAGGGAATTATTCGCCTCCAACAAGGCTTGGATTTCCTCTTTTCTGCTTAAATCAGTCACACGAATACTGGCCTTGTTGCGCACCAAAAGACTTTCAAAAATAGATTGCGCTCGCTCTTCGCCGTATTCTTCTTTGAGCTTGGCAACTAGCCAAACTGGGAGAGAATAGGCAATGGAATCACGCTTGTTTTTTCGCTTGATGCTAGCAATATCTGGCCAGCCTTCACGCAAGATACGGCGAAGGAGGGCGTTGACCAATTTTTCACTGCCTTTTTTACGGATTTTGGCCAATTCCACTGCTTCGTTGACCACAGCATGATCTGGAATTTTGTCCAAATAGCGGAGCTGGTAGGCACTCATGAGAAGCAGGACATAAAGCCAGCTGTCTAACTGATCTCTGTCCTCGATAAAGTGGGATAGGTACCATTCCAGAGTCAGTTTACGGGCTACCGTTCCATAGACTAGCTCGGTCACCAAACCCTTGTCTGTTGCCGAAAGTTGACTTCCCTTTAGATGCTTATTTAGGGCAATATTTGAGTATGCTTGGTTGATAAAAACATCCTCTAGCACTGCTAGGGCTAAACTTCTAGCCGTTTCTACTTTAGTCACCAAATCGTTCTCCTACTGTCAATGTGCGTCCAACTCCATTGAGGAAGGAAGCAATATCCATCTTAGGCTTACCAGCTGGCTGCACTTGCTTGAGGGATAGAGCTCCTTCTGCCGTTGCGACAATCAATTCTTTCTTGCCGATAGAGAGGATTTCTCCTGGATTTCCCTGACCTTCTACTGGTAGAGCTTCATAAATCTTAAAGCGGTCGCCCTTAAGGAAAGTATGAGCAATAGGCCAGGGGTTCATGCCTCGGATTTGGTTAAAGAGTTGACGATTGCTTTTATTCCAATCCAACTTTTCTTCCTCGGGTTTGATATTTGGCGAGAAGGTAACCTGACTTGGATCCTGCGGTTCTGGTTTGATTTCCCCAGCAATGTAGGCAGGCAAAGTATCCAAAAGCAAATCGCGACCAACTAGCGCCAATTTCTCAAACAAGGTACCGACATTGTCCTCATCTGTGATCGGAATGCTACGACGAGAAATCATATCCCCTGCATCCATTTCCTTAACCATTTCCATAATGGTCACACCAGCTTCCTCATCCCCTTGAATCAAGGCATAATGGATAGGCGCACCACCACGGTGTTTTGGAAGAAGAGAAGCGTGAACGTTGACAGCAAAGTCCATACTATCAAGGAGCTTACTTGGGAGAAACTGCCCAAAAGCAGCAGTCACAATTCCATCTGCTCCTAGCTGCATAATAGTTTCCATCTCTGGACTTCCAGATAATTTTTCAGGTTGGTAGATAGGAAGTCCTGCCTCTTTGGCAGCTTGTTTAACTGGGGTTTCCTGAATCACTTTTTTACGACCAACAGCACGGTCTGGCTGGGTCACAACGGCTAGAATTTCGTAACGATCATCTGTCAAAAGCCCTTTTAAAACTGTTGCTGAAAAGTCGGGGGTCCCCATAAAGATTAATTTTGTCATATCTTCTCCTTCTTATAAAAATTGCTGTGGCTCATGGTCAATGCTGAGACGGAGCTCACTATTTTCCCGTTCTTGAGTCAGGGCCAGAACCTGATTTAGAGTCGGCCCCAGCTTATCTTCTAAACGGTATTTAATTAAAATCTGGTAATGATAGAGGTTGTGGGTACGAGCAATCGGTTTGGGCGTTGGCCCAAGGATGTTACTGATTTCAGACAGGCCTGAGCGCAAAATGTTCATAACTTCATAGGCACGTTTGACCACCTCTTCTTCTTTCTTGTGAGAAAGGGTAATGCCAATGGTGAAATAGTAAGGTGGATAACCAAGTTGCCGTCTGATTCCCATTTCATAAGCGTAAAAGCCTTCGTAGTCCTGGTCTTTTGCAAATCGAATAGCGTAGTGCTGCGGATTGTAAGACTGGATCAAAACCTGACCAGCTTTTTCAGCCCGACCTGCTCGACCTGCCACCTGAGTCAAGAGCTGGAAGGTTCTCTCAGAAGAACGGAAATCAGGCAGATTTAAGGCCGTATCCGCATTTAGAACTCCGACTAGAGTCACATTGGGAAAATCCAATCCCTTAGCAATCATCTGAGTTCCTAGTAAAATATCTGCTTCCCCTCGACCAAACTGGTCAAGCAGAGCTTGGTGACTGCCTTTCTTACGCGTTGTATCCACATCCATGCGCAAAATACGGGCCTGCGGAAAGAGTTCTGCTAGCTCGTCATAAGCCTTCTGAGTTCCCGTCCCGTAGTAACGAATGCTACGGCTCTTACAGTTAGGACAGGCTTGAGGAATGTCTTTCGAAAAAGCACAATAATGGCAGTTCATGGTCTTGGTATCCATGTGCAATGTTAGAGAAATATCACAGTTGGGACAAGTATCCACCGTCCCACACTCCCGACACATGACAAAGCTAGAATAACCACGGCGATTGAGCATGAGAACCACCTGCTCTTTTTTAGCCAGACGGTCTTGGATGGCTTCTAGCAAGGGAGGTGTAAAGTTTGACGTCTCATTTTGTCCGATATAGTCTCGAAAGTCAATCACTTGAACCTCAGGGATTGTAGCCAAAGGATTGGCCCGTTGGGTCAGACGTAAGTGTTGATAGACGCCTTTGCCAGCTCGCGCACGGCTTTCCAGACTTGGTGTTGCAGACCCAAGGACCAAGGCAGCTTGATTGTACTGGGCACGTAAAAGAGCCACATCTCTAGCATGGTAGCGGGGATTACTGTCTTGCTTATAAGTCGCTTCGTGCTCCTCATCGATAATCATAACACCTAGATTTTTCAGCGGAGCAAAGATGGCCGATCTGGCACCAACAACAACTTGAGCGTCTCCACGCTCGACCTTGCGCCATTCATCATACTTTTCACCATTGGATAAGCCTGAGTGAAGAATGGCCACTTTCTCACCAAAACGAGCAATAAAACGCTCCGTCATCTGTGGAGTCAAGGAAATCTCAGGCACTAACAAGATGGCTGTTTTCCCCTTATCCAAAGCTCCTTGGATTATTTGTAAGTAAACCTCGGTCTTCCCACTTCCTGTAATCCCTTGAAGGAGGAAGGGAGGCTGATGACTGCCAATAGCACTCACAACCGCATCACGCGCCTGTCTTTGCTCTGGATTCAATTCCAAAGGCTGACTTGCTTCAATGCCTTCAAAATAAGCAGCCGAGCGTTGAACTTCCTTTTGGACTATGGTCACAGCACCTTGTTCCACAAAGAAGTTGACTTGCTCCCGTGAATAGAACTCTAGCAAACTAGCCAAGGAAGCACTCTCAGGATGAGACAGTAAATAGTCTCTCAGTTCCAACTTTTTCTTAGCACGTGTAGAAATCTCTACATCTTCTAATTGAGCAAGATTCACCTCATACCAAGACTGGGTCTTGACCTTCTTTTGATCAATCGCCTGATATTCTAGACCAAGCAAGCCTTTTCTAGTCAAACGCATCATTTCAGCTTGCTTAGCTAAATCTAGAGAAGAAAAGGCTAGCGAATCTTCTGAACCAAACAAGCGCTCTCGGTCTTCCTGACTTAGGCCTGCCAGAGGATAGAGAATCTTGTCATAGCTGGAGTTCAGAAATCCTGGTAACATAGCCTTTAGGATAGAGATTTTGTAGGAGAAGACAGATTTGCGTAACTCCTCAGCCAGCCAGAGTTGTTCTTGCGTGAGAACAGGAGAAAAATCCAGTACCTCGGCAATATCTTTTAAATCTTGCTCAATCTCTTCTTCATCTGATTGGGATTCCAAACCAAGCACAATCCCTTGAATCAGGCGATTACCCTTACCAAAAGGCACATGAACCCGCATCCCAACTTCTAGCATTCCCTCAAATTCCTCAGGAATCCTATAACTATAGGGCTGGTCCGTCTGCATCAAGGGCACATCTACAATAATCTTGGCTATAGCCATCTTCTCACCTCCTCCTTGTCAGTACATTCTTGCAATAGAAAAAATAAGATTGAGTCCCCCCAACCTTAAATTTTTTCACCATCTTCTTTTTCTTTAGCAATTTGCTCTTTGATTTTCTTTTCTTCTTCTTCTTTGCGGCGTTTTTCTTCTTCGATACGGCGACGCACTGCTTCACGTTTTCCTTCTGGATCTGGGTGAATTGTAACGTTTCCTGATTCGATTTCTTCTAAAGCGCGAAGAGTTGATTTTTCAGACTTGAAACCTTGAGTTGCTGGCGCACCTGCTTCCAATTCGTGGGCACGCTTTGCTTCCAAGATTACGAGTGAATATTTTGAAGGAACCTTGTCAAGCAAGGTATCAATAGAGGGTTTTAACATCATTTGCTTGTACCTATTTTCTAAATTTTATCGGGTAGTTGGAGATTTCGGTAACATCTCCTGATAGTGACCAATGACACGATCCACACGGAAGTGCTCTGCTTCGATCACACGTTTGACACGCTCAGCAGCTAGGGGCACCTGATCGTTGACAATCGCATAATCATACTCACGCATAAGAGCAATTTCTTCCTTGGCTTTTTCGATTCGTTGGGCAATTACTTCTGCACTGTCTGTTCCACGTCCTACCAAACGATCTTGCAATTCATCCAAATCTGGTGGTGTTAGGAAGATAAAGACAGCATCTGGAACCTTTTTCTTGACCTGAAGAGCACCTTGAACTTCAATTTCAAGGAAAACATCGATTCCCTTGTCCAAGGTTTCATTGACATAGGTCAGAGGAGTTCCATAGTAGTTGCCGACATATTCTGCGTATTCCAACATCTGTCCTTGACGAATCAGCTCTTCAAACTCTTCACGAGTACGGAAGAAATAGTCAACACCGTCCACTTCTCCAGGACGTTGTGCACGTGTCGTCATCGATACAGAGTATTGAAATTGGTTTTCAGAACTCTCAAAAATCTCTCTTCTAACCGTTCCTTTTCCAACCCCTGAAGGACCAGAAAAAACGATTAGTAAGCCTCGGTCTGCCATTGTGTCTCCTTTTAGTCAGTCTGTGAAATAACATTTCTCTAGAATAATGGCAAAAGCCAGATTATCCTTTACAGTCTTTCTATCTAGTGTAACAAAAAAGCAGTAATTTTTCAACTGCTCTTTCTTATTTATTTAGCATAATCTATGATAATCTATGATTTATACAAGGTAGCCCCCTTAAAAAAGACTTGCCTTTTTATTCCATTTAAGAGATAATGAAACTACTAATATAAAAGGAGAGATTTATGCCAATTTATAAAGGAAAAAATATCGATGAAGCTATTGAAAATGGCTTGTATGAACTCAATCTCAAAAAAAATGAGGTTAAAATCAATATTATTGAAGAAGGAAATGCTGGAGTATTTGGTTTTTTTGAAAAAGAAGCTGAGGTTGAAATTACACCATTAAGCCCACTGGAATTAAAGGTAAAAAAACTAATTCCATATTTAATTGGTGTTGCTGTAATATTTATTATTCTTCTGTTGGTTCTATTTGGAGGAAACTCAGATAAGTCAACTTCTGTTCCTACTTCTACATCTACAGAAACTAGTTCCATTGTGGAAAAATCCGTCGAAAAAACAAATGAGGCATCATCTACATCACAAAGTTCTACATCTATTTCCTCTAGTTCAACTAGTACCTCATCAAGTTCTACCGAATACTCATCAACAAGTCCAGCTCAATCAGCTGTAATCACGACTGAAAATAATGAGGAATTTAAAGCACTATTGCAGACTGAAGATTCAAACACAATAATAGATTTTGTTAAAAAACATAAAAATCAAACTATTGAATTCGATGGAAATATTGCCTATCTATCCAAATTAAAATCAAAGTATGATGTTCTCATACATTCTGGAGATTATCATCCTGATGAAGCTTCAGGTCCTAATTTCAAAATTCCTCAAATTACTATAATATCAAACCCTATATTTAATTCATTTAATGGTGACGATATTAAGATAGGGCAGAATATACATATAAAAGCAAAAATCGGAAATTATAACTCTACTCAAGATTTAATCTATATATCCCCAATTGAGATTTCACCTCGATAATATAACGAATTATTTTCAAATAATTTATTCAAAAAAACTGAAGTCAGATTGCACTGACCTCAGTTTTTTATTATTTAGCATAATCTACTGCACGAAGCTCGCGAATCACGGTTACCTTGATATTTCCTGGGTAATCGAGATTGTTTTCAATTTTCTCACGAACTTTATGAGCCAAGATTGTGACTTTGTCGTCCTTGATTTGTCCTGGATTGACCATGATGCGGATTTCACGACCTGCTTGAAGGGCAAAGCTAGTTTGTACCCCTTCAAAGCCGTTAGCAATTTCTTCCAAATCATGAAGACGCTTGATGTAGCTTTCAAGAGACTCACTACGAGCACCTGGACGGGCTGCACTCAAGGCATCTGCCGCAGCAACGATCACTGCAATGACGCTTTCAGGTTCTACATCGCCGTGGTGACTAGCAATCGTATTCACTACAACTGGGTGTTCCTTGTACTTACGGGCCAATTCCATACCGATTTCAACGTGGCTACCTTCAACCTCGCGGTCAATGGCTTTCCCGATATCGTGAAGGAATCCAGCACGACGGGCAAGAGCCGCATTTTCACCAAGTTCGCTCGCCATGATACCAGCCAACTTAGCAACCTCAATCGAATGACGCAAGACATTTTGTCCATAAGAAGTACGGAACTGCAAACGTCCCATAATCTTCATCAAGTCTGGATGAAGGTTTGGCGCACCAATCTCATAGGCCGCTGCCTCACCGTATTCACGGATCTTATTGTCAATCTCTTGACGGTTTTTCTCAACCAACTCTTCGATACGAGCTGGGTGGATACGACCATCTTTGAGCAACATTTCCATAGTCATACGGGCAATCTCACGACGAATCGGGTCAAATCCTGACAAGGTTACCACTTCCGGTGTATCGTCGATAATGACATCAACCCCTGTCAAACTTTCAAAGGTACGAATGTTACGACCTTCACGACCAATAATGCGTCCCTTCATAGTATCGTCTGGCAGATGAACCGTTGAGTTTGTTGACTCCGCTACATATTCACCAGCGATACGTTGCATAGCTTGAACCAGGATGTCCTTGGCCATTTTGTCAGAACGTTCCTTAACCTCTTGCTCAGCTTCGCGAATACGGCTAGCAATCTCCTTGGTCAAGTTTTCCTCTGTCTGAGCCAAGATAATATCTCGTGCTTCTGCCTGAGACAGGGCACCAATACGCTCTAACTCTGCTTCTTTTTGTCTTTCGACTTCCTCTAATTGCTCTTCACGCGCATCAAGGTTTTTCGCTCTATCAGAAATACTTTGTTCTTTTTGTTCAAGTGTTTGTTCTTTACTCGTCAAATTGTCGTCCTTACGGTCGAGGCTAGTAGCTCTCTCTGTCAAACGACTTTCGATTTGTTTGAGTTCTTGACGTTCTGATTTGAATTCAGCGTCCACTTCTTCACGGTATTTTCTGGCTTCTTCTTTGGCCTCCAATAGTGCTTCTTTTTTAAGAGACTTGCTTTCACGCTTGGCTTCATTAACAAGTAAATCTGCTTCACGCTCAGCTTGTCCACGTAAATTAGTTGCTTCTTGTTCAGCATTTAAAAGCATCAACTCTGCAGCTTCCTGAGATGATTTCATCTTAGCTGAGATGCTGACATATCCAATGACTAAACCAATGATGACGGCAAAAACAGCAATCGCAAGCGACATGATTTCCATGTTTTTACCTCATTTTATTGTTATTCCGAATGACATACATTCTTTTACATTCTACCATAAAAAAGTGATTTTCACAAACCTAAAATAGAATATGTTTTGGGGAAATTGGAGTTTAATTACCTTTAATTTATTAGCGTAATCTCTATTTCTTAGAAATCCTAGTTTAGTAAAGATTTGAGAAAAAGCCTACTTCACAGTAGACTTAGTAATGATCTTTGAAAGACAAGAAAGCCACGCTATCCCCATCCATCATATAAATCAAGCGATTTTCTGCGTCGATACGACGTGACCAGGCTCCTTGGTAGTCATACTTGAGTGGTTCTGGCTTACCTATTTCTGTAAAGGGATCACGTTGAATATCCTTGATTAGTTTATTGATTCTTTTTAACGTTTTCTTGTCCTGAGTTTGCCAGTAGCAATAATCTGCCCAGGCATCTTCTGTAAACTTGAGCAGCATTTCTTACTCCTCAATAACATGGATCTGAGTACTTCCAGCACGGACTTGAGCCATTCCTCGCAAAACCTTATCTGATAACTCCTTATTTTGAGTGATTCTCAAGGTTTCCTGAATACTGTCCCATTCGCTCTTTGAAAGAACTACAATGTCCTCGTTTGGATTTTTATTGACCACCGTCAAAGGCTCAAATTCATCATTTACCTTTTTCATGTAGTCTTTTAAATGATTTCGGAATGTTGAGTAAAGAACTGCTTCCATAACCATACCTCGTTTTACCTCTTTTCCACTATTATACACGAAAAGAAAGAATTTGTCAGGAACTTGTACAAGATTTTCTTTTCTATCTATTTATTCGTAAAAAATCTCAAAAAGTCCACCTTTCAGTAGACTTAGTTTGTTTCTATTCTTATCGGCACTCTTCCAAAATTCTGGTCTGCTATACTTGGATTTCCTAGTTGGTAAATCTGGTCTGCTTTTTGGGTCATAGCATCCCAAGGTTCTCTGCCAATTCGGCTGACTAGATTGACCTGTCCCTTCAAGGACTTGAGGTGTTGCCTGCCTTTTTCAGTAAAGCCAAGGACATGAATGGATTCTGGCAAGTCATTTTCTCTAGCCTGCACCAAGATATAGGTCAAGAGGCGTCTGACACGCGCCTTGGTGTAGCGTTTGGTCGCAACCGCCTCGACCAATTCGTCAACAGACTGAGCTTTTTTGATAGCTTCCTTGATGCGCACTGCCATTTCTTGATTGACCTGATAGATAGTGGTTAGGTCTGGATTGGACAAGATTTGATAATGGAGCAAGGGAAAATAGTCTTCCCAGTTCACCTTACTGGCCTGCTCAAAAAGGGTAACAGAAGGCATAAAGCGTTCTAAGAAATCTTGGTCCTTCTGGTGCTGACGGAGGGCTGTTGCCGAGGCAAAGTCCACATCCTTGTCCACAGAATGATAACCTGCCCCCTGACGCTGAATTGGATGCAGTTTGATTTTACGTCCTGCAACTGCCTTGGCATAGGCCAGAGCAAGGACATGATTAGGCGTATTGCCTGAAAAATCAAGACCTGCAAATTCCTGCCACATGGCTTGGGTTTTCTGTGGATAGGAGAGGGCATCTGGCAGATTTTCCACAAATTTCTCCATCTCAGTAGCTTGCTCTGTGTATAAGTCAGCGATTTTCTGGTAATCCAGAACTTCCTCTGTCCCAAAAGCTAAAGTATCAATGCCCAACCGAGCCAAGATATCCACAGCTCCTTGACCGAAGAAATCCGCAGCCTGAACACTGACTAAAAAGGGCAATTCCACTACCAGATCCGCTCCATTTTCCAGTGCCATCTGGGCCCGTGTCCACTTGTCAACGATAGCAGGCTCTCCACGTTGCATGAAATTTCCAGACATGGCTACGATTTTCAGTCCCTCAGCCTGATCCAGCAGGTATTTATGCCCATTATGAAAAGGATTAAACTCCGCGATAATACCTGTGATGGTCATAGTGATCTCCTACTTCTGCGCGACAAAAAACCAACGGGTACTTGTCTCTGTCGGCTCCTTGTCCTCAAAGTCTGCATAGAGTTTGAAAGACTTAAATCCAGCCTGTTCCAGCAAAATATCATAGGTCAAGACTTCATAGGTCCGCTCCTCATGCACCTCATCGTGACGACTAAAGGAGCCGTCAGCCTCCTTGACAAAGAAAGTCAGCTCATGCACGATGGAGTGAGGCGCCGCGTCCTCATAGGTGTCCCAAAGCATAGCGAAATCTTCCGCATTTTCATGGTAGGAATAGCCTGGAAAAACCTCATCCGTCTGGTAAGTCGAATGCACATCAAAGATGAAAACTCCGTCTTCGTTGAGGGCATTATACACTTCCTTAAAGACGTCCCCTACTTCCACCTCATCCTGCATGTAGCAGATTGAGTCTGAGTAACACGTGACAAAGTCGTATTGACCTGCCTTAGACAAATCCAGCATATTGCCTTCCATAAAATCAATCTTTTGTTTGGCTGAAGAAGCTCTCTTCTCAGCAATCTTCAACATATCCGCACTCAAATCAAGCCCAGTCACATCAAAACCAGCTTGAGAAAAGCGAACAGACTGGATACCTGTTCCACAAGCCAATTCCAAGAGTTTCTTTCTCTCCTTAGTTTTTGGCAAATGACGCAGCGAAAAATCAGTCCATTTGTCGTATAAACTGTCATCCATGACCGCATCATAGACCGCCGCAAAAGTTTCATAAGTTGCCATAATCATGATACCAAGAGCCTACATGGCAAACACCACTCGCCCTCACCTTTCTATCCAATTTTCTAAAATAAGCAAAGAAACCCAGTTGACTACAACTAAGTTCATCTTCTAAGCAAGAGCTTCTGAAATATCTACTGAATTTGCCTCATGCCATAGTTTTTCTAGGTTATAGTGGGCACGCATTTCTTCTGAGAAGATATGCACAACGACAGCACCGAGGTCTAGCAAGACCCATCCCCCAGCTGCATCGCCTTCGATATGGCTGCCTTTAAAACCAGCTTCCGCTACTTTTTCACGGATATTGTCAGCGATAGCATCCAACTGACGGCTATTCATTGAACTAGTAATAACAAAGTAATCCGTCACGCTAGTCAAATCTTGTACATCAAGTGCGAGGATATCCTCCGCACGTTTCTCATCAGCCGCTTTCACGACTAGTTCTAGTAATTCTTTTTCGTTCATTTAGTCCTCTTTCAAATAGTACACAAAGGCGTTATAGGTTTCAAGAGTTTGGGGATAGATGGGGAATCCCTGATGAGCTAGATGCTCTACGGTACGAGATGTTTCATAGGCCACTGCCTTATCAAGCGATAGACTTGCAATCTCACGCGCCACATTTACTCCAGGAAAGGCTCGATTGTGCTCGATATAGTCTGCGACGTAGATGACCTTATCAAGATCTGTCATCTGACCAGCCCCAACTGTATGGATTTCAATGGCTCGTATAATTTCAGAATCATGCAAATCCAAGTCTTCTTGAATCTTGTAAATTCCGACCATACCATGCCAGACATTATTGCCCCAGTTTTTGAGGTCAGGGTCTAGCTGATAACGGTCAATCAAATCCAGAAATTCCTGATCTGACAACTTCTTAGCATAGTCATGAAGAAGGCCTGCTAGACCTGCTTTCTCGGTATCGACTCCAAATCGCTGAGCTAATTCCATAGCGGCACGCTCCACACCTAGACAATGGGTTAGACGTTTCTCAGGTAGAAGCTCTGCCATTTTTTCCAACAAAGCCTCACGAGAGCAGTTGATATGGTCTTGATAGGCCATCAGTAAAGCCCCTCCTTCTCGATATAGTCTAGCACTGGCTGAGGTAGGAGAAAGTTGGGTTTCCGTCCTTGGGCAAGGAAGTCACGCACCATGCTGGATGAGATATCCATGAGAGGTACATCCACCCAGATAACTGGATAGGAAGTCCCTGCCTTGTAGCGTGGGCGCTGAACTCCCACAAACTGAACCATATCTACCAGTTCATCAATTCGGTACCACTTGGGCAGATAGTCCACCATGTCGGCACCGATGATAAAATAATAATCTGTATCTGGATTCTTCTCAGTTAGAAGCTTCATGGTGTCGTAGGTGTAAGAAATGCCCTTGCGCTCCAACTCAATGGTTTCAATGGCTAGTCCTTCAATCCCCTCAATCGCCAACTCAAGCATCTTGAGACGATGGTGTTCAGGGATGGTTTCCTTTTTATCTACATGAGGAGGTTGGTATTCAGGCATGAGCAGAACCTGGTCCAATCCCAACTGCTGGCGTACTTGATCCGCAACAATAAGATGGGCATTGTGAACAGGGTTAAAATTCCCCCCTAAAATCCCAACTTGTTTGCGTTTTTTCTCCTTGATTTCTGGCTCCAACTCTATCTTAGTAAAGGGAGTCAATAATTCGATTGCCATAGGCTAGTCTCCTTTATTTCTCTGTAAAAAACAGTTGTTTGGAGTATGGGGGTCAAATTTCTTTGACTTTTTTAGAAATCTTGCGATTCTCTTTCTTGCTGGATTGTTTAAACAAAATCAAGATGCGTCCGATTTTTTGGACTGTATCCACACCGATTTCTTCTTCCAAAATTTCAGCTACTTCGTGGATATTTTCATCGGTGTTTTGCAAAAGAGTAACCTTGATCAATTCACGGGCATCAAGAGCCTGACGGACGCTGGTTTTGATTTGGTCGTTGAGTCCATTTTTCCCGATTTGGATGATGGGTTTGAGGGTGTGTGCCTGACTGTTGAGGAAGGCACGTTGTTTTGATGTTAATGACATAATTTTCTTCCTTGTTTTTTGATAGTTATTTTAGGTGGTGAGGGACGGTCGGAACTAATTTTCCAAAGATCTCATCTTTGAAAAATGGATTTCCTGACCTCACAATTGAGCCTTGGTCTCAATTATGCCCCTTGCCAATCTACAGATTGGCAAAACACCACGGCAATAACTATCTTTTTATGAGCTCACTTTGTTCGCTCAGTGATTTTGTTTTAAATTATTGCTTTTCGTGTGACGACGGCAACGCCTTCTGGTGCCCAGACGGCGACTTTGGCGGTGCCTGTTACGCGGATCCAGCCTAGGCCTGAGATGACTAGGTCTGTCTTTTCCTTGATATTAAAGACATGTTGGACCAATTTTGGAAAATCTTCTTTTTCCTTGCTATTTGGTGGTGTCAAAAGGCTTCCGACGTGCTTATCGTAAAAGGCACTAGCACCTTCTAACTTGGTACGATGGAGTTTTAATTCATTGTCAAAGAAGGCTGTGAAACCTTGCTTTTCTCCCGCAATGAAATCAAATCGTCCGAGACCACCTAGAAATAGGGTTTGTTCAGGATTGAGCTGATAGGTTTTAGGTTTGATTTCCTTTTTAGGGCTGACATACTTGAGGTTTTTAGCCGTCAAGTAGTGGGCCATCTGGTGACGGTGGATGATTCCCGGCGTATCGTAGATATAAGATCCGTCGTCAAGAGGAATCTCAATCTTGTCCAAGGTTGTCCCTGGGAAGCGTGAAGTCGTGATGACATTCTGGTTACCCGTGATTTCTTGGATGATGGCATTGATTAGAGTTGATTTTCCAACGTTTGTCACACCGACCACATAGACATCGCGGCCCTTACGGTAGTGTTCAATCTTGTCAATGACTTCCTTAATGGCATGTTTGTTTTGGGCTGAAGTTAGGACGACATCGACTGGACGAAGACCTTCTTCGTGGGCACGTTCCATGAGCCACTGGCTAATCTTGCCTGGTTTAACAGACTTGGGCAAGATATCTTTTTTATTTCCCACCAAGAGGACATCATTGCCCGATACAAAGCGTGGCAAGCCTGGGATGACAGAGCCATTAAAATCAAAGATATCAATGACATTGACCACTAAGGCATCGCTGTCTCCCACCTCGTGCAAGAGCTTGAGGAAATCATCGTCTGTCAACTGGACATCCGTGATTTCATTGTAATGACGGAGACGGAAACAGCGTTGGCAATAGACTTCGCCAATCTCCAAACCTTTTTCAAGTGCCGACTGGGGGGTAAAACCAAGACCAGACTTGTCTGTCGTCTGAATGGTTGCTCCACAACCAATACAGAGAATTTCTTCCATAGTTAAATTCCTTTTTTATATGTAATCGGTCCGTACTTTTCAGTGATTTTTCGCATGACACGACGCTCACGAGCTCGGTTAATCTGCGTTTTAATCGAGTCATGTTGGACCAAGGGTTTGACTAAAATCGAGCGAATGCCAGCACGGTGAGCTGCTCGTATATCTGTCATGAGCTGGTCGCCAACCATGACCACTTCACTTTTCTCATAGTGGAATTCCTTCATGGCACGGTCAATTCCAAATGTGAAGGGCTTCAGAGCCCAATAAACGTAATCAATCCCAAACTTCTCAACTGCACGTTGGACCCGTTTTTTGGTGTTATTTGATACCACAATGATGCGAATACCCACGTCCCGAAGGTCATGTAGCCATTGTTTCATCTCTGGCGTACCATCAGGATTGTTCCAAGCAATGAGAGTATTGTCCAAATCGACCAAAACAGCCTTGATTCCCTGCGCCTGCAGGCTTGGGACTGTCAGATCATAAACTGCTTCCACAGCAAAATCTGGCATGTAATTTTCAATCGCCATTCTGGCTCCTTCTCTTTTATTTTCTAGTAATTTTCTTCATCCATTGAGATAAGGCTGCCCATAAAATCAAGCTAGCCATTAAGATATAAATCCAAGCATTTGGCTCTTCTGTAAATGGTAGAGGAACATTCATTCCGAAGAAACCTGTAATAACCGCAAGTACTGCTAGTAAGACGGAGATAATAGTCAAAATTGACAAACTATCATTCAAGTTATTGTTTAGGATGTTGTTGTAAGAAGCTGAGAGTTGTTGCAAGACTTGAGAAATCAAGTCTGTCATAGACACCAACTGATGGGCTTCAATCATGGCATCATCAAACTGCTCTCGTTCGACATCATTAAATCTCCGATAAAGAGCATGGCCCTGGATATGTTCCAAGAGGAGTCGATTTTGTTTTGCTGCTGCTGTCAAGTAAACCATACCAGTCTCCAAGTCAGAGAGGGCGAAGAGATTTTTCTTTGTTGTAGTTTGACGTAGCAAGGCACTAATTTCGTCCTTACTTTTATCCATCTCTTCAATGACAGGATAATAAGCGTTACTGATAATCTCTAAACCAGAAAAGAGAAACTTGTAAATAGAAAGCGACTCATGGCTATCCAGATAAGCTGACATCTGATCAATGACATAAGCATTCTTATGGTTGCTGATGGTAATCATTCGTTGTTTTTCAACGATAAAGGTCATCGGAATCGCTTCATAATATTCTTTGTCTTTTTCTAAATCAAGAACATTATAAATAAAGGTTACCGTCTCCGTTTCACGGTTATAATCCATATGAGCTCGTTCATTTCTATCCAGAGCATACTCAATGGTTTCCTTGTCCAATCCATAGATGTCAGAAAGATCTTCCATATTTTTAATCTTATCCACATCAAGGTCTATCCAGGTACAACCATTGCCCAACTGCTTTTCTAAAACCATCTTTTCTCCTTTATTAAAATTAAACTCTTTCTATTGTACCACAAATTACTTAAAATAACAGGTCTAGTCTGTGCGTGAGAAATTGCTAACAACTGTGATATTTCGGTTAGGGACAAAGTGAAGGGCTTGCTCCTCACTACGAAGCTGGGTCGTACGAATTCCCACGCTGACGACCTTGCCCGATACAGTAATAGGACCATTTGTCAGAACGACCTCATCTCCCACATCCAGTTGACGTTCAAAGAGGATGAAAAAGCCATTAATGACATCAGACAGAAAACCTTGGGCTCCCATCCCAATGGCCACCCCAGCAATCCCAGCTCCAGCCAACAAACTAGATACAGGTAAGCCTAAAATCGACAAAATGCAGTAAAGTAAAAAGAAATATAGCGTATAATTAAACACATTTTCTAGTAAACGCGCAATAGTCTTTTGGCGCCCGACATCATGATGAGACATTTTTAGAGAAGGTTTGACAATTCTCTGAACCATAGTATGAAGCATTTTTTTAGCAATATAAAATACAATCAAAAGCAGTAAAAGAGAAATGACCTTGGTTAGAATATTCTCGATAATGGTTGTCACATCTAGCTTTTCAATATAAGCTTGAATAAATTTTTGCATATAAAACTCCTTTATTTCATTATACCATATTTTCATCAGTCTCATTCTCCATAAATATTCAAAAAATAGACAGAAAATTCTTGATTTTGTCTATCATTTATACTATAATCATAATCACTACATAAAAAGGAGATTATTATGAAAAGAATCATTCATGCTTGGAATAAGGCAAGCCTTGTCAAGCGTATCTTGATTGGTATGCTTTGTGGGGGAATCCTAGGACTGACCCTTCCTAATCTCTCAGGAATTGGTCTACTCGGGGATTTATTCGTCGGAGGTCTAAAAGCTGTTGCTCCTATCCTAGTCTTTGCCCTCGTTGCCAATGCCCTTTCCCAACATCAAAAGGGGCAAGATAGCAATATGAAAACTGTTATTTTCTTGTATATCCTAGGGACTTTCGCTGCTGCTCTTATCGCTGTACTAGCAAGTTTCATCGTACCTGTTGAAATTACCCTAAATAGTGCCAATACTGAAATTGCACCACCAGATGGGATTGGGCAGGTCCTCAGCAACCTCTTGCTCAAACTGGTTGACAATCCAGTCAATGCCCTCATTACTGCCAACTACATCGGTATCCTATCTTGGGCAGTTGTTTTCGGGATTGCCATGAGAGAAGCCAGTAAAAATAGTAAAGAATTACTAAAAACTATCGCTGACGTGACTTCTAAAATTGTCGAATGGATCATTAACCTAGCCCCATTTGGTATCCTTGGTCTTGTTTTTAAAACCATTTCTGACAAGGGAATCGGAAGCCTTGCCAACTACGGTATTTTATTGGTTCTATTAGTAACGACTATGCTTTTTGTTGCCCTTGTGGTCAACCCTTTGATTGCCTTCTTCTTTATGAGACGCAATCCTTACCCTCTAGTTTGGAACTGCCTTCGTGTCAGCGGTGTGACAGCCTTTTTCACTCGTAGTTCTGCGGCTAACATTCCTGTCAACATGAAACTCTGCCATGACCTTGGACTCAACCCAGATACCTATTCTGTTTCTATCCCACTTGGTTCTACTATCAACATGGCAGGGGCAGCGATTACCATTAACGTTTTGACCCTTGCTGCAGTTAATACTCTTGGAATCCCTGTTGACTTTGCGACAGCCTTTGTCCTCAGTGTAGTAGCAGCTATCTCAGCCTGTGGTGCTTCAGGTATTGCCGGAGGTTCCCTCCTTCTTATCCCAGTTGCTTGTAGTCTTTTCGGTATTTCTAACGATATTGCCATGCAAGTTGTCGGAGTTGGTTTTGTGATTGGGGTCATCCAAGACTCATGTGAAACAGCCCTTAACTCTTCTACAGATGTCCTCTTTACCGCCGTTGCCGAATACGCAGCAGCCCGTAAAAAATAACTCATAAAGGCAAGCCTGCTCAGGTTTTGTCTTTTGCTCTTTTATTCTAACTTATACTCTTCGAAAATCAAATTCAAACCACGTCAGCTTCGCCTTGCCGTACTCAAGTACTGCCTACGGCTAGCTTCCTAGTTTGCTCTTTGATTTTCATTGAGTATTATCAGGAAATTTTTATGTCTATTAGCCAACGTACGACCAAGCTCATCTTAGCTACCTGCCTTGCCTGCCTGCTTGCTTATTTTCTCAATCTTTCCTCAGCAGTTTCGGCCGGAATTATCGCTCTCTTGAGCCTATCTGATACGCGTAGAAGTACCTTAAAACTGGCCCGCAATCGGCTCTTTTCCATGCTTCTGGCTCTGGTTATCGGGGTTTTGGCTTTTCACTTGAGCGGATTTCATATCTGGAGCCTTGGCCTCTACCTAGCCCTTTATGTGCCCCTAGCCTACAAGATGGGCTGGGAAATTGGTATCACACCAAGCACGGTTTTGGTTAGCCATCTCTTGATTCAAGAGTCAACCTCTCCAGACCTTCTAGTCAATGAATTCCTTCTCTTTGCTATCGGTACAGGATTTGCCTTACTGGTCAATCTCTACATGCCTTCACGAGAAGAGGAAATCCAGCACTACCACACGCTGGTAGAAGAAAAGCTAAAAGATATCCTCCAGCGCTTCAAATATTATTTATCCAGAGGGGATGGACGCAACCGAGCACAGCTGGTGGAAGAATTAGACACGCTTTTAGAAGAAGCACTCAGACTGGTCTATTTGGATCACTCTGACCACCTCTTTCACCAAACCGACTACCATATCCACTACTTTGAGATGAGACAGCGACAAAGTCGTATCCTGCGAAATATGGCCCACCAAATCAACACCTGTCACCTAGCTGCCAGTGAAAGCCTGATTTTGGCCCAACTCTTTTCAAAAATTGCTAGTCAACTAAGCCAGACCAATCCTGCTTCTGATTTGCTAGATGAAATTGAACGCTATCTGGAAGTCTTCCGGAACCGCAGTCTGCCCAAGACAAGAGACGAATTTGAAACCCGTGCCACCCTTCTTCAACTCCTACGTGAAGCCAAAACCTTCATCCAAGTAAAAGTTGATTTTTACCAAAAATATGGACAGTAAAAAAGAAAACCACTAAAAAACAGAACTTGCTAGCTCTTTTGAAAAGTAGTATAATTATTGCATGCACAATCATCTTGTGATGCAGAGACTGTCCGTAAATGGACTTTCTTCTATTTACAACTCTAAAAAGAAAGGAGATACTATGACCTATTTGGAAAAATGGTTTGACTTCAATCGGCGTCAGAAAGAAATTGAAAGTCTCTTGGAAGAGACCATTGCCCAGAAGAGCGAGCAAAGTCTGACCTTGAAAGAGTTTTACCTGCTCTACTATCTGGACTTGGCTGAAGAAAAATCTCTACGCCAGATTGACCTGCCAGATAAGCTTCATCTGAGCCCGAGCGCTGTTTCTCGGATGGTGGCTCGTTTGGAAGCTAAAAATTGCGGTCTGCTCAGTCGCATGTGTTGCCATCAAGATAGACGCTCTAGTTTTATCTGCCTGACAAGTGATGGGCAAAAGACACTGACCTCGCTACAAAAGGCTGTCGAAGCAAGCTTGGAAACTGGTTTGGATTTCTTGATTTGAGATGATTTTAGAAAAAAGTTGCGTGCGCAATCATTTTTCTTGACATTCTCTTCTACAAGGAGTAAAATAAAGTCATCATTAAACAAAGGAGTTTTAAACATGATTGAAATCACCTATTTAGATGCCAGCAAGAACGAAAGAACTGTGACTTTCGAGTCTTATGAAGACTTTGATCGTTCGCAGCAAGCTTGCCTTATCGGCGTCGCAGACTACTACCCTGTCCAAAAATTGACTTATAAGGGTCATGATTTGGACTACCATGGGACTTATGGAGACATCTTCTTCTATCTCAAGAAACAAGATTTAAGCCAATATAACTAAAAAAGGAGAAATACAATGGCAAAAGCAATTACAGATGCAACATTCGAACAAGAAACAAAAGACGGTTTGGTCTTGGTAGACTTCTGGGCAACTTGGTGTGGTCCATGTCGTATGCAAGGTCCAATCTTGGATAAATTGTCTGAAGAACTTTCAGAAGATGTCTTGAAAATCGTTAAAATGGACGTTGATGAAAATCCAAACACAGCTCGTGCTTTTGGAATCATGTCTATCCCAACTCTTCTCTTCAAAAAAGACGGCCAAGTTGTCAAACAAGTTGCTGGTGTTCACACAGCAGAACAAATCAAGGCCATCGTTGCTGAATTGAGCTAATCGCACTAGAGACCAAGTACTTTCTTTGGTCTCTTTTTTCTTGCCCTTTGCCATTTTTCAAAAAATATGCTAGACTGTAGATAGAATATTACGATGTTTGGGACACGCCATCGCTAAAAAAAACCTTGACTTGGTATTTTTTAGCTCCCTCATGGGAGCTTTTTGCGTGCTCTGAACATTTCCCATTTTGGAAGGAGTACTATGAAACGTCAATCTGCCTTGGTCGTCTTTAGTGGCGGTCAAGATTCTACAACCTGCCTCTTTTGGGCTAAAGAACACTATGAAACAGTCGAAGCCGTTACCTTTGCCTACGGCCAACGCCATCATCTCGAAATTCAAGTCGCTAGAGAAATCGCTAAGGAACAAGGGATTCGTCATCATATCCTAGATATGTCTCTGCTGGGGCAAATCACTGAGAATGCCTTGACCTCTGATTTGGAAATCGAACAAAAAGAGGGTGAGGTTCCCAATACCTTCGTTGACGGTCGCAACCACCTCTTTCTGTCCTTTGCGGCAGTCCTTGCTAAGCAACGAGGCATTACAGACATCGTGACAGGTGTCTGCGAGACAGACTTCTCAGGCTACCCCGATTGTCGGGATGTCTTTATCAAATCTCTCAATGTTACCCTCAACCTTGCTATGGATTACGACTTTGTTATCCAAACACCTCTCATGTGGCTAGACAAGGCTGAAACTTGGGAATTAGCCGACCAACTCGGTGCCTTTGACTATGTTCGTGAAAAGACCTTAACCTGCTACAACGGGATTATCGGAAGTGGCTGTGGAGATTGCCCAGCCTGCCACCTACGTCAACATGGTCTGGATGTTTATCTCTCACAGAAAGGAGAGGCCTAATGTTTTTTGCACCCAAAGAAATCAAACAGGAAACCGGGGAGTCTCTTGTCTACAATCCTCACAGAACCTTGGTATCAAAAGAATTTACCTTTGATGCTGCCCACCACCTCTTTCACTATGAGGGAAAATGCAAATCCCTGCACGGCCACACCTATCATCTGCAGATTGCTGTCAGTGGATTTTTAGATGAACGGGGTATGACCTACGATTTTGGAGACATCAAAGCCATCTACAAGAACTACTTAGAGCCCCACTTGGATCATCGCTATCTCAATGAAACCCTGCCCTATATGAACACGACTGCTGAAAATATGGTTTACTGGATTTTCCAAACCATGAACCAAGAGTTGCCAGACGAGCGCGGTCTCCATTTGGAATACGTTCGCCTCTATGAGACTCCGACTGCCTTTGCGGAGTTTAGACGGGAGTGGTTAGATGACTAGGGAACGTGTCCTCAAACTACCAGTTCTGGAAATTTTTGGTCCAACCTTTCAAGGCGAAGGCCGTGCTATCGGGCAGAAAACCATGTTTGTCCGCACTGCAGGTTGCGACTACCACTGCGACTGGTGCGATTCTGCCTTTACATGGGATGGCTCTGAAAAACCGACTCGTATGACAGCTGATGAGGTCATTGCTGCCTTGGATAAATTGGGGAGCTACGACTATGTAACCCTATCTGGGGGAAATCCTGCTATCCTAGCAGCTAACATGGCCGAACTCGTCACCAAACTCAAGGAACGCGGTGTCACCCTTGCTGTCGAGACTCAAGGTTCTCGCTGGCAAAATTGGTTAAAAGATATTGACCAGGTCACTCTGAGCCCCAAACCTCCTTCATCCAAGATGGAAGTCAACTTTGAGACCTTGGACTTTATCGTTTCCCAACTGGATCCAGATAAGGTCACCTTTAAAATCCCTGTCTTTGACGATGCAGATTTGGCCTTTGCCAGAGGAATACAAGAACGCTACCAACCAGATGTTCTCTTTTTATCAGCAGGAAATCCTGAACCCAAGACTAGAGGCAATATTGTCCAAGACCAACTGGACCGCCTCAAAGAACTCTGGGAACGCATCGCTGCCGACGATAGCTGGGGCAATGTCCGCGTCCTTCCTCAACTCCATACCCTCCTCTACGATAACCAACGTGGTGTTTAAGATTAGAAAGAAAAAATTATGTCACAACAAGAAGAAATGAAAAACCTCAGCCTACTAGGCAACAAAGAAACCAACTACATTTTCGAGTATCAACCAGATGTCCTCGAATCCTTTGACAATCGTCATGTGGAAAATGACTATTTCATCAAGTTCAACTGCCCTGAATTTACCTCACTTTGCCCCATCACTGCTCAGCCAGACTTTGCAACTATCTATATTTCCTACATCCCTGACAAGCTCTGTGTTGAGTCAAAATCCCTCAAACTCTACCTCTTTAGTTACCGAAATCATGGAGATTTTCACGAAAACTGTATCAACACCATCGGTAAAGACTTGGTCAACTTGCTAGACCCTCGCTATTTGGAGGTTTGGGGAAAATTCACTCCTCGCGGTGGCATCTCAATTGACCCCTACTACAACTACGGTAAGCCAGGAACTAAGTATGAAGGCTTGGCAGAACAACGCCTCTTCCAACACGATCTTTATCCAGAGAAAATTGACAATCGTTAAACTCATACTCAATGAAAATCAAAAAGTAAACTAGGAAGCTAGCCGCAGATTGCTCAAAGCACTGCTTTGAGGTTGTAGATAATACCGACGAAGTCAGCTCAAAACACTGTTTTGAGGTTGTAGATAAGACTGACGAAGTCCGTCACATATATAATCCAAGGTGAAGCTGACGTGGTTTGAAGAGATTTTCGAAGAGTATCATACGAAAAAACCCTGTTCCTCAAGATGAGGAGCAAGGCTTTTTGAGTTTCAATTATTCTTCTGTTCCAAGGAAGTTTTTCGCAACGAGGGCTGCAAGAACTCCACCAACAATTGGTGCAAGGATGAAAATCCAAACTTGTTGAAGGGCTGCACCACCTACCAAGACAGCTGGTGCCAAGCTACGTGCTGGGTTTACTGAAAGTCCAGTGATGTTCAAGCCAGCTAGAATCAAAGCTGTCAATGACAAACCAATCACCAAACCAGCGATTGCGCCATTACCTTTGCTTGCTGATGTTACAGTCATGATAACCAAAACAAACAAGAAGGTTGCGATTGTTTCAAACAAGAAACCACCAAAGACAGTTACACCGTTTGCCAAGGCATTTTCACCAAGACTTGCAGTTGACATACCTGAATTTGCCAAGAGGAAGAGTACAGATCCAGATGCAAGGAAAGCTCCAACTACTTGTCCAAGGATGTAGTTGACAAGGTCTTTTGATGACAAACGTTTGTTAACAAACATAGCAATAGAAACAGCTGGGTTCAAGTGAGCACCTGAAACAGTTCCGATTGAGTAGGCTGCAACTACGATTGCCAGACCAAAGGCAAAGGCGATTCCAAGGTGTCCAAGACCTTCAAGACCATTTCCAAAAACAACAGCTCCTGTTCCGATGAACACAAGCATGAACGTACCGATTAACTCAGCAACAAATTTTTTCATTTTCTTTCTCCTTTTTTCAAAAACTAGATACTAGTCTATCAAAAGAGGGAAAGGGTTTCAAGAAAATTGATTGGAAATTTTCAGGATAGAATTCTATAAAAACGGTAGCATTTATTTGAAACATTTTTTCTAAAGTTATATAATGTCAATATAGTTCTAATTAGTTATTCATTCCCTAATTTGAACTAATTTTACAACTTTGCTGTTCTTTTATGAACGTTTGAATGGTATCGTGGATACCAAGGAGGAATCATATGTCTAAAGTTGCTATTGTCACAGGTGCAGGTCAAGGAATCGGTTTTGCAATCGCAAAAAGATTGGTTCAAGATGGCTTTAAGGTAGGAGTCTTAGACTACAATCCCGAAACAGCTGAAAAAGCTGTTGCCGAATTATCAGCTGAAAATGCCTTTGCTGTCGTGGCCGATGTTTCGAAACAGGCCGAAGTTGCACAAGCATTTCAAAAGGTTGTTGACCATTTTGGTGATTTGAATGTTGTCGTAAATAACGCTGGTGTTGCTCCCACTACTCCTCTTGATACAATTACTGAGGAACAATTTACACGCACTTTCGGTATCAACGTTGGTGGTGTCATTTGGGGTTCACAGGCTGCACAAGCACAATTTAAAGCACTTGGCCACGGAGGTAAAATTATCAACGCAACCTCTCAAGCTGGTGTAGTCGGTAATCCAAATCTAACTGTTTATGGTGGGACTAAATTTGCTGTCCGCGGAATTACGCAAACATTAGCACGTGATTTAGCAGATTCAGGCATCACTGTTAACGCCTACGCACCAGGTATTGTGAAAACACCAATGATGTACGATATCGCTCATGAAGTCGGTAAAAATGCAGGAAAAGATGACGAATGGGGTATGCAGACATTTGCAAAAGATATTACCCTAAAACGTCTATCTGAACCAGAAGATGTGGCTGCTGCTGTCAGCTTCCTTGCAGGACCAGATTCAAACTACATTACAGGACAAACCATTATCGTTGATGGTGGTATGCAATTCCATTAAGATACAGGAAAAGAGGTTGGAAAATGATTCAACCTCTTTTATTAGTTTTCATTATTAGTTAGGAGGATACAATAGAAACTCTTTCAATAAATAATATTAGCTTATCCCTAGTATTGAAAAGACTGGATAGCTTCTTTCAAGTCATCTTGTAAACTATTTCTCTGGTCAAGTTGGACATAAACTTCCAACAGACAGGATCTGAAGTTGGAAAATTTATAAAAATCCTCCCTTTCTTCTATCGGAAAGTCAACAGCTTTTATCCAAGAAGCTACTTGCTCTTGCTCCAACTTCCCTTGTAAAATAGGTTCATAGACCACTCTTGCTAAACGCCAATCTTCATCATCTGTAAAGCGAATCGAAACTCTTTTAAATAGTTGGCCAAGTATCTCAAATACTTCATGAACTCTGTTTTTAGGAAAGTTTGGATGACAAACCACCTCTGTCAGTAAATCAGCTCCATGTGCAAAAGCATGAACCCAACCATACTGACTTGAAAAACCCCTTGTATCCTTTTCTTTTGAAAGATAGTACAAACCTTGATTTAAAAGGACATTACGAATCTCTGCCTTTAATCCCTGATAAAAAATCGATTGCTGGTTGGCATCTGCAGACAAGAGATTTGCATAAATAAGCGCCCTAAAAGAACGTTCAAGGGTTGGCAGACCTACCTTATCAATTTCTTTATCTAGTCCTCCATCAGCTAAGACAACCTCAGCAATGAAATGAAATTGTTCCTGTGTAAATAGCTCTTCCTGAATCCCTCTAGCAAAGCTTGTAAAAACAAGGTCATCACGAATTTCTGGAGAAGGATCTCCCAAATGGTCAAGCAACCACTGGATTTCTTCATCACGATAACTTGGTTTTTCTTCTGCTATTTTTCTAAGTAACTCTTGATACATGGTCAATACCTCTACATTTCTAGCAACTTGATATAATCTAGACCCCATTTCTCGACAGCATCTAAAACAACTCTGAATTCCTGCCCCATTTCGGTTAAGCTGTACTCAACTCGTGGGGGAACTTCGGCATAGACCTTTCGTTGAACAATCTTATCCTTTTCTAATTGACGGAGATGACGGGTCAAAATAGTTTGAGTAATCCCAGGCAATAATCTCTGCAATTCTTTAAATCGTTTGGTACCCGTACTCAACTGATAAATGATTACCAGTGCCCATTTCCCCGTTAAAACCCTCTGCGTTGTCGCAAATGGACAAATACCATACTCACTCACTTTATTTGTCATAAAATATCTTCTTTCTATTTTTTTAAAAAAATTTATCTTTTAGTATCAATAAAAGTACCACTTTTGATACTAGCTATCGAAAAAGTGTCTACTTGTTTTTTTGTTTGTAACTGTTACAATTATATCATAAAAAAGAAATGGAGAATAGATATGTCAACAAACTTAGAAATTTTCAACGCTTATAACCAAGCTTTAATTGCTGGTGACTTTCCTGGTGTCTTTGAAACGATGGCAGATGATATTATCTGGCATCAACCTGGTACTCATAGTATATCTGGTACAGTTGTTGGTAAGGACAAGCTAGGACCTCACTTGGCTACATTTGCTGAGAAAACTAATGGAACTTTTAAGGTGGTAACAAATTGGGTTTCTGACAATGAGGATTTAATCGCAGCTAATGTTACTTTTCTTGGAACACGTGCTGATGGTACTGAACTCAATATGAACGGGATTGACCTCTTCCGCATTGAAGACGGAAAAATCAAAGAAGTTTGGCTCTTCTCTTCAGATCAAGCTGAAGAAGATAGCTTTTGGGGATAATTTAAGAGGCCAGGACAAAAAATTTTGATTTTAGGAATTCTTTATTATAAATTTTTAAAATCGATAGATTAGAAAAAAAGCGAACAAGACAGAATTCTGAATGTCAGATAACTCGTTTTGTTCGCTTTTTATATTTAAGGTTAGACTTTTGTCCCAGACTCTTTTAATTTACTCTCCCAACTGGGTACTGTAGGCGATGATCTGATCAACTGTGTCAGACAAGAACTGGATAGTATCACGGAGTGGTTTATCTGTTGAAATATCAGCTCCGATAATCATGGCTGACTCAAGCGGTGTCTTGCTACCACCTGATTTAAGGAGATTTAGCCAGTCTTCAGCTCCAGTTTCTGAATGTTTCAGATGAAGGTAACCTGCAGTCGAAATCACAAGTCCAGCTGAGTAGGTGTAACTATACAAGCCCATATAATAGTGAGCTTGGCGCATCCAAGTCAAAGCTGCATCGTCGTCAATTTCAATGGCATCGCCCCAGAAGTCTGTCAAGACTTCCTTCATAATGCTGTTGAGCTTGCTTGCTCCAAAGGTCTCCCCTTCTTCAATCAATGTATACACCTTACGCTGGAAGGCTGCTTCCAAGAGGTGGGTGATGAAATTATGGAAGTAGGTATCTGTCAAACGGTGAGCCAGAGCGAAGCGTTTTTGACGAGGGTCGTCAGACTGGTGCTCCAAGTAGTCACTGAGGAGCAATTCATTTAAGGTTGACGGCGCTTCAACATAGTAGGTCGACATGTGGGCATTAAAGTAGCTTTGATGATTATCTGAAAAGATGAATTGACCAGAATGCCCGATTTCATGAATCAAGGTATAGACATCGCTCAAACGGCCTGTCCAGCTCATGAGGACATATGGATGAACGCGATATGGGTCCGCTGCATAGCCACCAGAATCCTTGCCACTATTGGCAGCAAAGTCCACCCAGCGCTCTTCTTGATAGCGAGCAACTTCCTGACAATATTCTTGCCCCAAAGGTTCTACCGACTTCATGACCAAATCATAGGCATCGTCAATAGTCACTTGAGGATTAAGGGCGCTATCCAAGTCCAATTTCCAGTCTGCAAAGGTCATCTTTTCAAGACCATTGACCTTAGCAACATGCTTGAGGTATCTCTGAGCAACGGGCGCAAAGTCCTTCATGATAAGGTCAATCTGGCGGTCAAACATAGCACGGTCCACTTCCTGCTCAGCTAGAAGATAATCAAAGACTGAGTCGTAGCCCTTCATATCAGCTAAAAGTTTTTCAGACTTAACCTGAGCTAGATAGGCTGCTGCAGCTGTATTCTGGTGCTTACGGAGTCCTTCTGAGAAGGAACGGAAAGATTTCTCACGAACCCCAGCATCCTCGTGGTTTTGGTAGAAATTCTCATAGGTCACAAAGCTGTTTTTGTAGGTCTTGCCATTGACTTCAAAGTCGGCCATTTCGAAATCCCCAGCTCGCATCTTAGTGTAAATGTCCTGTGGACTGTAGAAAACTTCACCGAGATTGGTCAAGGCCTTCTCCACATCAGCCCCTAGATAGTGGGCTTTTTTGATTTTGGCCTGACGAATGGCTGCCGTCAAGTGAGGTAATTCACCCAAACGGTCTAAGACTTCCTCATCAGCTTCCACCAAGGCATCGTCAAAGAAGGTCAAGGCTACACTGGCATCTGTTTCAAATTCCATCCCAGCTTGGGCAATGTTGGCAAATTCGTCATTGCTATAGTCTGTCGTCTGAGGCATAAATCCATAGTTACCAATATGGCTCATCTGAATGTAGATTTGTTCCAATTCCCCAAAGGCCTTTTCAAAATCCTCAAAAGTATGAAGATTGCCCGTGTAATCACGGCTAAACTGGTTGATGTCTTCACGAGCCTTCTCGATCGCACGTAAGAAATCCTCACGATCTTGGTATAGGGCTGTTAAATCCCAAAGTTCCTTCTCTGGAAATTCTGAACGGTGTTTTTGTTCCATTTTCTTCCTCTTATTTCTCTAATTCTAATAAAACACTAAGGGCTGATAAGGCGTAAAGTGGTGCTGTTTCTGCTCGCAAGATACGAGGGCCAAGTCCTGCCAAGACTGCTCCCTTAGCTTCAAAACTCTCAATTTCTGCAGGTGAGAGACCACCTTCTGGACCAAAGATAAAGAGCAGTTTGGCTCCTTTTTCAAGACCAGTGACTGCTTGCAGAAGCGCAGCGGCTTCTCCTTCTTTGGCCGACTCTTCATAAGCCACTACGATAGAGTCAAACTGGTCTAGTTGGACTAGAAAGTCAGCTTTGTTCTCGAAAAGCTGGATACTTGGAACAACATTACGCTTGCTTTGTTCTGCTGCTCCAAGGGCAATTTTTTCTAGTTTTTCAACCTTTTTACCCAATTTCTTGCCATCCCACTTAGCAACGGACCAATCGGCAGGGAAGGCCCAAATCTGGCTGGCACCCAGTTCGGTAACTTTTTGAGTGATAAACTCCAGCTTGTCCCCCTTAGGAAAGCCGGATGCGATGGTCACTTGGACCGGCAGTTCCACATTGTCAGCCAATTCTTGGACCAACTCAAACTGACGAGCTTCCACATCCAGCACGCGCGCCAAGCGCTTGATGCCATCCTCAAAGACTAAGGTTACCTCGTCATCTTCTTTCAAGCGCATAACCTGAAACATATGCTTGCTAGTTTCCTTGTCCTCGATGGTGACAGGAGAGACTGCACTACCCTTGACAAAATACTGCTGCATGCTAGCCTCCAATCACACCGGAAATATCCTTGGTTTTCTTAAAGACACAGGCATTCCATTCCCCTTGAACCATGTGAGTTTCGAGGAAGAATCCAGCTGACTCAGCTGACTCGCGCACCATGTCCCACTTGTCCTTAATAATTCCACTCATGATGAGGTAGCCTTCATCCTTGACCAAGCGATAGGCATCATCCGTCAGATGGACGAGGATATCCGCCAAGATATTAGCTACAATCACATCTGCCTCAATCTCAACACCCTTAAGCAAATCACCTGCAGCTACATGGATATTTTCCATGCCAGGGTTGAGCTCAATATTTTCCTGAGCAACTCGAACTGCTACATCATCTAGGTCATAGGCGAAAATTTCCTTAGCACCAAGTAGCGAGGTAGCAATGGAGAGGACGCCTGAACCAGTCCCCACATCTAGCACCGTTTCGCCACCTCGAAGAACCTGCTCCAAGGCAAAGAGGCTCATCTTGGTAGTTGGGTGGGTCCCTGTCCCAAAGGCCATACCTGGATCCAGCTTGATAATCTTTTCTCCCGCAGTCGCCTCATAGTCTGTCCAAGATGGCACGATAGTCAAATCATGAGTGATGCGAGCAGGTTCATAGTATTTCTTCCAGTTGTCTGCCCAGTCTTCCTCAGCCAAGGCAGTCGTCCCCATCTTGACCTCACCCAAATCCATAAAATCTGTTAATTCTGCTAGGAGAGCCTGCAAGTCTGCCTCAACCACTGCCACATCCACCGTTTCAGGGTAGTAGGCGGTCACAACGATTTCTTCTTGCTGCTCGACCTCTGGGAAAATCTCACCGAAGCGGTCTACATTTCCCACATAGTCCATGCTATCTTCAATCGCAACACCTTGCGCTCCCAGCTCAATCAAGAGATTGGAAACTAACTCCTCCCCCTCACGCTTAACTGTAACTTTTAACTCTTGCCATGTTTCCATGATAATCTTCTTTCTAAAATCCTAAATTACTTATAAGTGATATCCAATCTTTCCCAAAACAATCTTATTAGCTGATTCATTAAAATCGAAATATATACGCACACTACTATCAGGTCGAAATAATTTAAAATGCATTATATAATGATGATTTCCAATTTTATATTTTTCTTTTATCTCTCCACTTCCCATGCCTGAACAATTTGCTACGGAAGATTTTAAACTATTAATTAATTCATTTCTATGCCCAATAAATGAATCTAATTTATTACCATAACAAAAATCATTCAAATCATATAAAACTCGTATGATTTCTTGTTTATAATCCTTTGCTGAATAACCTTTAACAAATTCAAACTCAAAATCTTCCTCTGCTAATAAAAAATTATCAAAATAAGGCATTTTGAGCGTTGATTCAAATTCACTCATCGGCATCGATAATATGAACTCTTTTTCTAGTTCCATTGCTTCCGCATCATTAATTACTGAATTTTTTATCTCTCTATCTGTTAAAAATTTATAATAACAATCACTCTCAATTTCTTTATATGTTTTTCGACTTCTTATTTCAATATTTTTATATAATTCTGGTAACAGAAGATTAAGAAATTCATTTGATACATTAATTATGAGGTTCCTATTTTCATCTTCCGCACAATAATATTCATCGGGAATTTTACAAGAAGAATTTTCAATATTCTCCTTCAAATAAATAGAGTAGTCACTCTCCATTGTAATCGCTCCAAAATCACTAGGAGTATGTACATACAATTCACCAATCTTATGTTTCATTCTATCTTCCTAATCTATGTTTCATCATTTCAAATAAATCAATTTTAGCTTGATCAAAGAAACCTTTTGGCCAATCAATAATTTCTCCTGATTCATTGACTCCGATAGAAATTATTTCATGTCTTCCATCTTGTTTATTAAAATAATATAATCTAAAATCGGATTCAACACACTTTTGTCTTAAACTATATAATCTCATACCATTAATTACATGATCACTATGTGTTTCAACGATTACCTGGACCCCACCTTTATGGCTTAATTCAGCTAAAAATTGTCCAATTTGAGATTGTCCATACGGGTGCAAATGTGCCTCTGGATTCTCAACAATGAGCACTCTCTCTTTTTTATCTTCATTATTTAATACCGATAAATAAAGCCCTTGAACTATGATTGGAAGAATATAGGATATCCCAAAACCAACATTAGTTGGTAATACATCTATTCCATTTTCTTTAAACCTCAATGAAGACACTCCTAAGTCATCATTGACAGAAACTTCAAATTGAACATCATCAATAATTTTATTTACCCAATACTCACACTCATTTTTAAATCCACCATTGCTCTTTTTCATTACTGTCGGAAATTTTAAAGCTCTATACTTAACATTAACTCTCTCCAAAACAAACAACGTATTCTGACCAAAACTTCCTACATCTTCTACATCTGTTTTTTCAATCATTTGCGAAACTCTAGGGCCAAACCTTTCAGCATTGATATAATAAAATGTTTTCTCATTTCTTTCATTTGCTACCGTTGATAAGTAATTTTCAGAAAAACGTTCCTCTTCAATAGAGAATTTAGAAATTGTATCATCAATAGCAATTTGAAATTCCTGTCCACTACTATCTATGTCTAGGTTACTATCATTAAAATTAATTAACTTAGACGGTAAACCTAAATTTAAACCACATACATTATTTGTATAAATTTTCTTTTTTTCTCCAGCTAATTCATATAATAGAAGACTTTGAATAAATGAAGATTTACCAGCTGAGTTTCTACCAGTTAATACTGTCAACTTGGATAAATCTATACTTTCATCTCGAAAACACTTATAATTTTTAATTTTTATATTTCTGATAGACATTCGTCAATAACCTCCTGACACATTCTAAAATAATTTTCTACTTTACTTTTACTGTTCGTTGAAGTTGATATAGACATAAAATTATTAGGATCTTTTAATTTTTGCGAGAGTTTAGCTAGGGCAATATGACTGTAATTTTTAAAGTTATACTCTTCATATTTTCTATTTGCTAAAATAACACTAAAGGCACTAAAAAGTGGTTTGTTAATTAACATAGAATATTCATACTGTTCTATCTCTTCATTATAGCTAAGCTTCACAAATCCTTTATCCCCAAATAACTCAAAACATCTACTCATTGAATTTTTAAAAATTTCTAAATATTGACTAAGGGTTTCTTGAGAAATTATCTTATTCAACTTTTCATTTTCATCATTTAATAAATCAACAATGTTAGAATTCTGATAATTTACTTTTTTTTCTTCAAAATCATAGATTCTATAAAAGGCAAAAAATCTCAATACTAATTCATGATGATCTAATCTCAATGTTTTAACACGTCTGTTAGTCGCAGATAGAAATTCTTCAGATTCTGTACATAAATTCAATAATTTTCTAGTATTATTTGTACTTACTGCATTTCTCATTTCCTGATTATTAAGAGCTTTACCTCCTGTGTTAATTCGTTTAAAAATATCATAAATGATTCGGTGTGGAGAATCATAACTAAGTATATTCAAAGATAATTGTGTTCTGTTTATTCGACTTTTTATTTTGGGAGGAAGTTCCGAAAATTTCATTCCGTTGTATGGAGTACCCAGATACTCTAATGAAGATAACCGAAACTTATCGTCTAAAAAATCAAAAATGGTTGTTAAGCGTTGTTGACCATCGATAACAGAAAATTCATAATCTTCACTGCTATCCGCACCAGTTTCATACAAGTAAAATGCAGGTATAGGTATGCTTAACATTAATGATTCAATTAAATGTGATTTTCTCTTGTTCTCTTTCCAAACATAGCCGCGTTGAAAATCTGGACTTAAGTTGATTGCATCTTCCGTATGAAGTTCATGCAAATATTTAACCGACAGCAACTGTTGTTGTATGCTGATATCTTCTGGGTTAAACGGACTACTAATATCCTCTGTAATCTCTTCCTCTGTATTTTCAACTCCTAAAAAATTATTTTCCGCTTTTTCAATGGTTAGTTCTTGAAGTGATTCCTGAAACTCAATAAAATTCAATGGCTCCTCATTAAGAGACTTATAAAAGAATAACTCTCCATCTTCGATTACCACAACGAACGCTGGAACTTGAAAATACGATTCGATACGCTCTAGTATATCATTATCTTTTTTATACGTTTCTTTATACTCCAATATTACAAATGGCTTCTCAGAGTGGAAAATAGCAAAATCTACAAATAAATGATTATGGTTATCTTTACTAATTTCATGACTTCTCCGAATGTCATAGCCTACAAATTTTTCATTTAATTTATCAAAAATCTGTTGTTCTTTCATAATATATTCTCCTTTTTGGCTTTATTTTTTATTATTTAATATCTCGGATAAGGATAAAACTCCCCCTCTTCCAAGCCGACTTTTCCTTCTTCAAAGACTTCTTGGTTCCATTCCATGACGAATTCTTCTGCTTCTGGGTCTTCCAAAAAGTCCATGAGGGCATCTAGTCCAACCTCGGCAGTATCTTTGAGGAATAGCGCAAAATAAGCTAAAAATTCGCGAGAAAATCCTTTTTTAGGTAGGTAAGGAATGACCGTCAAATAGTCTTCTGCATTGACTGTTGATTTGGCAGGATTGTAAAAAAGCACTGCTTCTTCAAAGAGAATGTCATCTGATGAAACCTCTCCATCTTCATCCACCATCTCCACACCTGCAGCATTTTGCGCTTCCAATAGAAAACTCACTTCAACCGCGTGGTTACGCTTGTCCCAACTAATCTCAAAGTCAAAGGGAAAGTTCTTCTCCAACTCTTCCTCTAAAACATCTAAAAATCCATATGTTGCCATTTTGTCCTCTTTCTATGCGACTCTTAAATCGCCCCGATTGCTCGGAAATATGCTAAAATAGATACTACCATCTTACCACATATACATCAGAAAATCCACGTTAGAAAGGACTGCTATGCCAGACAATCTCGCGCTTCGCATGCGCCCTAAAACCATCGACCAGGTAATCGGTCAGGAGCATCTGGTCGGACCTGGAAAAATCATCCGCCGCATGGTGGAAGCCAACCGCCTGTCCTCCATGATTCTATATGGCCCTCCGGGAATCGGCAAAACCAGTATTGCCTCTGCCATCGCTGGAACGACCAAGTATGCCTTTCGAACTTTCAATGCGACAGTTGATAGTAAAAAGCGACTGCAAGAAATTGCGGAAGAGGCGAAATTCTCTGGTGGTCTCGTCCTATTACTAGACGAGATTCATCGACTGGATAAGACCAAACAAGACTTCCTCCTGCCACTCTTGGAAAGTGGACTAGTCATCATGATTGGCGCTACGACTGAAAATCCTTTCTTTTCTGTCACTCCTGCCATTCGTAGTCGTGTTCAAATTTTTGAGTTGGAACCTCTGTCTAACCAAGACGTCAAAGAGGCCCTTCATATAGCTCTAAGTAACCCTGAGCGTGGTTTTGATTTTCCAGTAGAACTAGATGAGGATGCGCTGGATTTCATCGCAACCTCTACAAACGGAGACCTGCGTTCTGCCTTCAACTCGCTGGACTTGGCTGTTCTTTCTACCCCTGAGAATGACGAGGGCATCCGCCATATCACCCTCGACATCATGGAAAATAGCCTGCAGCGGAGCTACATCACTATGGATAAGGATGGAGATGGCCACTATGATGTTCTCTCAGCTCTGCAAAAGTCTATCCGTGGCTCAGATGTGGATGCCAGTCTTCACTATGCTGCTCGCTTGATTGAGGCTGGGGATCTGCCTAGTCTCGCACGTCGCTTGACTGTTATCGCCTATGAAGATATCGGCTTAGCCAATCCTGAAGCCCAGATTCATACCGTGACTGCTCTGGATGCTGCCCAGAAGATTGGGTTCCCAGAAGCCCGCATTCTCATTGCCAATGTCGTGATTGATTTGGCCCTTTCTCCAAAATCCAACTCAGCCTATGTAGCTATGGATAAGGCACTTGCTGACCTCAAAACATCAGGGCACTTGCCTATTCCGCGACACCTGCGTGATGGACACTACAGCGGAAGCAAGGAACTAGGGAATGCCCAAGACTATCTCTATCCACACAACTATCCTGGAAATTGGGTCAAGCAAGACTATCTGCCAGAAAAAATTCGCAATCATCACTATTTCCAAGCAGAAGATACTGGTAAATATGAACGGGCTTTGGCTCAAAGAAAGGAAGCTATCGACCGTTTGCGAAAAATCTGAAATCCTTTTCAAAAAATTGCACTTTCCTCTTGATTTTTTTCGAAAAAGTGGTATCATATAAACATAGAAACGCTGTGGTGTACGACTTCACACTTAAGTGTTGACCGACTATTTTTTGTATTATTAGGGAAACAAAAGTCTTCTAACAGCATGTAGGCCGTCTCACACGGAAACAGCTTCAGTTAGAGCGAGTTGCCCACCTGCTTAATTGCGCGGGTTCAATACAAACCGTGAAGTTTCGGCACCAATACAGCTTTTTTCTTTGCCTCCTTAGCTCAGCTGGCAGAGCAGCGGACTCTTAATCCGTGGGTCACAGGTTCGATCCCTGTAGGGGGCATCTAAATACAACAGGAAAAGCCTTGGAACCAAGGTTTTTTTGCTTAAATAAAATTTTTTTCAAATTCTTTAGAAAACTAGCTTAAATCATAATCCAACACCAATTTTACAAATACTATAAACTAAGCTTATATACCCAAAACACAAAAAGTTCTCTTTCCATTTTGCTAGAAAGAGAACTTTTTCTTTAGGAGAAATAACTTAATTTTTAATCGATTCGTGATAGCTTAGCTGGCACTGTTAAGTAATAAGTTGCAGTCAAGCTTGCTTCGCCTTGATTGACAAAAATCTCGATGGAATTTTTATCTAAAATAACATCCAATTCTTTAGCTTCAATATCTACATACCGTCGACTAGTGTCCTGTTCTTCTTCACCTAGAATTTTTTGAACAAGATGGCTACGATCAATGTAAACTTGCTGCGCATTACTGTCATAACCAAATTCAAGATAATCTGTATCATTTCCTAAGTGGTAATGACAATCTTTATCTATTTGGATTTGATATTGGCCTTTTTTAACAGGGAATTGTCTTAGTTTGCCATCTTCCAACCTTAGAATTCTAGGTAAAGTCATGGCACATGCCCACTTGTGTTCTTGGTCATGGGTTGGAAGGGTACGCCCCCATGTCTGCATCCAAGCAATCAGGATACGACGATTTTGATCGTCCAACAATGTTTGAGGCGCATAGAAGTCTTGCCCATGATCAATTTCTTGAACTGATTCTGGGATAAAACGTTTTTCTCCCCAATCTACCTTACCCGTAAACAAAACCGATGAGTTGATGTTATGATATGAGTCTCCCTCACGCTGATAACGCATGGGTGACATAATAAGGCAATCCTTCCCATCTAACTCAAAGTAATCTGGGCATTCCCACATAAAGCCTTGGTGTTCTACCCCTTTTAAAAAGATGGATTCGAACCGCCATTCTACTAGGTTATCGGATCCTAGTAGAACGATACAGCCCACATTATCCTTGTGTTTGGCAGCTACTACGGAGTAATAGCGTCCATCTTTTTCAAAGAGTTTTGGATCACGGAAATCAGCAGCAATCAACTCATCTGGCAAGTCTGCTCCAGTTGCAACTGGATTTTGTTCAATCTTTTCAAAGTGAATCCCATCGTCTGAAAATGCCATATTTTGCACTTGACGAACACCTGTTTCTTCTTCGATATGTCCAGTGTACATGAGCCAGAGGCGATCATCCTTGACAATGGCAGAACCTGAGAAACATCCATTGCGGTCATAATCTTGGTCAGGAGCAAGTGCCACTGGCAAGTGCTCCCAAGTCACCAAGTCCTTACTTTTAGCATGACCCCAGTGCATAGGTCCCCAAACACTATCATAAGGATAGAATTGATAAAAGAGATGGTATTCTCCACGAAAATAGACAAATCCATTTGGATCATTGATCCAACCAATCTCAGCTGAAAAATGTTCTTCAGGCTTATATTGAGTATTTACGAGACGTTTATTTTCTGCTATAAAACGATTGGCTTTTTCTACTGTAAATGTTTTATTTATCATAAGTACATCCTATTTTATTCCAGTTCCGGAACCACCCAGACCTTGAACAATATATTTCTGAGCGACTACATAGACCAAAATCAACGGAATCGTTGAAATAGTTAATACAGCCATTACCTGATTGATATAAACTGGTTGAGTTGTATTAATAGTTGTAATTGCAACCTGCATTGAAAATTTAGAAGAATCTGTCAAAACCATCAATGGCCAAATATAATCATTCCAGCTTGAAATAAATGATAAAACGCCAACTGTAGCAACTGCAGGTTTAGACATTGGAAGCATAATTCTAAAGAAAATTCTAACGATACTTGCTCCGTCCATCTTTGCAGACTCAAGAATCTCTTCTGGAATTGCAATAAAGAAATTCCTAAATAAGTAAATATTAAATACACTCGCCAATCCTGGAATAATAACTGCAAGACGATTATTGACCAAACCTAAGGAATTGATAATGGTAAATTGTGGAATTAACACAGTTTCTACTGGAATAATAAGTAAAGCAAGTAAGAAACCAAATAAAATTTTCTTACCTGAAAAATTGACTTTTGCAAAAGCGAAACCGGCCAGTGCATTGACAATAATAGAACCAATAGCAAACGTTCCAGCATAAAAAATGCTGTTCCCTAGATATGTAAAAATACTAAAGCGCTCAAATACTTCCTGATAAGGTTTA
The DNA here is from genome assembly GCF_946901985.1 of Streptococcus sp. Marseille-Q5855. Classification (NCBI taxonomy): domain Bacteria; kingdom Bacillati; phylum Bacillota; class Bacilli; order Lactobacillales; family Streptococcaceae; genus Streptococcus; species Streptococcus sp. Marseille-Q5855. Next base: position 206,866 of record NZ_CAMPPR010000001.1, read on the forward strand.
AACCAATCAGCGGGATTTAAACTTGGTAAGAAGGCTTGCCAACTAGTCAAATTTTTATAAACATCCGCTTCTGGCTTCATGGCTGAAACTACCATCCAAACCATAGGAAAAAGGAAGAGTCCTGCCAATAGCGTTAACAGAATATATTCTAAGATTGTTGTTGGTTTAAATCGTTTCATCTTAGTCATCCTCCTTCAGAACGCGACGTTGCACTAAGCTAATCATACCAATTAACGTTGTAAATACTAAAGCGATTGAGCTAGAATATCCTACAAGACGATCAGTAAAACCTTGTTGATAAATATAGTACACCATAGTAATTGTTGAGTTTAATGGCCCACCTTGCGTCATAACCATTGGTTGTACAATTAGCTTAAAAGCAGAAATTAAAGTTGTTAACAATACAAACAGGGCTGTTGGTTTTAGTAGGGGCATCGTGATATAACGAAACTGAGCCCATTTTGAGAATCCATCTAATTCAGCAGCTTCATAGACATCTTGTGGAATATTCTGCATTCCTCCTAAAAATAAAAGCATCTGATAACCTGCACCCTGCCAAGCAGAAACAAAAACAATTGCATACATAGCTTGTTTAGGACTAGTCAAGAAAGGTTGAGAAGCAATACCTACCTTATTTAAAATAGCATTTAATAAGCCACTATTTGGATTTAAAAGATAAAGCCAAAGAATAGAAATAACTACCAAGGACATGACAACTGGAGCAAAAAAAGCCACTTTAAAAAACATATTCCCTTTGCGCTTTTTATTAACAATCAAAGCCATTCCTAAGGCTGCTCCCAATTGAACTGGAATAATCCAAACCACAAATTTCAAAGTATTCAAGAAGCTCTTTAAGAAAATCGGATCCTTTATTAATCGAATAAAATTCTCAAATCCAACAAATTTTCTTTCATCTGGTGTCAACAAATAATAATCTGTAAAAGCGTAATAAATGACCATTCCAACTGGAATTACCAAAAAGATACCTAATAAAATTAAAGCTGGAGCTAAAAAACTATAACCTAGTATGTTATCTTTTATTTTTTCACGTCTTTTTGTATCCACAATAGTTTTTTTACTCATATTCATCTCCTTTAGTCATATATATATCAAACTAATCTACTAACAAGAAAGGGGAAGGTAGTTCCAAACGTTTTCCTTCCTCCTTCCTTTTTACAGATTATTTGAGTGACTGATCAATAGCAGTTTGCATTTCTTTTGTACGAGTATCCAAGACTTTTTGCACATTTGGATTTTCTTCATAATAGCTAATATCTTGCATTGCTTGTTGAAAAGCTCGAGAAACCTGAGGATATGCTACGACAACTGGGCGAGCATGAGCTGTTTTTGAATTTTGTTCCATCAAGAAACGCATTGGTTCGGATACTTTATCTTTGATATTTTCAATTGTAGATTTACGAATTGGAAGGACCGAATTCCCCAAGCTAATAATTTCACTTGATTCTGTATTTGTAGCAAATTTAACAAATTCAGATGCTGCTTCTTTTTTATCAGATTTTGTCGTAACAGCTAATTGCCAACTACCTGAAGGGGATACTAATTTTTTCGTCTTACTAGATACTGGGTAAGGAAGGATACCAAAATCAATATCTTTGTAGTTTGTATTCATGTCAGCAATCGTCCAAGAACCACTCAAAAGCATTGGATACTCTCCTGTTTCAAAACCTTTTTCGACTGGACTAACAGTTGTATAACCTTCTTTTACAAGATTTTGAATGAATTGAACTGCTTCTACACTCTCTTTGGAGTTGAAGTATCCTTCTGCCTTTGTTCCATCTTCGTTTACGACAGAACCATTATTTGACCAAATCAACGGCATATAAGCATATGGCAACATTTCATCGTTTGAATTAATACGAAAATCAATTGCCGGTTTGTTATAATGATCTTTCAATTTTTTAGCAATCGTATTAAATTCGTCCCATGTCCATGGCTTTTCTAGCGTTGGAAGCTCTGATTCCGCAATTCCGGCCTCTTTGAACATTTTTTTGTTGTAATAAACACCAACATTCGATTCAGAAAATCCAAATGCATAGAATTTGCCATCATAAGTTCCTTGTTGTTTAATACTGTCCAAAACATCATCCATATTATTATCTTTTAGATAATCATCTAGCGGAGTAATCACTTTAGATTTTGCATAAGCTGCCGTATTTGGTCCATCAAGGGTAATAACATCTGGAAGACTATTAGTCGTGATAGCAGCATTAACCTTGTCTTCATATCCTCCACCACTACCACTACGAGGAATATACTCAGTTACAACTTTGTACTTACTTTTTCCTGATTGATTAAAGTTGTCAACAACTTTTTGCCAAGCTTTTCCTTCATTGGTTTCGTCAGAGAATTGTACCCAGACTTTAATATCATTTGAAGAACTAGCTTGTTTTGAGTTAGTTCCTCCACTACAACCTGCAAGTATAGCTAACGATAGCCCCGCAACAACAGATAACATTGTACCTTTACGCATTATTTTCCTCCTTTTTGAAACGTTTCATTTTTTATTTATTTTTTAAACAAGCTTCTAGCCTGTTTTTGAAACGTTTCATTTGATGATTATATTATAACAGCGCTTTCATTAATTGTCAAGCGCTTTTTAAATTTTTTTTGTTGTTTTATCTCCCCAAAAATATGTGGGAATTACGATTCGTTTTTCTAGAATCTCTTCCCGCTTAATCATTTTCAGTATCATTGCAACAGATTCTTTTGCCATCATACCAATATCTTGAACTATTGTAGACACTAGATAAGATTGATCGACAGAAGTTTTTAAACCATCAAACCCAATTATCTGGTAATCATCAGGTGCTATTTTCCCCAGTTCTTTCATAACACTAATAACTCTCAGAGCCATCATATCATTTATTGTAAATATACCATCAATTTCTTTATGAGATTGCAAAAAAACTCTTATCTGATCTTCAGGATTTATTAAAGGTTCTTTCATTTCAAAATTATAGACATCTACTCCTAATTCCTTAGCTTTTTCTCTGAATCCTTTACTTCTGAGTATAGTCTCATTCTCATACATATTAATTGAACCAATAAAAGCAAGGTGCTTATTATCCCTTCTAACCAGTTCCTCTGCTGCAGTTTGTCCTCCTTTGTAATTTGCTGAAGTAACATAGCATACATTTTCCGAAAAATGTCTATCTATACTTACAAACGGTAAATCAGATAAAATATATTTGTCAATATCAGAATATGTAATACCAATAATTCCATCCACTTTATTTTGTTTCAACATTTCGATATATTCGATTTCATTTTGTGAATCGCTATCAGCGTTACAAATAAATAATTTATAATTATATTTTAATAACTCTTTCTCAACATGATAGGCAAACTCCGAGAAAAACGGATGCCATATGCTCGGAATAATCAAAGCGATAGTTTCTGTTCTATTCTTTTTCATACCTCGAGCATAATTATCAGGGATATAGTCCAATGTTTTTATAGCCCTTTGAACTTTCCTTAAGGTTACTTCTTTAATGCCTTTTTCTTTATTAATCACACGTGAAACTGTTCCAACACTAACTCCTGCTTCTAAAGCAACATCTTTCATGGTAATTGATTTTCTTTGTTCTACCATCTTATCACCTCCTTTCAATATATAGTATCATGCAAACGCTTTTTTAGCAACTATTTCTCAATCATTTTTGTCCAGACCCTTTTTCCCATCATGAATAAAATCACTCCAATTAGCTTTTGAAAATACTTCAATTTTCATATGTAAACATCTACATAAAACAGGAAAAGACTTTTTTTACTTTCTATCTACTCTTTTTCATGATGTATTTTCGTACAGGTGCTTCAACTATTTGAACGATTTCAAATCCTTCTTTTTGGTAAAGATTCTGAGCTCTTTGATTTGCCTCGAAGATATTTAGAGAAATACTATCTATGTCTCCATTTTCAAAGACCAAACTAACAAATTTCCTTAAAGCCTGCCTACCTAAGCCTTGCCCCTGTTTCTGGGGGTTGATAAAAAATCTCCCGATATGAAGATTCCTGTCTTCTAGCCTGATTTTCTGGATAAGCCCCACAAACTCTTGTCCATCAAAGATTGAAAAGATTCCTTCCAACTCTTGCAAAACTTGAATGGTCAAGGGAAATGAAATCCTTGGTCCCATCCATTGTTCTTGAAATGATTTGCCTAGGGAGTTGGACCATTGGCATACGAGCTGAGCATTTTCTGTACTCACCTTTTCTTCAAAACGAATTGTCATCTTTGCCTCACCATCTTATCTATATTTCTCCATTATACTACTTCTCCCATTTTTTACGAATAGATAAGTATGATTGATTTTTATTTTTTTCTTGTCGGGAGCATTCTCGCTTCCTTTCTTGGTTTGGTCATTGACCGTTTTCCAGAGCAATCCATTATCCAACCTGCTAGTCACTGCGATTCCTGTCAGACTCCCTTGCGTCCCTTAGATTTGATTCCGATTCTCTCGCAGGTCTTCAATCGCTTTCGCTGTCGCTACTGTAAGGCTCCTTATCCTGTCTGGTATGCCCTCTTTGAACTAGGCTTAGGTGTCATCTTTCTGGCTTGGTCTTGGGAATTGCTTTCCTTGGGACAAGTCGTCCTAATCACCGCTGGTTTGACCTTGGGCATCTACGACTTTCACCATCAGGAATATCCCTTACTGGTCTGGATGACTTTCCACCTAATCCTCATGGCTTCCTCTGGCTGGAATCTAGTCATGGTCTTCTTCCTTGCTCTTGGAATTGTGGCTCATTTTATCGATATTCGCATGGGCGCAGGGGATTTTCTCTTTCTAGCTTCTTGTGCTCTCATCTTTAGCGCAACCGAATTACTCATCTTGATTCAGTTTGCTTCTGCGATGGGAATTCTAGCCTTTCTCCTGCAAAAGAAAAAGGAAAGACTTCCTTTCGTGCCTTTCCTCTTACTTGCTACTTGTGTGATTATTTTTGGTAAGCTACTGCTTGTTTGATAAAGTCCTCAATCGGCTCTCCTTCATGGAGAGCTTTTACGATTTTTGAACCGACGATAACGCCATCTGACACCGCATTAAAACGTTCTACATCGTCTTGACTAGATACGCCAAATCCTGTCAAGACTGGAATGTCGGCCACTTGATGCAATTGTGCCAAGTGCTTGTCCAAGTCTGCACGGTAATTGCCAGATTTCCCTGTCACCCCATTGATGGCAACGGCATAGACAAATCCTTCTGCCCCTTCAATCAACTCTTTCTGACGCTCAAACCCTGTGGTCAAGCTTACTAAAGGAATCAAAGCAATGTCTGTATCTACCAAAAATGGTTCTACAAAGTTGGCATGCTCATGAGGCAGGTCTGGAATAATCAAACCCTTAACCGCTGTATCTGCTAAATCTTTGACAAAGTTCTCCACACCGTACTGAAAGAGGGGGTTGAAGTAGGTCATGATGACCAGCGGAACCTCTGTTTCAATGACTTTCAAGGTTTCAACCAAAGCCTGGGTAGAGGTCCCGTGGGCTAAACTACGCAAGCCAGCTTCTTCGATCACAGGTCCATCTGCAACAGGGTCTGAAAAGGGAATGCCCACTTCAATTGCAGAGACACCCAAATCTTCTAAAAAGTGGATTGTTTCAGCGAGTCCATCCAAACCTTTTTCGTGGTCACCAGCCATGATATAGGGAACAAAAATTCCTTTTCCAGCTGCTTTAATAGCGTTCAATTTTTCTGTTAGTGTCTTAGGCATGAGCTTCTCCCTTCTTTGCTGCATCTGCTTCCAAGCGGTCCTTGACTTGAACCACATCCTTGTCCCCACGACCTGATAGGCAGACAATCATAGACTTTTCTGGTCCAAGTTCTTTGGCCAATTTCACCGCAAAGGCAATAGCGTGGCTAGATTCCAAGGCTGGGATAATCCCTTCCACACGAGACAAGAGTTGGAATCCTTCCAAGGCTTCTTCGTCTGTCACAGGGACATAGCTGGCACGTTTAATATCGTGGTAGTGAGAATGTTCTGGACCGATACCAGGATAGTCCAAACCTGCTGAGATAGAGAAGGCTTCAAGAATTTGACCATGGGCATCTTGGAGCACATCCATGAGGGAACCGTGAAGGACACCCGGACGACCCTTGGTCAAGGTAGCTGCGTGGTGCTCTGTATCCACACCAAGTCCTGCTGCTTCAGCTCCATACATAGCTACTGACTCATCTTCTACAAAGGGATGGAAGAGACCGATGGCATTCGACCCACCACCAACACAAGCTACTAGGGCATCTGGCAGATCTTGACCTGTCATATCGCGATACTGTTGTTTAGCTTCTCGACCAATGACACTTTGGAAGTCACGAACGATTTCTGGGAATGGATGAGGTCCCAAGGCAGAACCAAGGATATAGTGGGTATCATCGATATTAGCCACCCATGAACGAAGGGATGCATTGACCGCATCCTTGAGCACGCGCGAACCGTCTGTCACTGCCTCAACCTTGGCTCCCAAAAGCTCCATACGGAACACATTGAGGGCTTGGCGTTTGACATCTTCCTCACCCATGTAGATGGTACATTCCATGTTAAAGAGGGCTGCAGCAGTTGCAGTTGCCACACCGTGCTGACCAGCACCTGTTTCAGCGATAATTTTCTTTTTACCCATGCGTTTGGCAAGCAAAACTTGTCCCAAGGCATTGTTAATCTTGTGGGCCCCTGTATGGTTGAGGTCTTCACGTTTGAGATAAATCTTGGCTCCGCCGATATGCTGGGTCAAGTTTTTTGCGTAGTAAAGAGGAGTTTCACGCCCCACATACTGGCGCAAAAGTTGGTTTAATTCCTCTTGGAAACTTGGGTCTGCCTGACTTTCACGATAGGCCTTCTCCAACTCCAAAACTGCTGTCATCAATGTTTCTGGGACGAAACGTCCACCGAATTTTCCGTAAAATCCATCTTTATTTGGTTCTTGATATGCCATTCTTTACCCTCTCTATAAATCTTCTAATCTTTTCATGATCTTTTTGTCCATCTGTCTCCACTCCGCTCGATACATCTACTGCATAGGGAGTAAAGTGTTGAATTGCTTTTACTACATTGTCTTCGTTAAGCCCACCTGCGATAAAGAAGGGCTGTGCTATTCCTGTCGTATCCAATTTCCCCCAGTCAAAGGTCTGACCACTCCCAGCCACAGGGGCATCAAAGAGTAGATAGTCTGCCTGAGAATTGGGCACATGACCCTCTCCATCCACCTGCACAGCCTGCATACTGGCACAAGGCAAATCCTCAAACAAATCATCCGCTACCTGACCGTGAACTTGAACCAAGTCCAAGCCAACCTTGTCAATCGCTTCTAGCAGTTCTGCCCGACTCGGTGAAACAAATACACCAACCTTTTTAACGTTCACTGGAATGAGCTTTGCCAGCTCAGCAGCCTGATCCAAGGTCACCTGTCTTTTACTAGGTGCAAAGACAAAACCGATATAGTCTGCTCCTGCTGACACGGCTGTTTCTACCGCTTCTTTAGTAGATAATCCGCAAATTTTAACCTTTGTCAATCTGCAACTCCTTGATTCTCTGGGCTACATCTTCTGCCTGCATGAGAGCTGTCCCTACTAAAATTCCGTTAAAGTATGGTGCTACTCGTTCCGCATCCTGCCCTGTGAAAATAGCAGATTCAGAAATGTACAAACAATCATCTTTGAAATGTTTAGCCAAATCTACACTGGTTTGCAAGTCAACTTCAAAGGTGGTCAAGTTGCGGTTATTGACCCCGATAATCTGGGCACCAAGTCTGTGAGCCACTTCTAGTTCAGCTAGATTGTGGGTCTCCACCAAGACTTCCAGACCAAGCTCTGTCGCGTAGTCATACAGTTCCTTGAGACGTTCTTCTGACAAGGCGGCCACAATGAGCAGAATGACTGTTGCACCTGCATTGCGAGCTCGAATGATTTGCTTTTCATCGATGATAAAGTCCTTGTTGAGCGTTGGAATCTGTACCTGACTGGAAATCTCCCGTAGATAATCCAAATGTCCTTTAAAGAAAACTTCATCTGTCAGAACAGAAATCATCACTGCTCCGTTCGCTTCATAAGTCTGGGCCTGTTGCACAATATCCACATCTAGATTGATATCTCCCAGACTAGGGCTAGCTTTCTTGACTTCAGCGATTACCTGTAAACGGTCTTGGTGATTCTTCAAAAATTCTGCCAAACGATAGGTCTGGCGCAAGGGCTGGATTTCCTCCAGCTCCATCTGCTCAACCTCACGCGCCTTCTGCTCCAAAATTCGTGATAAAAATTCCTGACTCATTTTTGGTACTCCTGTAACAGTCTGAGTTTTTCAAGGGCCTTGCCACTAGCAATGACTTCGCGGGCCAAGGCAATTCCTTCCTTGATGCTATCAACCTTACCATTAGCATAGAAACCAAGACCAGCATTCAAGACTGTAGTTTCCAAGAATGGACTTGGTTCATTTTTAAGAACGCTGAGCAAAATTTCTGCATTTTCCTGAGCATTGCCTCCACGAATATCGTCGATAGCGTAGCCTTCCATTCCCAAATCCTCTGGAGTAAAGCTTGACAAGCTGATTTCGCCATTTTCAAGCAGAGCAATCTTGGTTGTTCCATTCAAACCAGCTTCATCCAATCCTTCTGGCCCAGCAACCACGATGGCACGTTTGCGACCCATATTTTTCAAAACCTGAGCTGTACTTTCTAGAAGCTCTGGACGACTAATACCAAGAAGCTGTGTTTCCAAGGCCATTGGGTGAATCAGTGGACCAGTCAAGTTCATAATCGTTGGAATTCCCAATTCCAAACGAGCTGGCATGATGTATTTCATAGCTGGGTGCATATTTTTAGCAAAGAGAAAAACGATGCCAGTTTTATCAAAAACCTTACCTAGTTCAGCTGGTTTGAGGTCTAGGTTGATGCCCAAGGATTCGAGGACATCTGCAGAACCAGATTTAGAAGAAATCGAGCGGTTACCGTGCTTGGCCATGTGAACACCGCCACCAGCCAAGACAAAGGCTGCAGTTGTGGAGATGTTAAAGCTGAAAGACTTATCCCCACCAGTACCACAGTTGTCCATGGCATCATGAATCTCAGTTGGAATATGTTGGGCATGCCCTCTCATGACCTGTGCAATGGCTGTGCGTTCTTCAGGTGTTTCCCCCTTCATCTTAAGCGCCAAGAGAAGAGAAGCAATCTGTGCCTCTGTTACACGCCCAGTTACGATACGCTCAATGACATCCGTCATTTCCACACCTGATAAATTTTCAAATTTTGCTAGTTTTTCAATAATCTCTTTCATCCTAGTTTCCTCACTTTACAACCTTCTCGATAAAATTCCGAATAGAAGACAAGCCATCTGGCGTTCCAATGCTCTCTGGATGATACTGGAAGCCATAAATCGGTAGGATTTTGTGTTGAATCCCCATGATGGCTTGGTCATCAGTCGAACGAGCTGTCACTTCAAATTCTTCTGGCATTTCTTCAATCAAAATACTATGGTAACGCATGACCGCACGGCCATCCTCGATACCTTGATACAAAACAGATGGCGCTTCAAAGCTGATATTGCTCTGTTTCCCATGCATGACTTTTGGAGCCAAACCTAACTTACCACCAAAGACTTCGGCAATGGCTTGATGGCCCAAACAAATCCCAAGAATCGGCTTCTTGCCAGCAAAATCACGAATCATGTCTTCCATCTTACCAGCATCAACTGGCCAACCAGGACCAGGAGAAAAGACCAGACCATCTGCTTTTTCAGCTTCTTCATACAGCTTGGGATCATCATTTCTCAAGACCTGCACTTCTGCGAAATTCCCAATGTATTGGGCCAAGTTATAGGTAAAAGAATCATAGTTGTCAATCAATAAAATCATGGTCTTAGTTCTCCAATTCTAGTCATAGATTTAGCCTTGTTAATGGTTTCTTGGTATTCATTTTGGGCGATAGAGTCGTAGACAATCCCTGCCCCAGCCTGCACATAGGCTCTTTTATTTTTGAGAATCATGGTTCGGATGGCGATGGCCAAATCCATATCACCCGTTGCAGACAAGTAGCCGATTGCTCCTGCGTATACGCCACGTTTTTCTGTTTCCAGTTCATAGATGCGTCTCATCGCTCGAATCTTTGGTGCTCCAGAAACGGTTCCAGCAGGAAGTGTTGCTTTCAAGGCATCCATGGCAGTGAGTTCTGGAAGCAAACGCCCCTTGACTACACTGGTCAAATGCATGACATAACGGAAAAGCTCCACTTCCATATACTTAGTGACTTGGACACTGGCCGTTTCAGAGATGCGGCCAATATCGTTACGTCCCAAGTCTACTAACATCCGATGCTCTGCTGTTTCCTTCTCATCCGAAAGCAGTTCTGTCGCCAAAGTCTTGTCTTCTTCATCCGTAGCGCCTCTTGGTCGTGTCCCTGCAATCGGATTAGTTGTCACGATGCCATTTTTAACTGAAACTAAACTTTCTGGACTGGCACCGATGATTTGATAATCACCAAAATCATAGAAATAAAGGTAATTAGAAGGATTAGTCACGCGGAGATTTCTGTAGAAGTCAAATGGATTTCCAGTAACTTCTGCTGAGAAGCGCTGACTGAGCACGCATTGGAACATATCGCCATTACGAATCAAGTCACGAGCTGTTTCCACCATTTCTTCAAACTTCTGAGGAGCGATATGCGGTTTGAAGTCCAGCGGAGATAGATCCAAGTCTTCAAATTCATTTGGAGCAGGAATGCGTAATTCCTCAAGCACTTGGTTCAAGGCTTTTTCCAAGTTTTCTTGACTGCGCTTGCTATAAAGAGCATCCTCGATGACATGGATTTTTTCCTTCTTGTGGTCAAAGACCATGTAACTCTCATAGACGAAGAAATGCATGTCTGGCGTTCCAATTGTATCTTCAGGAATTTGACCAATTTCTTCATAAAGCGAAATCATATCGTAACCCACAAAGCCAATTGCCCCACCACCAAAAGGTAGGTCTGAATGGTGCTGGCTCTTATGAGTCACTTCATAAAGGAAATCCAAGGGATCCCGATCAATCACTTGACCATTTTGATAGAGAACTCCATTTTCAAACTTAATCTCAAAAACTGGATTATAAGCTAAGATAGAAAAACGAGCTGTTTCCTTGTCTCTCGGAATACTTTCTAAAATAACCTTGTGTTGCCCCTTTAGACGCATATAAGCCAAGATTGGTGATAAGACATCTCCATGAATGATTCGTTCCATTGTAATTTCCCTTTCAGTTCTACTTCTAGTCCGTGGCGACTGTATGAAAAATCCCCACGCAAAATAACTTGCGTGAGGACGAAATTCGCGGTGCCACCTCAATTATAGGATTTCTCCTATCTCTCATGCCTGTCTCAGAAACCTCCTGTAACAGGCTGTGCGATAAAGGGCACTCCCTTGAGAATTATGTTTTCTTCTCTCGTTTCAGATGGACCCAACCTTACAGCTTTCTCTGCTTGTTTCCAGCAACCACAAGCTCTCTGGGAAAGAAATAACTGTAATTTTTCCATCTATTATTTTTTAGCTTCTAGGTAGTCTGCAATCGCAGCTACGTCCTTGTCTCCACGACCAGAGACATTGATGAGGATAATGTCGTCTTTACTTAGTTTCGGTGCACGTTTAACTGCTTCTGCGATAGCATGCGAACTTTCAATCGCTGGGATAATTCCTTCAGTCTTGCTGAGAAGGAGGAGAGCCTGAACAGCTTCTTCGTCTGTCGCAGCCACATATTCCACGCGACCTGAATCTTTGAAGTAGGCGTGTTCTGGGCCAACCCCTGGATAGTCCAATCCAGCTGAGATAGAGTAAACTGGAGCTAGCTCTCCATCTTCCTTAAAGACTGCATAAGTCTTCATACCATCAACAATTCCGATACTACCTTTTGTCATAGTAGCTGCGTGCTTGTCTGTGTCAAGTCCGTGACCAGCAGCTTCAACCCCAACCAATTTGACTTCTTCATCAGCCACATACTGAGAAAAAGCACCGATGGCATTAGAGCCACCACCTACACAGGCAATAACGTAGTCTGGTAAACGACCTTCTTTTTCTAAGATTTGACGGCGAGATTCTTCACTGATGACCTTTTGGAACTCGTGGACAATTGTAGGATAAGGGTGAGGACCCACAGCAGATCCCAAAACGTAGAAGGCTTCCAAATCATTCATCCAGGCTCCAAAGGCTGCATCAACAGCATCTTTGAGGGTACGAGTCCCTGTTTCAACTGCATGAACAGTTGCTCCCATCATCTCCATACGGAAAACATTGAGACGTTGACGCTCCACATCCTCTGCCCCCATGTAGACATCACAGGCCATACCAAACTTGGCTGCAGCCGCTGCTGTCGCAACACCGTGCTGACCAGCTCCTGTTTCTGCGATTACTCGTTTTTTGCCCATACGTTTAGCCAGAAGAATCTGTCCTAAAACGTTGTTGAGCTTGTGAGAACCAAGGTGGTTAAGGTCTTCACGTTTGAGATAAATCTTAGCGCCACCTAAGTGATCTGTCAAACTTTCTGCAAAATAGAGCGGTGTTTCGCGACCGGAATAGTCCTTTAAGTAATGGCGAAATTCTGCCAAAAATTCTGGATCATCCTTGTACTTGTCAAATGTCACTTCCAACTCATCCAACAAAGCCTGAATCGGCTCCGGTACAAAACTACCACCAAATTGTCCAAAATAACCTTTAGTTGTCATAAATTTTTTCCTCTTTCAGTATTAATTCCAAGATATGAAAAAGCCCTCACACAGATTGAATTCTGTGTGAGGGCGTTAGTAACGCGGTGCCACCTCAATTATAAAGGAACTATCCCCTTTACATCTCTACCTTGTCTAACAACAAGTTGCACTGTAAGGTGTGCGCACCGAATTTTCATTGTTTCAAATTCATTTTTAAAATCAGCCCACTTTCACCACTTCCAACCACCTGTTCACAATCACCACAGGCTCCCTGAAGATCAAAAATAGTTACTTTTCTGATTTGTTGAACTTATTTTAATACTTTGTTTTTTCTTTGTCAAGACTTTTTTACGATTTTTTTGATAAAGCTAGCACTTTTTCAGAAACTGTTTTGAAAGTCTCAATGATATAGTCCACTTCTTCATCGCTTAATTTAGTGTGAAGAGGGAGCGTAATTTCATTTTCAAAGAAGGCATAAGCCTTAGGATAATTCGCCATATCAAAGCCAAGATTCTTATAGGCTGTTAAGAGCGGAAGCGGTTTGTAGTGGACATTACTTGCAATTCCTGCTTTGGCCAATTCTTGAATGATAAGACTGCGTTCTTCTAATCTCGCTCCTTCTACATGGGTGATGTAGAGGTGGCGTGAAGATTCGACAGTATCAGTCTTATGTGCCAATGGATGGATACGAGAACCTGAAAAACCACGATCATAGCGGTCCACTATCTCCTTACGACGTTCTAGTAAACCAGGGTAACGGTCCAATTGTACCAAACCAAGGGAAGCCATGATATCGGTCATATTGCACTTGTAGGCTGGTGTGACGATATCGTATTCCCATGACCCCAGTTGCATCTTGGCAAGAGCATCTTTGGTTTGACCATGAAGGGAAAGGATTTGAAATTCCTTGTACATCTCTTCGTCATCAATCGCTGGATTGGCCTTCCAAGTCGCACTTCCACCTTCTGCCGTTGTAAAGTTCTTAACGGCATGGAATGAGAAAGAAGTAAAGTCAGCGATAGAACCAGCTGGTTGTCCTTTATAAGTAGATCCCAAAGCATGGGCACTATCAGAAACAATCACGATACGGTTAAAGGCCTTTTGCCACTTGCTTGAAGCGGTAAAGAGATCACGTTTCTTCTCCACTACTTGGAACAAACGGTCATAATCGCAAACAATCCCCGCGAGCTCTACTGGGATGATCACCTTAGTTTTCTCAGTGATAGCTTGCTCCAGCAAGTCATAGTCCATCTCAAAAGTATTTGCTTGAATATCCACCATGACAGGTGTTGCTCCTACGTGCGTGATGACACTACATGAAGCTGTATAGGTCATGGCTGGAACGATGACTTCATCACCAGGTCCAACTTCCAAGACGCGCAAAATCAACTCAAGAGCGGCAGTCGCAGAGTTAAGACAGACAGTCTTAGGCGTCTGTGTGTATTGAGACAAGCGACGCTCCAGTTCTTTTGTCTTAGGACCTGTTGTGATCCAACCAGAACGCAGGGTATCCGCTACCTCAGCAATTTCTGCTTCTGTAATATCGGGTGGTGAAAATGGAATATTGTAATTTGGCATTGATTTGCTCCTTTTATCTGTACTCATTCTCTCGTGACTACTTTATTTTAGCACTTCAAACACGGTTTGAAACATGATTTTGATGTCTCCAAGGAAACTAAACTCTCGGAGATAGGCGAGGTTATAGTGCATCTTTTCAGGAAGGACGTGTTCAACATAGGCTTGGTCAACTGACAGACCTTTCTCCGTCATTTGACTGATGATGGTGTCCTCATCCTTGTAGTGAATGCTGGCTGGAGAGGTAATCCCTGCTGGCAAAAGCAAGGTTGCCATCATTTCAGGGCTATACTGCTCTGTGTAGCGTGGCACTTCAGGTCGTGTACCGACAAAGGACATTTCGCCTTTAAGGACATTGACCAGCTGAGGCAGTTCATCCAAACGCACACGGCGGATGAAATTGCCAACCTTGGTAATGCGGCTATCGTTAGCAGAAGTCACCAGACTTCCTTTTTTGTCCGCATCCGTCACCATGGTACGGAACTTCCAAATCTTGAACCGACGGTTGTACTGGGTCACGCGCTCTTGCTTGTAAATCACTGGTCCCTTGCTATCCAACTTGATCCAAATGCTCAAAATGAGAAAGATGGGAGAGGTTAGAACCAGTACAACCAAGGCCAAAACCCAGTCCAAGCAACGCTTGAAAATCAGCGAACCCTTCCTTTTAGAGACAAGCTGGTAGTAAGACTCAACCTCGCTTGATTTCATTTCCACGGGCAAGTCTTCCCATTTCAGCATGCTGTTTCTCCTTTGTTTTTATTATACTATTTGTCAACATTTTTCATTATACCACAAAATGGAAAAGGCGGTGAAAGAAATCTGTAATTTGAAGGATTTCCTTCTTATGCTCAATGAAAATCAATGTACAGCTTTGAGATTGCAGGTAAAGCTGACCTAGTTTGAAAAGATTTTCAAAGAGTATTAGGCCATGGCCCCTGCCTGCAAACTATACATCTTGTGATAGGTTCCTCCCAAGGCCAAGAGTTCCTCATGGGTTCCGCTCTCGATGATGCGCCCCTTGTCCAAAACATAGATGCAGTTGGCGTCTTGGATAGTAGAAAGGCGGTGGGCGATGGCAATGGTTGTCCGCCCCTGTCTCATCTTAGCCAGTGAAGCTTGAACCAAACTTTCTGTTTCAGAGTCAATATTGGCGGTCGCTTCATCTAAAATCAGGATTTTAGGCTGACTGGCGACTGTTCTAGCAAAGGCCAGAAGCTGACGCTGACCAGTTGAAAAACTCAAACCACGCTCGGAAACAGGGGAATCATAACCCTGCGGAAGTTCTTGAATAAAGGAATCTGCATCCACGAAGCTAGCTGCAGTCTGGACCTGCTCATCACTGATTTCTTGGTACATGGCGATATTGGACTTGATTGTTCCATGATAGAGGAAGGGTTCCTGCAAGACCAGCCCAATATTTTTTCTCAGTTCTTCCTGACTGTAATTCCTAATATCCACATCATCCAAGAGAACTAGGCCTGACTGAAATTCATAAAAGCGCATGAGGACATTGATAATAGACGATTTTCCAGAACCTGTATGACCCACAAAGGCAATGGTTTCACCCTTATTAACGGAGAAGGAAATGTCATCCAGAATCGGATGTTTGCCATCATAAGAGAAACATACATGTTCAAAACGGATATTGCCTTCTTTGATCACGGCCTGTCCATTTTCTTGAAGAGGCTCATAGGTTCTCTCGTCAATCAAGGCAAATACACGGCCTGCAGAAACCATAGAGGTTTGAAGAGTTGAAAAGTTTTGCGTCACCTCAATCAAGGGATCAAAGAGGCGATTGATATACTGGATAAAGGCATACATGGTCCCTGCTGTTATTCCCAGATAAAGGCCACGATAGCCAAAGTAAGCCATCAAGACAGTATAGCCTAGGAGTTTCAGCAAACTCATGGCAGGGCGCAAAAAGAGGGCATCCAAGGCTACAGAACGGTTGGCGTAGACCAAGTGTTCTTGGTTGATTTCATCAAATTCTGCCTGCAGGCGCTTCTCTTGATTAAAGGCCTGGATTATTCTGATTCCCTCGATGTTTTCAGCCAGCTTACTATTGATATCTGACAAGAGACTTCTGGTTTTCTCAATGATTTTCACTGATTTTTTCCGATAGAGATTGACCAAAAGGAAAATCAAGGGGAGAAAGAGCAAGACTAATGCTGTCAGACGAAAATCCAGAACCAACATGGTATAAAGGGTTGTCAGAAAAATGAAAACTGCTGAGATAAAGCTAGATAAAATCCCCGAAAACATATCACTGATAGTCTCGGTGTCGTTTGTCAAACGAGAGACGATAGAGCCTGCTGGCGTCTTGTCAAAGTAAGACATGCCTAGTTTCTCCATATTGGCAAAGGCATCCCGACGAATATCCCTAACAATACTGTAGGACACGCGCGCAAAGAGAAGATTGCCGACATACTGAACTAGAGTTTGTAGGATATAGAGGCCATAGTAGACCAGCAAAACGGTCACAGCGAGTTGGTTGAGATTGCTGAGATACTGGTCGATAAAGTGGGAAGCTACAAGGGGAATAACACTTTTAATGACCGTAGTCGCTAGTAGAAAACTGAGTGCCAAAAAGGTCAGGAGCCCATAAGGCTTGAGATAAGACATCAAGCGCTTCAATACAGCCCATTGTTCTTTCTTATTCTGCATCTTCTTCTCCCTTCATTTCCAGCTGCTGAGACTGGTAGGTTTGGGCATACCAGCCATCCATGGCTAGTAGGTCTTCGTGCCTGCCTCGTTCGATAATTTGACCATTTTGCAGGACTAAAATCAAATCTGCATGGACAACTGCACTGAGGCGATGAGCTGTGATAATGGTTGTCTTGTCCTTACGCGTTTCCTTGAGGTTGTCAATAATAGCATACTCTGTCTTGGCATCCACAGCTGACAAGGAATCATCTAGAATCAAGATATCAGGGTCTAAAATCATCGCCCGACTCATGGCCAGACGCTGCTTTTGACCACCAGAAAGACTGACTCCTTTTTCACCAATCAACGTATCAAATCCCTGTGGCATGGCTACAATATCTTGGTAAACTTGAGCTAGCTTGGTCGCTTCCTCGACCGCTGAAAGGGGCAAGTTAGGATTGCCAAAACGGATATTGTCTAAGATCGAAGTCGCAAAGAGAAACTGGTCCTGAGGAACATAGCCCATGAGACTGCGAAGGTCTGTCAAACGATAATCGCGAATATCGTGACCGTTTAGATAAATGGCCCCCTTGTCAACATCATACTCACGCAAGAGAAGCTTGATCAAAGATGTTTTCCCAGAGCCTGTTTGCCCAACCAAGCCCAGTGTTTGCCCTTTTTCCAAACTAAAGTGAATATCCGTCAGTGTTTCCTCATTTTCAAAGGCAAAAGAGTCAATGGCATACTGCAAACACCCGTTTTCAATTCCATCTAAAGGAAACTCAGGGTCTTGTACAGGTGATCCCTGAGACAAAAGTTCCTCAATCCGCTGGTAAGAAACCTTTCCTCGCTGAGTAATATTAAAGAGGAAGCCGATGGCCATGAGAGGCCAGACCAGCATATCCAAGTAGCTGATAAAGGTAACCAGATTCCCAACTGTAATCTGCCCTTCCTGAACCATCAAGGAACCAACAAAGAGCGTTAAGACATAGGATGAACCAACAAATAAGAGAACCATAGGGTCAAAGAGACTATCGTATTTCATGGTTTGCAGGTTCTTTTGGAAGGTCAATTCATTGACTGCCTGGAAAGACTTGAGCTCATCCGCCTGGTAACCGAAAGACTTGGTCACCTTGATACCTGATACAGACTCCTGTACCTTGTTATTGAGTTCGGAAAAGGCTGCCTGTGACTCACCAAAGGCCTTATGGGTCTTTCTCCCTAGACGACTAGTCGCATAAGCCATAAAAGGCAAGGGAAGAATGGCAACTAGAGTCATCTGCCAAGAAATGCTAAAAAGCATGGTCAGCAAGGTCA
Organism: Streptococcus sp. Marseille-Q5855; assembly: GCF_946901985.1. Lineage (NCBI taxonomy): Bacteria > Bacillati > Bacillota > Bacilli > Lactobacillales > Streptococcaceae > Streptococcus > Streptococcus sp. Marseille-Q5855. The sequence continues at coordinate 225,065 of NZ_CAMPPR010000001.1, forward strand.
CTAAAGCCGTGATAGAGGCATCCACCGCAGACATAACACCGCCTCCTGCCAGACGCGTTAGGGCATTGATATCATTGGTTGCGTGTGCCATCAGGTCCCCCGTCCGATAGGTTTGATAAAAGGCTGGAGACATTTTTGTGAAATGCTCAAACAAGCGAGACCGCATAATCTGTCCCAGACGGTAGGAAGTCCCAAGAATATACATACGCCAAACATAGCGCAGATAGTACATCCCAAAGGCCGCAAGAAGTAAATAAAATAGGTCAAGAAGGAGGTCCTGCTGGGTTAATTGCTCCGATGTGATGGCATCAATCACCCGCCCCATAACCATGGGGGGAATAAGATTTAGGACGGAAACCAAGACCAAGGCCACAATCCCGACTAAATAACGGCGTTTTTCTAACTTGAAAAACCACCAAAGTTTTTGAATAATGGACATAAAATCCCTTTCTGATTGCAAATGGAAACCTGAGGCCAATACTCAATAAAAATCAAAGAGCAAACTAGGAAACTAGCCGCAGGCTGCTCAAAGCACTGCTTTGAGGTTGTAGATAGAACTGACGAAGTCAGTAACCTACATACGGCAAGGCGACGTTGACGCAGTTTGAAGAGATTTTTGAAGAGTACAAGACCTCAGGTTTTTCTTATTCATAGGTTACGACTGTAACAGCACCCTTGTCATACTCAGCGATAAAGATGTTTGCTACATTGTCATGTCCTTGTTTGCTGAGATTATCAAGCAGCCACTCTTCGCTACGACCAATCGATTCCAAGACGTCCACTTGGATCACACCGTCAGTCACAACTGGATACTTAGGATTTTCATCTCCCATTTGGACCACGATGAGTTGGCCATTTTGCTCTTGCACAGCTCGTTTAACTTGCTTCATCTGGAAAATCCCTTGGCTACGAAGTTTGAGAGCTACATCCGCTGCAGACAAACCAACTGAACGACAGGCTTCTGGGTCAATCTTCCCATTTTTGATGAGCAGAGTCGGTTTCCCATCAATCAAGCGTTTGACAAAACGAACATTGTTATTGAGCCACTTGAGGGTCAAAACCAAAATCGTCCACATCATCAAAATCACTGCGTATTGCAGAATACTGATTGAACTATTGTAAATCACCCCACCGATGATACCACCAAGAACATAGTTCTGAATTTGATCTGTCGCAGAGTTAGGTGCTAGGTTTCCTTTTCCTGTCACATTGATAACAAAAACAAGCGAGAAGAGCCCCAAGGCCAGTTTGATTAAAATTTCCATATAGTTGAGTGTCATTTGTTTACCTCCACCAATTCAATAGCGTCTGTTTGATGCAATTCTATTTTCTCTAAAAGATACTTGTCTGGGTCACTTCCGTTTATAGCACGGTAGAAATTTGAACCGACCTTGACAAGCGCTCCATCAGTGGCAGCTGAAGTATTGACGTAAACTTCTGATTTATCCACTCCCAAGTCTTTGGAAACAACCTCTATGAAATGAAGGGAGGTTTGAAATTGATTGTTAGAGGCTTGATTGGTCTGGTATTTTGAAATTGTCACCAAAAGCATGGCCACTAAGGTCAAGGCCAAAATCATGACCAATTCCCGAAACTTAGTTCCCTTTTTATCTCGATAGGCTTTAAAAGCAAAAAATCCTGTGATGGCTAGGATAACAATCCCAAAACCAATCATGATTCCATTTTGCTGACTGATTTGGCTAAGCACATAGTCATATGAGTAAAATTTCATTTATTTTCACTCCCTTTCATAAAATCATTCTTCATTATAAACAAAAGAGGGTGATTTTTCAAACCATACGTTGGGGAAATAGACTTATCAGACCGACTTCTCTAACTAATGACTCAAATACCTGTTTCAAGATTCTAATTTTGATAATTGATAAGAATAGACACTAGGAATTATCACTACAAAGAAAAGTGTCAAGAAGAATACCCAGTAAACATATAGTTGCAAAAAGGAATTTAGAAACAATAACAATCCTCCTAATACCCAAATTTTTCCAGCTAGGCGATGCGTTTTTCTCCAGTTTTTATCACTCTCCAAGGTCCACGGTAGTCGAATACCGATTATATAATTTCGGTGTGTTTTTGGTAGATAATTTCCAATTACGATCATCACGACTCCCATAAAAATCTGAGCTAGTAGCCCACTCATCATGGAATAACCCAAATATTCTCCGAAGATAGAAATCATTGATAGACAAGATACAAAAGGAATAATCCAGTAAATTAAAACTTGTATTTTTGAACTGATATTGCTAGATTTAGGATCCTTAACCATTAAAAATAGAAGCAACCAATACATCAAAAGCATGAGAGTAGGTAATCCAAAGATAGCAAACATTTTATGATTGTAGCCATCTGCTTGACCCAGTAGATTAAAATGAGTGGGTATCTCCTCTGGTAATTGATTCCAGAAAACACAACCTACAAGGGAAGGTAGTAGGATGAGAATGCTCGTAAATAATACCAATTTCTTATTGATTTTTATCTTCATCAAAATGATCTCCTTTCAGATCTGCTAACCAAACCATTATATCCTCTAAAACCGATGTATTTAACTCATAATAAATAAAGTTTTTTTCTTTCATTTCATGAATCAAATCCGCTGCTTTCAAAATCGTGAGATGGTGTGAAATCGTTGCACCTGTCAACTCGAAATAACTGGCAATTTCTCCTGCAGATAATCTGCCTGCTTTGAGTAAATTTAAAATGTCTCTCCTAACTGGATGAGATAAGGCTTTAAAACTATTTGCAAAACTCATAATGACTCCTTTCCCTTTGTAATATTAGTAGGGCTAGGACTAAGCAAGGTAGAACTGATAGCATTCCTGTCGGTGATGGGCCTAAAATCAAGAGGCTTGAAATTTTTTCTCCTGGTAATTGAAAGAGTAACCCAAGACCTGCAGTTGCATTGATTGCCCCATGAAATAGGGCAGAAGCCCAGATAGAACCTGTCTTTTCCAACAACCAGCTCAACAATATTCCTAGGCTAAAACAAGATAGAAACATAGCAACAACTCCCAAAACGGGATAAGCAAAATAAGTAAGGCCATAATTATATCCTTGCAAATTGATTGGTAAATGCCATAGACTCCAAATGAGAGCAAGTAAGACATGAGTCTGGACTAGTGAAAAGCGTTCTCTTAGCACTGGGTAAAGATAGCCACGCCAACCAATTTCCTCTCCCAATGCAAAGAAACTATTAAGAAAAGGAGCGTAGGTCAAACTAGATAGGATTTGAATCAAAGCCAAGAAAGATAAGGGAATCGGTGATTGAAGGACTCCTTTTTCTTCTAAAATAGCTTGAATAGATTCAAAACCAAGGCTAAAATTGCTAGGGAATACAAGAAAATAAAGTCCCGCTCCTAAAAAACTGATGACTGCTGGTAACCAGATAGCTAGTAAGTAAAAGCGCCAGTTGCTCTTGAGATTCACAACTAATTTAGATTTGATTCCACTAGGTTGATTCGTGATTTTCCCTAAAATAAAGACTGCAAGTGCAGGCACCCACATGGCTACAATACTAGCAAGTTGACTCCATGGAGAATTTAGACCAACACCACTTAGCCATAGTGCCAACCATATTATCCAAGCAAGGGCATAAGCCAAGACCACAAAAAGAAGGATTGTTCTCTTATTTGACATATTTGTACACTTCACTTTCTATTTAGATGTTTTTCTAAATAACATTATACACCTTTCCATTCTAAACACAAGATCTATTTAGATTTTTTTCTAAATAGTTTAGGGAATTTTTATTTTCTCAGAATAAAGTCTAAAGAGTGATTTTTCAAACCATACGTTGGGGAAATAAACCTTTTTTTGGTATAATAAAATCTATAATCTGAATGAAAAAGGTAACTTTATGAAACTTATCTCATGGAATATTGATTCCCTCAATGCTGCCCTAACTAGTGACTCAGCTCGCGCGAAATTGTCCCAAGAAGTCCTACAAACCCTTGTGGCAGAAAATGCTGATATCATTGCTATCCAAGAAACCAAGCTTTCTGCCAAGGGTCCTACAAAAAAACACTTGGAAATTTTAGAAGAACTCTTCCCAGGCTACGAAAACACGTGGCGTTCTTCTCAAGAGCCTGCCCGTAAAGGCTATGCTGGAACCATGTTCCTTTATAAGAAAGAACTCACACCCACTGTCACTTTCCCAGAAATCGGTGCCCCTTCTACCATGGACTTGGAAGGCCGTATCATCACTCTAGAATTTGATGAATTTTTCGTAACTCAAGTTTACACTCCAAACGCTGGCGATGGCCTCAAACGCTTGGAAGAACGTCAAGTCTGGGATGTCAAATATGCGGAGTATTTGGCTGAACTAGACAAAGAAAAACCAGTCCTTGCGACCGGTGATTACAACGTTGCCCACAATGAAATCGACCTTGCAAATCCTGCTAGTAACCGCCGTTCACCAGGATTTACCGACGAGGAACGTGCTGGATTTACCAACCTTTTGGCAACTGGATTTACCGACACTTTCCGCCACATTCACGGCGATGTTCCAGAACGCTACACTTGGTGGGCACAACGTAGCAAGACTTCTAAAATCAACAATACAGGCTGGAGAATCGACTACTGGCTCACAAGTAACCGCGTGGCTGACAAGGTGACCAAGTCTGACATGATTGACTCAGGAGCTCGCCAAGACCATACACCCATTGTCTTGGAAATTGAACTCTAAGGAGAAAACGAATGGACTATCAAGCTGTCATTCCTGAATTTGTAGTATCTGACATCGAAAAATCACGCCACTTCTACTGCGACCTGCTAGGATTCTCTGTCGAATACGAGCGTCCAGAGGAGAAATTTCTCTTCCTCTCTCTCGAAGACTGCCAGCTCATGTTAGAAGAAGGCAGCGCAGAAGAATTAGCCCAACTGACCTATCCTTTCGGACGCGGTGTCAATATTTCCTTTGGCATTGCAGATGTTCCTCAGCTCCACCAAAAACTGCTGGAAGCTGACTATCCTATCCATCGTCCCCTGACAAAAAGAGAATTTCGGGTAGGAGATAGCTTTATATATCCCCATGAATTTGCAGTTTTGGATCCAGATGGCTATTTTTTAAGATTTAGCGAGTAGAATAATAAAGATTGGGAAAAAATCTTTAAAGTTAGAGAAAGGCATATTGTCAAGTCTTGAAAAATCTTGATAATATGTCTTTTATGATGAAAAAATCTTCTAATACTCTTCGAAAATCAAATTCAAACCACGTCAGCGTCGCCTTACCGTACTCAAGTACAGCCTGCGGCTAGCTTCCTAGTTTGCTCTTTGATTTTCATTGAGTATAAATGTTAGCCAATAAGTTAATTTTTCCCATTTTTATTATATTTATTCGTTTTTCAAACCAAAACACTAACAAAATAGTTGATTTCTAAAGTTATTTAGTGTAAAATAAAAACATTGGCACAAGCCTATTTTAAATTAAATATCATTTTACTTGTTTATGTCGTGAATTGGCACGATGTTTCTACAAGGTGCCGGAACACCTAACAATAAGTAAGTCAGAAGTGAGGTATGGTCGTTTTTGCCATGCCTATTTTGGGGACTTACTTAGAGATTAAGTAGGTCTTTTTTCTATTTCTTGCTAGAAACTATAAACAAGAAGATGGATTAGCTTTTAGACTTTAGGAGGTCTTATGAAATTATTAGAAGAGCGCATCCTCAAGGATGGGCATATCTTGGGTGATAACATCCTCAAGGTGGATTCCTTTTTAACCCACCAAGTTGACTTTAGCTTGATGCGAGAGATTGGTAAGGTTTTTGCGGAAAAATTTGCTTCTGCTGGTATTACCAAAGTCGTGACCATTGAAGCGTCGGGTATTGCCCCAGCCATTTTTACAGCTGAAGCCTTAAACGTTCCCATGATTTTCGCTAAAAAAGCTAAAAATATCACTATGAACGAAGGAATCTTAACTGCCGAAGTTTACTCCTTTACCAAGCAGGTAACCAGCACCGTTTCTATCGCTGGAAAATTCCTCTCACCAGAGGACAAGGTCTTGATTATCGACGATTTCCTTGCTAATGGCCAAGCTGCTAAAGGCTTAATTCAAATCATCGAACAGGCCGGAGCCACAGTCGAAGCTATCGGTATTGTGATTGAAAAATCCTTCCAAGATGGCCGTGATTTGCTTGAAAAAGCAGGCTACCCTGTCCGATCACTCGCTCGTTTGGATCGTTTTGAAAATGGTCAAGTCGTATTTAAGGAGGCAGATCTCTAATGCAAACTCAAGAAAAACATTCACAAGCAGCCGTTCTTGGCTTGCAGCACTTACTAGCCATGTACTCAGGATCTATCCTGGTTCCCATCATGATTGCGACAGCCCTTGGCTATTCAGCTGAGCAATTGACCTACCTGATTTCTACAGATATCTTCATGTGTGGGGTGGCAACTTTCCTCCAACTCCAACTCAACAAATACTTTGGTATTGGACTCCCAGTCGTTCTCGGAGTTGCCTTCCAATCCGTCGCTCCCTTGATTATGATTGGACAAAGCCATGGTAGTGGCGCTATGTTTGGTGCCCTTATCGCATCAGGGATTTACGTTGTTCTTGTTTCAGGCATCTTCTCAAAAGTGGCCAATCTCTTCCCATCTATCGTAACAGGATCTGTTATTACTACGATTGGTTTAACCTTGATTCCTGTCGCTATTGGAAATATGGGAAATAACGTTCCAGAGCCAACTGGTCAAAGTCTCTTGTTTGCAGCTATTACTGTTTTGATTATCCTCTTGATTAACATCTTTACCAAAGGATTCATCAAGTCTATCTCCATTTTGATTGGTCTGGTTGTTGGAACTGCCATCGCTGCTAGCATGGGCTTGGTTGACTTCTCTCCTGTTGCAGCAGCACCACTTGTCCATGTCCCAACTCCACTCTACTTTGGGATGCCAACCTTTGAAATCTCATCTATTGTCATGATGTGTATCATCGCAACGGTTTCTATGGTTGAGTCAACTGGTGTTTATCTGGCCTTGTCTGATATCACAAAGGATCCAATCGACAGCACGCGCCTGCGCAACGGTTACCGCGCAGAAGGTTTGGCCGTACTTCTCGGAGGAATCTTTAATACCTTCCCTTACACAGGATTTTCACAAAACGTTGGTTTGGTTAAATTATCAGGTATCAAGACTCGTCTTCCAATCTACTACGCGGCTGCTTTCCTGGTTCTCCTTGGACTCCTTCCTAAGTTTGGTGCCCTTGCCCAAATCATTCCAAGCCCTGTCCTCGGTGGTGCTATGCTGGTGATGTTTGGTTTTGTATCGATTCAAGGGATGCAAATTCTCGCTCGTGTTGACTTTGCTAACAATGAACACAACTTCCTTATTGCAGCTGTATCAATCGCTGCAGGTGTCGGACTCAATAACAGTAATCTCTTTGTCAGCATGCCGACAGCCTTCCAAATGTTCTTCTCAAACGGAATCGTCGTAGCCAGCCTACTCGCCATTGTCCTCAATGCCGTATTAAATCATAAAAAGAAATAAGAAAAAGAGGTGCGAGCCTCTTTTTTGTTTTTCTATATCCTTACCTGTCTGTCTTCTGACCGTTGGCCTGTGACAAACATGGTAAAGGTTGCTTTGCAGACATTTCTGCCTTCTTGATTGGTAATATCGACATCCACTACGCAGGTTGTGCGACCTTGATGGACACATTCTCCTTTAATGGTCAATACATCGTCGAGTTTTCCTGCTTTGAGGTAGTTGATAGAGGACTGAAGTGTCACTACGTCTAGTCCTAGCGAGATGAGCACCAAACCACTAATCTGGTCGCAAAGGGTAAAGAGATAGCCACCATGGGCATAGCCATAGTAGTTGAGCGACGAGTCCACTACTTTGGTCATCACCACAACGTGACCATCTTTCATCTCTTTAATTTCATAATTTTCAAAAGCTGATATAGCATCAAAGTGAAAATCTTTCATCATTTCCTCCTGATATTTCAAACGACACTATGATACTACTTTTTATAGGACTGTGCAAGGATAAAGCTCCTAGTCTGGCAAAATTCCGACCTGCTCCACAAAGCGCATAAAGGCTGCCTGTCCTTGTTCTGTCTGCTTGTAGACTCCTGCATCCTCAAGTACACGCGCAAAGATAGCACCCACAGAGTCTTTGACGATTTCAAGGGCTCTTTCTTTATCCGCTAGATCTGGATGTTGGACTTTGAGTTGGTCTACCCATTCCTGATGATAATCGGCAACTGTATCAGCTTCTCCTACAAGATAGCTAGCAACTTGCTCCACTTCTTCTTTCAAACGTGGTGGCAAGATTGCCAAGCCCATGACCTCAATCAAGCCGATATTTTCCTTCTTGATATGTTGGACATCCTTGTGAGGATGATAGATGCCATCAGTATGTTCTGCAGAAGTCTGATTGTCCCTCAAGACCAAGTCCAACTCAAACTGGCCATCGCGTTTACGGGCAATGGGTGTGATGGTGTGATGCGGTGTTCCGTCCGTCTCTGCTAAAATCTGCACTGCAGGATCTGAATACTGACGCCATTCCTGCAAAATCTTGTCAGCTAAATTGATCAAATTTTCTTTGGAATCCGAAGTCAAACGCAACACTGACATAGGCCACTTGACAATTCCAGCCTTGACCTGCTCAAAACCTGCAAATTGAAAAGTCTTTTGCAAGGGAGCCAATTCCATCGGAAAGACGTGACGGCCTCCCTGATAGTGATCATGAGTGAGAATAGAGCCCCCCACAATCGGCAAGTCGGCATTAGAGCCCGCAAAATAGCCTGGAAACTGCTCTACGATAGCCAACAGACGTTCAAAACTCTGACGACTAATGGCCATGGGACGATGCTGGCCATCTAAGAAAATACAGTGCTCATTAAAATAAGCATAGGGCGAATACTGGAAGCCCCACTCCTGACCAGCCATTTCAAAGCGGATAATACGGTGGTTGCTGCGAGCTGGGTGGTTAACTCGACCATGGTAGCCCTCATTCTCTAGACAAAGCTGACACTGAGGATAATTACTAGCTTGCACCAACTTGGCTGCCGCAATCTCTTTGGGATCCTTTTCAGGCTTAGAGAGGTTGATGGTAATTTCAAGTTCACCGTAATCAGATGGAACACGATAAGCGATATTTTTAGCAATGGCCTTGAGTTTGATGTAGTCATTTTTCTGACTGAGTTGGTAAAAATCCTCTATCGCTTGCTCAGGAGATTGGGCATAGGTTGCCCAAAAGTCACGATTGACCTGACTCGGACAAGGAGTCACCAAGTCCATCAGTTCAGCGCCAAGGATTTCACGCGCAGTCTGACTATCCTCAATCGTCTCTAATCGAACGGCTTCCTCAACCAGCTTGTCCTTGAGGTCAATCACTTTATCCAGATCCGTCTCAACTTCCAAAACACCGTCTCCCACTCGTGCCAAGACACGATTGGTCAGGTAGATTCGATCCATTTCCTCAAATGAACTTTCAGAAATGACATGTGTTACAAATTTATCTACTAAGGTCACTATAGAGCCTCCTTCTGACTAATCAAGGACGCGAGTGCCACCTGCAACTTCAGCGATATAGAAACTTGGAGCATACCCAACTACTTCCTCGTAGTGTTTGCCTACAACTTCCTTAAAGGCCTCAACAGTATCTTTTTGCACCAAGGCAATGGCACATCCGCCAAAACCTGCTCCTGTCATACGAGCACCGAGAACTCCTTCTTGTGCCCAAGCTGTATGAACAAGGGTATCCAATTCCAAACCAGTTACTTCATAGTCATGCTCTAGGGAAACGTGTGACGCATTCATCAAACGACCAAATGTTTCCAAATCTCCTGCTTGAAGGGCTGCTTGAGCTTTGAGGGTACGTTGGTTTTCAAGCACAGCATGGCGAGCACGTTTCAAACGATTTTCATCTTTGATTAGGTAGCTATATTGGTCAAAGACCCACTCGTCCAATTCACCCAAAGTCTGAATATCCAAGGCAACTTGCAATTCTTCCACTGCTTTTTCACACTCAGCACGACGTTCATTGTATTTAGAGTCCGCCAATTCACGACGTTTATTGGTGTTCATGATAACAACGACATTGTCCTTCAAATCAAGTGGCACCAAGTCGTATTCTAAAGTATTGGTATCTAAGTAAATAGCACGTTGGTCAGCCCCCATACCGATAGCAAACTGGTCCATAATGCCAGAATTTACTCCGATAAAGTTATTTTCTGTTTGTTTTCCGATTTTAACCAAATCGAGACGCTCTAGTTTTAAATCAAAGAGATGCTCTGCCACGACCCCTGTCAAAAGTTCCAAGGATGCTGAAGAAGACAAACCAGCACCATTTGGGATATTCCCATAAACATAAAAATCAAAACCTTTATCAATCACGTGTCCAGCTTCTTGCAAGAAATGAAGAACTCCTTTTGGATAATTGGTCCAGTTGTGCTCTTTTTCAAACTTGAGGTCAGCGAGAGGCACTTCGATAATGCCCTTGTCCTCAAAGTTAGCTGAGTAGAAACGCAAGACTTGATCATCACGTTTGCGAGCAGCCCCATAAGTTCCTAAGGAAATAGCAGCTGGAAAAACGTGTCCACCGTTGTAGTCTGTATGTTCACCAATCAAGTTGATACGACCTGGTGAAAAGAAGGTTTGGTCTGCTTCTTGACCAAAAACAGCAAGAAAGTCTTTACGAAGAGCTTCAGCAGTAAGATCTTGTGTCATATGAATTCTCCTTTGACTGTCCGTTAAGTCACCTTAACGTGTAATCGTTTTCTTCTATTGTATCCAAGGGATTTCCCAAGGTCAATCCTTTTTACTAAAATTTTACTAAATTATCAGTAAAAAGCAGAAAAATATGATATACTAACCTTAAAGAAGGAGGATTTATGGCTACCTTAAAAGACATTGCACAACTAGCTTCTGTCTCTATCGCGACCGTATCCCGTGTCCTCAACCGCGACCAGAGTCTATCTGTTACAGAAGAAACCCGACACCGTATTTTAACCGTTGCTGAAGAGCTGGACTACACCAAGCACCTCAAGACAGGCGAGTCCCACAAACCCAAGCAAAAGATTGCCATTATCCAATGGGTCAGCGAACAAGGAGAGCTGGACGATCTCTACTACTACCAGATTCGCCTAGGCATAGAAAAAAGAGCCCAAGAGTTGGACTATGATATCTTGCGCTATTTTAATGACCATCCTTTTACCCTAAGCGAGGAGGTGATTGGGATTCTCTGCATCGGAAAGTTTAGCCGAGCTCAGATTTCTGCCTTTGAAGAATACCAAAAGCCTCTTGTCTTTCTAGACAGCGATACCCTCTCACTAGGACACACCTGCATTATCACGGACTTTTACACTGCCATGAAACAGGTTATCGATTATTTCCTCAGCCAAGGAATGAACCGTATCGGGATTCTAACAGGGCTTGAGGAAACAACCGACCAAGAAGAAATCATTGAGGATAAGCGGCTGGAAAATTTCAGAAACTACAGTCAAGCAAAGGGAATCTATCATGATGAACTAGTCTTTCAAGGAAGCTTTACTGCCCAGTCTGGCTATGACTTGATGAAGGAGGCCATTCAGAGTTTAGGAGACCAACTCCCACCAGCCTTTTTCGCAGCCAGCGATAGTTTGGCTATCGGTGCCCTCCGTGCCCTCCAAGAAGCTGGAATCAGCCTGCCAGACCGCGTCAGCCTCATTTCCTTTAACGATACTAGCCTGACCAAGCAAGTCTATCCTCCCCTCTCCAGCATCACCGTCTATACCGAAGAAATGGGCAGAGCAGGCATGGATATTCTTAATAAGGAAGTACTCCACGGTCGCAAAATCCCTAGCCTTACTATGCTGGGAACCAGACTGACATTGAGAGAGAGTACAAGGAATGATTAGGATTACAAAACGACCTCTAGCAAGGCTGTTTCTCTAATAATCTCTATGATTCTGCTCCAACTCACACCTTTCGCTTATGTGCTTGGTGACTTTCTAGGTCTGCATCAACTTCAATGGTAATATTTTGAAAGCCACAATTTTTGAGGAAAATTCGAATAGATTCTTTACAAGTTTCCATATGCTCCATCTCTTTTAAACAAACATGGACAATGGCATTTTTTTCCAAACCATCCATAGTCCAGAGATTAAGCTGATTGATACTAGCGACATGGTCCAATTCTGCTAAATCCGTCTTGATCTTCTGGATATCTACTCCTTCTGGCACTGCATCGAGGAATATCTTGAGCGTGCTCCAAAAACGTGGAAGGGCTTTTGACAGAATAAAGAAGGAAATAACAAGAGACAAGAGCGGATCCAAGATATACCAATCGGTAAATCGAAGAACAATGGCCATCAGGATGACAGTCACCCAACCCAAGGTATCTTCCAGAAAGTGCAGGCTGAGAATGGATTCGTTCTTGGTTTGTCCTTTGCGAATGACGAGACTCGCTAGCACATTGATAGTAATCGCAATAATTCCTAACCAGAGAATCCCCTCATCATTGACCGGTTGTGGATGAAAGATTTTCGCTATATTTTCCAAAATGACCAAAACGGACCCTGTCATAAGAATCACAGCCGTTACCATGGCCCCTAAAAGGCTAAAACGCTTGTAGCCCAAGGTATAGTGGCTGTCTTCTTCACGATTGGAGATACTTTCCAAAAAGGCTGAGATCCCAATAGCAATCGCATCTCCCAAGTCATGCACCGAGTCAGCAAGAACTGCACTAGAACCAAACACTCCACCAGCGATAAACTCGACAATGGAATAAGTCAAATTTAAGAAAAAAGCTAGCCAAACAGTATATTTTGCCTTCATCTTTCTCATTCCTTTGTTATAATAGATTTATGAACATCTTGTTCATTATCATTATCCACTAAAACTCAAAGAAAGGATAGAAGCAAAAGGTCAGCTTTATTCAGTTCTGAACAATTTGCCTCAAGTGTCTATATGACTAAGATTGACCGCCGTATCAGCAAAACAAAAAAAGCCATCTTTCAAGCTTTTCTACAACTTTTGAACGATAAGGGCTACGAATCCACTACTGTTCAGGATATTATTGATCTCGCAGATGTAGGACGTTCTACTTTTTACTGTCACTATGAGAGCAAGGAGCTGCTTCTGGACGAGCTTTGCCGCTACCTATTCCATCATCTTTTTGAAAGAGAAAAATCCATTTCAACTAAGGTTTATCTCGCCCATCTCTTTCTTCATTTTCAGAAAAACCAAGACCATATCACCAGTCTGCTATTCTCCAAAAATGACTACTTCCTTCGCCAACTTCATAAAGAACTGGAGCACCATGTCTATCCCATGTTGGCTGATGAGTTGAAAGAATCTCACCCAAGTCTGCCTGTTTCTTATCTCCAACACTTGGTCGTGACCAACTTTATCGAAACCTTGACCTGGTGGCTCAAAAAAGGGCAAGACTTCACAAATCAGGAAGTTGTCCAGTTTTATCTAGACCTTCTCATTTCTAAAGACTAAATACAGACTAGAGCTCAGTTGCCTTATGCCCAGGCTACTGAGTTTTTATCTTTTCGACAATAAAAAAGCCCAGACGACATTGTCTGAGCGTTCTTCTATATAATCGTTTAACAAAGTTGAGTTTGACATTTTCAAACTATTTCTTCAACAAACCTTGTTCTTGTAGAAACTCCTTGGCTACTTGTTCTGCTGACTTGCCTTCAACACCGACTTGATAGTTAAGCTGGCTCATCTGGCTTTCAGTAATTTTACCAGCCAATTTATTGAGAACTGTTTCCAACTCAGGATGCTTCTTGAGAAGAGCTTCTTTCATGAGTGGAGCCCCTTGATAAGGTGGGAAGAGTTGCTTGTCATCTTCCAATACCTGTAAATCATAACGTGCCAATTCCGCATCAGTCGAATAGGCATCCGTAATTTGAATATCACCTGACTGAATTGCCTGATAGCGAAGGGCTGGCTCCATGGTCGCTACATTGAGATTGAGACCATACATTGATTGCAAGCCCTTATTACCATCTTCACGGTCATTAAACTCAAGGGTAAATCCAGCCTTCAACTGCCCTTCCACTTTTTTCAAGTCCGAAATGGTCTTCAAGCCGTATTCCTGAGCAATCTTTTTCGGAACAGCTACAGCGTAGGTATTTTGATAAGACATGGGTTTGAGATAGGCTAGATGATCCTGTTTGGCAATGCCATCACGCGCCACCTGATAAACCTGATCTGGCTCATGACTAACTTTCGGTGATGGTTGAAGTAGACTTTCAGTCACCGTACCGGTAAATTCAGGATAGATGTCAATATCGCCTTTTTTCAAAGCTTCATAGAGGAAACTTGTTTTCCCAAAATTCGGTTTAACAGTCGCAGTCATACTGGTATTTTCTTCAATCAGCAACTTATACATATTGGCCAAAATTTCTGGTTCTGGACCCAATTTTCCAGCAATCACCAAATTTTCTTTCTCTTTTTGAGCCAAAAGGGCTGGACTATAAGACAGACCGAGCAATAAGGTCACCAAGGCAAAACCAGAGAAAATCGTCCGCAATTTTGCTTTTTCCATCACTTTTAGCAGGAAGTTAAAGGCAATAGCTAGCACCGCAGAAGAAAGTGCCCCAATCAGAATCAGACTGGCATTATTACGGTCAATTCCCAAAAGAATAAAGGAACCCAGTCCCCCTGCACCAATCAAGGCCGCCAAGGTTGCTGTACCGATAACCAATACTGCTGCTGTCCGAATCCCAGACATGATAACAGGCATGGCAAGTGGAATTTCAAACTTCTTGAGACGTTCCCATCTAGTCATACCAAAGGCAATCCCAGCCTCCTGTAGACTCGGATCAATTCCCTTGAGCCCAGTGATGGTATTTTGCAAAATAGGGAAAATCGCATAAATCACTAGCGCTGTCAAAGCCGGCAAGGTTCCAATTCCCATCAAGGGGATAAAGAGTCCCAACAAGGCCAGTGACGGGATAGTCTGGAAAATCCCTGCAATCTGCAAGACCCAGTCGGCCAGCTTCTCATGATAGCGAAGAGAAACAGCCAAGGGAATCGCGATAAAAATAGCTAGTAATAAGGTCAACAGTGACAACTGCAAATGTTGAGATAGAGCTGTCAACCAATCGCTAAAACGATCCTCAAAAGTTGCAATTAAATTAGTCATGAACACTACCTCCAAACAAGTCTGCTACAAATTCTGTGGCAGGAGCTTTTAAAATAGTCTCGGGATTCGCTACCTGGCGAATTTCTCCATCCTGCAAGACAGCAATACGGTCCGCCAACTTCAAGGCTTCATCCGTATCATGGGTCACAAAAATCGTTGTCATCCCAAACTCTTTATGCAATTCTTTAGTCAGAACCTGTAACTGTTTTCTCGAAATAGCATCCAAGGCTGAAAAAGGTTCATCCATGAGGAGAATCTTAGGCTGACCAATCATAGCACGGACAATACCAACCCGTTGCTGTTCTCCACCAGATAATTCACTAGGCAAACGATGCCCATACTCAGCCACTGGTAAACCAACCTTAGCTAAAAGCTCTTCTGTTTTCTGAGCAATTTCTTCCTTAGTCCAGTCCTTCATCTCAGGAATCAGGGCAATATTTTCCGCAACCGTTAGATTGGGAAAGAGAGCAATGGCTTGTAAAACATAACCAGTAGACAGACGAAGCTCACGCTCATCATAGTCTTTGATGCGCTTGCCATCCATATAAATATTTCCATCAGTCGGTTCCAAGAGACGGTTAATCATCTTGATCATGGTCGTCTTACCGGACCCAGAAGGCCCTACTAAAACCATAAATTCCCCATTCTCAATCCGTAAATTAACATCTCTCAAGACATCTTTTTCTGTGTAACGTAAAGCTACATTTTTGTATTCAATCATTCTGTATCCTCATTTAAAACTTCCCTCGATTGGTCAAGTCTTCTACCTTAGGCATAACTTCCTTATTGCCCCAATGCTCAAAAATTTTCCCGTTCTCTAAACGGAAGATATCGTACTGGGCATAAGCAAGGCCATCAATCTGAGTCTGACCATAGCTAACCACATAGTTTCCTTGTCCTAAGAGTTGGAAAACAAAGTCAAAAGTGGCCTTTACTTATAAACAGCTAATTTGCTCCATTTTAAACCTCATTTTCCTCCTCTTTCAGATTAGCCAAAATTCTTTCTTGAAAGGCTTCAAACTGACAAATTTCTTCCTCTGAAAATCCTTTGTAAAAGATCGTATCCAATTTCTGACTGACACGATGTCCCACTTCTTTCTGGGACTTGCCTAACTCCGTTAAAACTAAATACTTCTTACGCTTGTCTTTTCCACACGGACTAACAATTACAAGCTTTTGTTCCTCTAGCTTTTTTATCATAGTCGTCAGCGTATTATTTGCAAGCCCAGTCGCAAGCGCAATATCTGTCGCAGTTGCGCAACCAGTTTCACTATTCCATAAAACCGCTAAAATCTTCCCCTGTTCACCCCTATAAAGAGCTTCAGGGTCTTGACTCAGTAACTTTTGAAAAATCCGCCCATTCAACAAACGAATATGATGGGCTAGCAAATGACTATCTTTCATAACACCTCCAATTTATTTCGATATCGAAACGAATAAAATAATTGTAACACTTGTCCTTTCAACTGTCAACTATTTCGATGTAGAAATAATTTTTGATAATGATTTACATCACCATACTCCGGTTCAACTAACTTTTAACGAGAGTTTCTAAACTCCTTCGTCCTCCAGTCTACAAAAGCCTTCCATCCGTACTATCCTATATTTTATGATGGGACATGTTTTTCCTATCAGACCATTTATTTTAAAGATAGAAGTAAATCATAATTGCTTCCATCTGTTCTTCTATAGTATATTGAAGTTGGACTAGGGCACTGTATCTTCTAAAACATTGATAGAAAGCAATTTGAATTTCCCAATCAATTTGTTCGTATTTAATTTCACCTTACCCTATCTTTCTCATAGCACCCTTCAAACAGCCTATCCCCTACTGTTTGACGATTCCTCACTTCGCTCCACTTCCATTACAGAAGTTTCATCACTACTATTGCTTCAGCTAACTTCTCATGATTCCTTGTTACTACTATTTGAGCGCTCACTAGATAGATCTTACAAAAAATGCTTTGATTCACAATGGAATCAAAGCATTTTAAAGAACTCCCCGTACATAAGCGCAGAAGCCGCAGTTCCTCTGTACTTAGCTTCTTCTCTTTTGATAAAGCGAGCCAAGTTGAGCAACTCAGGTGCCGGATGTCTAGGATTCTTGAGCAATTCACGATTGACCGGGCCTGAGAGACGAACTGCCAGCAATTGCTCATTTGTAGTAGGCAGTTTTTTAGCAGTCTCTAGGAGAGCAGCAACTAAATCTTCACTCAAATCATGTCGAGCATGATTGTAAAGATCTTTTATAAGGCTTTCTAGGTTTGGTTCTACCATCCCTACCACCTCCCTTATGGTTTAATAATGTTTAATCAAATCAACTGTTGAACGATCCAATTTCTTCACCAAGGCTTGCAAGAAAGCTTGCGCTTCTAAGAAGTCATCCATAGCGTAGAGGGTTTGATGAGAATGGATATAACGAGCGCAAACACCGATTGTTGTAGATGGGACACCACCATTTTTCAGATGAGCTGCGCCAGCGTCTGTTCCGCCTTTACCACAGTAGTATTGGTACTTGATACCCGCTTCTTCAGCCGTTGTCAAAAGGAAATCCTTCATACCTGGGAGAAGCAAGTGACCTGGATCGTAGAAACGAATCAAGGTTCCATCTCCAATCTTGCCTTGACCGCCATAAACATCACCAGCAGGTGAGCAGTCAACTGCGAGGAATACTTCTGGGTCAAACTTGGTTGTAGAAGTATGAGCACCACGGAGACCAACTTCTTCTTGGACGTTAGAACCCAGATAGAGTTCATTGCCAAGTTTTTGACCTGACAGAGCTTCCGCCAACTCGCTAACCATGAGAACCCCGTAGCGATTGTCCCAAGCTTTTGAGATGATATTTTTTTCATTGGCTGTCAAGATTGCAGAACTATCTGGTACGATGGTGTCGCCAGGACGGATGCCAAAGCTTTCTGCCTCAGCCTTATCCGCAAAACCGCCATCAAAGACGATATCTGCAATGGCTGGCATGGTTGGTCCACCCTTACCACGAGTCAAATGTGGAGGGACAGAACCTGAAATCACTGGAATTTCACGACCATCACGAGTCAGGAGTTTGAAACGTTGGCTGCTGACTACCATAGGATTCCAACCACCAATTTCAACCACACGGAAGGTACCGTCTGGCTTGATCTCGCTGACCATAAAACCAACTTCATCCATGTGAGAAGCGACCAAGACGCGCGGTGCATCCGCAACTTCTGAATGTTTGATACCAAAAATACCACCCAAGCCATCTGTCACCACTTCATCCACGTGCGGTGTCAACTTTTCACGAAGATAAGCACGGACAGGTGCTTCATGACCTGAGATCGCAGCAAGTTCTGTTACTTCTTTGATTTTTGAAAATAATGTTGTCATTTCAGTTCCTTCTTTCTTTCATCCATTTTACCACTTTTTATAGGAGAAGGATAGCGGGAAGGTGGATAGTTTTTTTACTCAGTTTTCCTATAAAAAATAGGGGGCAGATGTTCTTTCAGGAATTTTTCTTTCTTTTTACATTAAATTGTCAGAAAATTTATTGACAGATTAAAGAAATCGTGTTACAGTAATATCCGCAGGTATCTTTCGATACCAAATCTACATGAAAGGATGGGGTATGAAACTTTCTCATTATTTAATTGGCTTACTTCTACTCCTAGTCTTTCTCTCTATTAGCATTGGAACCAGTGATTTTTCATGGGGAAAGCTCTTTGCACTGGATCATGAAACTTGGCTTCTCTTTCAAGAATCCCGTCTCCCAAGAACTATCAGCATTCTCCTGACCGCCTCTAGTATGAGTATGGCAGGACTTCTCATGCAGACTATCACTCAAAATCAGTTTGCTGCTCCAAGCACAGTTGGAACCACTGAAGCTGCCAAACTAGGAATGGTATTGAGCCTCTTTGTCTTTCCATCGGCTAGTCTGACCCAAAAGATGGTCTTTGCTTTTGTTTCATCCATCGTATTTACCCTCTTCTTCCTAACCTTTATGACCATTTTTACTGTAAAGGAAAGGTGGATGTTGCCTCTGATTGGGATCATCTATAGCGGGATTATCGGCTCTGTGACAGAAGTTATCGCCTACCGTTTCAATCTGGTTCAGAGTATGACTGCTTGGACCCAGGGGTCCTTCTCCATGATTCAGACCCATCAGTATGAATGGCTCTTTTTAGGCCTCATTATCCTGATAGCCGTTTGGAAATTATCCCAAACTTTTACCATCATGAATCTAGGGAAAGAAACCAGCGAGAGTTTGGGGATTTCATACTCCCTACTTGAAAAACTGGCCCTCTTTCTGGTGGCGCTAACGACTAGTGCCACCATGATTACCGTAGGTGGCTTGCCTTTTCTCGGGATCATCGTTCCCAATCTTGTTCGCAAGCGCTACGGAGATAATCTGAGTCAGACCAAACTCATCGTCGCACTGGTTGGTGCCAATCTGGTCCTAGCCTGCGACATCCTCTCTCGAGTCTTGATTCGGCCCTATGAGCTGTCTGTCAGTCTTCTACTAGGAATCATTGGTAGCCTCGTCTTTATCCTACTTCTATGGAGAGGGGGACGAAGAGATGCAGTCTAAAAGCAAACATACCAAGCTCTTCTGGCTTCTCATTATTCTGGCCATCGGAGCTTGTCTTCTCTACTTTTGGCCCATCACTCACTTGTCATCCTTTGCTTGGAAGTTGCGTTCCCAAAAGATCATCGTTTATCTCTTGGTAGCCATCGCGACTGGGATTTCAACCATTAGTTTTCAAACCCTGACGGAAAATCGCTTCCTGACGCCTAGTATTTTAGGAATCGAATCCTTCTACGTCCTACTGCAAACTCTGCTACTGGTTTTTGAAAGTAAGTTTCTTCAACTTGGCAAGTCTCCTATCTTAGAATTCCTAATCTTACTTATCGTCCAATCCCTCTTCTTTCTCGCCTTGCAAGGCTACTTGAAGACACTGATGAAACAAGACCTAGTCTTCATCCTGCTAATCTGTCTAGCTCTCGGAAGTCTCTTTCGAAATATCAGTACCTTCCTTCAGGTCCTGATGGATCCAAACGAATACGATAAACTGCAGAACAGTCTCTTTGCTTCCTTTCAACATCTCAACACTTCCATCCTAGCCATCGGTTCTCTAATCATCCTCGCATTGACCATCTTTTTCTTTCGAAAAGCAGTCATTCTGGATGTCTTGCACCTACAAAGAGAAACAGCTCGGATATTGGGACTCGATGTTGAAAAAGAACAGAGAGAACTCCTCTGGGGCATCGTGCTTTTAACTTCAACGGCCACTGCCTTGGTAGGGCCTATGGCCTTCTTCGGCTTTATGCTAGCTAACCTCACCTACCTGATTGTCAAAGACTATCGGCACAAATTACTCTTTACCGTAGCCATTCTAATTGGATTTATCAGTTTGACCTTGGGACAGGCCCTGATTGAACGAGTCTTTGCACTGGAAATTCGCATCAGTATGATTATCGAGAGCGTAGGTAGTCTCTTATTCTTTATCTTACTCTACAGGAGGGCGCGTCAGTGAAACTGGAAAACATTGACAAATCCATTCAAAAACAGGATATTTTGCAAGGCATTTCGCTTGAAGTCAGTCCTCAGAAACTGACAGCCTTTATTGGTCCAAATGGTGCTGGAAAATCGACTCTCCTCTCCATCATGAGCAGACTAACCAAGAAAGATCAGGGAATTCTCAGTATCAAAGGACGTGAAATCGAGAGCTGGAATTCACAAGAACTAGCTCAAGAACTGACCATCCTAAAGCAGAAAATCAATTACCAAGCCAAATTGACGGTTGAAGAACTGGTCAGCTTTGGACGTTTTCCCTACAGCCGAGGTCGACTGAGACCAGAAGACTGGGAAAAAATCCGAGAAACTCTGGACTATTTAGAACTGACCAACTTAAAAGACCGCTACATCGATAGCCTGTCTGGAGGCCAGCTCCAACGGGTCTTTATCGCTATGGTACTGGCCCAGGATACAGACTTTATCTTGCTAGACGAACCACTCAACAATCTCGATATCAAGCAAAGTGTTAGTATGATGCAGATTCTCAAGCGACTGGTGGAGGAACTCGGGAAAACCATTATCATCGTCCTCCACGATATTAACATGGCCAGCCAGTATGCGGATGAAATTGTCGCCTTCAAGGACGGCCGAGTCTTTCGCAAGGGAAGAACCGATCAAATCATGCAAGCTGATCTGCTCAGTCAACTTTATGAGATTCCTATCACGCTAGCTGATATCAATGGCAAAAAGATTTGTATCTATAGCTAGTAACTCAGAAACTCGAGTTAGAGAACCTTCAGTCTCTTAGTCAATAAAACCTAGAGACTCCCTAAATCGTTATCACATTTTAAAAAGGAGAAATCATGAAAACATCCCTTAAACTTTATTTCACTGCCCTAGTGGCTAGCTTCTTGCTCCTACTTGGTGCATGTAGTACAACCTCAAACTCAAGTACCAGCCAGTCGGAGACAAGTAGCTCTGCTCCAACAGAGGTAACCATTAAAAGTTCACTAGGTATAGTCACACTTTCAAAAGTCCCTGAAAAGATTGTGACCTTTGACCTCGGTGCTGCGGATACTATTCGCGCTTTAGGTTTTGAAAAGAATATCGTCGGAATGCCTACAAAAACTGTTCCGACTTATCTAAAAGACCTAGCTGGAAAAGTTAAAAATGTTGGTTCTATGGTTGAGCCAGACCTAGAAGCCCTTGCTGCTCTTGAACCAGACCTAATTATCGCTTCACCACGTACCCAAAAATTCGTAGATAAGTTCAACGAAATCGCTCCGACTGTTCTCTTCCAAGCAGGCAAAGATGACTACTGGACTTCTACCAAGACTAATATCGAATCCCTAGCAAGCGCCTTTGGTGAAACTGGTACACAGAAAGCCAAGGAAGAATTGGACAAGCTAGACAAGAGCATCCAAGAAGTCGCAACTAAAAACGAAAGTTCTGACAAAAAAGCCCTTGCTATCCTCCTCAATGAAGGAAAAATGGCTGCCTTTGGTGCCCAATCTCGTTTCTCTTTCTTGTATCAAACCTTGAAATTCAAGCCAACTGACACTAAATTCGAAGACTCACGCCACGGACAAGAAGTCAGCTTTGAAAGTGTCAAAGAAATCAACCCTGACATCCTCTTTGTCATCAACCGTACCCTTGCCATCGGTGGTGACAACTCAAGCAACGATGGCGTCCTAGAAAATGCCCTCATCGCTGAAACACCTGCCGCTAAAAATGGAAAGATCATCCAACTAACACCAGATCTCTGGTATCTAAGCGGAGGCGGACTTGAATCAACAAAACTCATGATTGAAGACGCACAAAAAGCCTTGAAATAAGCTGCTTTAAACTCAATCACATCTTTACATGATAAAACGCATCCTATCAAGCTCACTCAAACCTGATAGGATGCGTTTTTATCATTTTATTAAAACCTTTTGCCCAACCTCATTCCCCTTCTTGATTCCGTTTGAGTGAAAAGTGATCTGGGACGGGGTCCTTACCTGTTTTCGACCAGGGATGGCAACGTAAAATCCGAGACAAGCCCATCAAAACACCCTTGAAGCCATGTTTTTCAATAGCCTGAATCATATAGTTTGAACAGGTAGGCTCAAAGCGACAAGAGGGTGGAAAGGCTGGTGAGATAAAACGTTGGTAAAAGCGCACAGGCGCGATTAAAATTCGTTTCATTATTTCTTGGTTACAGCCATGGTGTGTAGTTGGCTGATTTCTTTTTTATTAAGACGGCGGGATTCTCCCGGACGAAGACCTGTCAAGTCTAGGTGTCCGAAACGAGTCCGTGACAACTTGTCCACTTGGAGACCGACAGCTTCAAACATCTTTTTAACCTGGTGGTTACGCCCTTCATGGATGGTCAACTGCACCACAGAGCGGTTTTTAACTGGGTCCACTTTGAGAATCTCATAGACAGCCGGCTTGGTTTTCTTGCCATCAATCTCAAGTCCATGGGTTAAGGGGCGGAGATTATCCTTATTGGCCACACCTTTAACACGCGCGACATAAACCTTGTCAATCTCATTACGAGGGTGAATCATCTCATCCGTAAAATCCCCATCATTAGTCAAAATCAAAACTCCTGATGTATCCCAATCCAAACGACCTACAGGGTAGATGCGCTCCTTCACGTTAGGCAAGAGGTCGACAACAGTCTTACGCCCCTTGTCATCTGTCACACTGGAAATGACACCGCGTGGTTTGTTAAGCAGATAGTAAACCTTTTCTTCGTTGTAGATAGGCTGGCCTTCAACTTCGACCTTGTCGCCTGACTTGATGGTCGTTGCTAGTTCACGTACCACTTGGCCGTTAACCGTCACCAAACCTTGCTTGATCAGCTCTTCTGCTTTTCTCCTACTGGCCACACCTGCGTGGGCAATATACTTATTGATTCTCATCTTCTTCTATCCTTTCACCAAATAATTGGCTTTCTTGGGCTTGAATCTCAAGCTCATCAATCACTGGTAATTCTTCTAAATGGTTTATCCCCATGTAATCTAGGAAATAATCTGTAGTCACATAGAGGTTGGGACGACCCAACACTTCTTTTTTCCCGTCTTCTTTAATCAAGTCAAAAGCCTGCAACTTTGCCAAGGCTCCACTCGAGTTGACCCCACGGATGGCATCAATCTCTATCCGTGTGATGGGCTGTTTGTAAGCAATGATGGACAAGGTCTCAAGGGCAGCCCGAGATAAACTCTGGTTGATAGGTGCCTTAGAGTATTCCTTCAAAATCTCTGCAAATTGAGGTTTGGTCACCAATCTATAAGCGCCCCCTGTCTCAATCAGAGCCAAACTGGAATCTGGGTCCTTTTCATACTTCTGAGCTAATTTTTCTAAACTCTGTTGGATGCCTGTCGGTGGCAGAGAGAGGAGTTCAGCTAACTGGCGGACTCTAATCCCATCTTCACCCGCTACAAACAAGAGCGCTTCTATTTTTGCTAAAGTACTCATCTTTCCTCTCTATCAAGTCTAGCTTTGGGCCACTTGACTTTCTTCCTTCTTTTCCATGAGATAAATATCTCCGAAACTCTCCTCTTGCACAAGAATCAGCTCCTGGGTTTTGATTAACTCTAGGGTTGCCAAAAAGAGGGTGATGACCTCTTGGACATTCTGGGCTTCCTTAAACAAATCCTGCAAGCGCAATTGATCTCGTCCAGTCATGGACTCTTTCACGATGACCATCATATCCTCAATCTTATACTCATCCCGCAAGATAGTCGTGTGATTCTGTGCAAACTCCTCTTTTTTCTTGGCTAGGATATTTGAAAAAGCCAAAAAGAGGTCAATGGTCGTCTTGTCATGCACAAGCTCCGCATCTTCGTAAATCAATTCTGTCGGTGCTTTGGAATAGTACTGGGCCCGATCTTGGTGCTTGGCTTCCAAATGCTCCCCCAAGAGCTTGAACTTGCGGTATTCTTCGATTTGAGAGAGAAGATCCTGCTCTAGGTTATCCTCCAAGTCGGTCACTTCTGCTACCTTTGGAAGGAGTTTGCGGCTCTTGATCAGCATGAGCTGACTAGCCATAACCATGTACTCCCCCGTCACTTCCAGACGCATGGCCTGCAGGGTTGAGACATAGGCTAGGTACTGTTCGATGACTTCCGTAATAGGCACATCGTAGATATCCATCTGGTACTTAGAAACAAGGTGCAAGAGCAAGTCCAGAGGCCCTTCAAAATCTTTTAGTTTAATATCCATTATCTATATTTTTCTATGGTCAGAACTGTTTTTAATCCTAATTTTTTTGCAATTTCGTACAAATCGACCTTCTTTTCTATTTGTCTTAGAATGAACTGTTCCCGTAGGGCTTGGGCTGATAGTGCTGGAAAACCTTTCTCCTTGACAAAAGCTTCTAACTGACGAAAGGCCCACTGACGAGAATAGGCTTTCCCTGCCCTTTCAAAAAGATAGGTCTGGCCCATCAAGGGCTCCAATTCTGAAAGCAAGGTCGTGGGAATGGTGATAATCCTCTGTTGGGAAGCCTTCTTGATTCGCAACACCTGAAAATCCAGATTGATATCCGCAACCTTGAGAGCTAAAATCTCACTTGGCAAGAGTCCCATTTCTAGGATTAAGAGCGCTAGCAAGCGTCCCTCTGGATAATCACTTTCCTGCCAAAAAGAGGCTAGGTTTAACAGTTCGGGTTTTACGGTCTTCTTTTCAGCTTGTTTGACTAATTCCAAACGATAAAAGCTATCCACTTCTCCTTTTTGATAGAGAAAGTAGAGAAATTGATTACAGGCCGAAGTCTTTCGCTTCTGGGCGCTGATTTTTAGATTGGCTAGCTGGGCTTGGTAAATCTTGAGACTGGTCTCCGAAATCCGCTCGCCCACAATGTCTAAAAATTGCTCCAAATCATACTTATAGGACTGCTTGGAATTGGCAGACAGACCCTGCTTTTCCTCTAAAAAGGCTGAAATCCTGTCTTTCATTTGCATCGAATCTCATATTCCTTACTAAAGTCATGCAAGAGGGCATTGACTGCCTTGAGGATAGACTTGCGCGTAATAATCCCTTGGAAAATTCCTGACGCATCCACAACCGGCAAGAAGGACTCATCTACCAGCTTGTGCAAGACCTCCGTAATGGTAAAATCAGGCGAGACGACCGCTACGTCCGTTTTGGTCATATGAACAATGTCCGTATCCGCCATGATTTCTTGACTCAAATCATGCTCCATCTGATAAGCCATAATATCTCTGAGCCCAATCGTCCCAACAAAGTGTTTTTCATCTGTCACAACAGGAACACGGGTATAGGTCATCTGACTGAGCAAGAGTGTCGCGTGATCTGCATTGTGAGTATCAATCAACACAGCTAGATTTTCAGCAGGGGTCAAAAAAGTTTCCTCCTGCCCCAACAAGAAAGTCTCAAACTCCTTGGCAATCATCGGCTAAACTCCTTGGACAAGCCCGGATACACCTCGTGGTCTCGTGTCAAAAAGTCCACTTTGAAATAACTGTCATCAATCTCCACACGAGCATAGAGACATTCTCTGATGGTCCCACGTGGTTGACTGATGGAACCTGGATTTAGAAAGAGGGTCTTGCCTTCCATCCAAGCGCTTGGCACATGCAAGTGACCATAAAGGCAGATATCAGCATTTTCTTCCTGAGCCCAGTAGTCCAACTTTTGAAAGTTGAAATTGATGTCAAACAAGTGACCATGGGTTTGGATAATCTTGGTCGAACCAAGCTCAGTCACCAAACGTTCTGGGTAGCCGGCGTAAAAGTCCATGTTCCCTTTAACAACGCGGATGCCCTCCCAAAGGGGAGAATCAGGACGCAGTTCAGAATCGCCGTTATGAAAAACGGCATCAACTTTGCCTACATAGCGATCACGGATTTCTTCCACAATCAAGCTATCGCCATGAGAATCGCTCATTACAATGATGGTTTGCTTTGCCATGATGGAAATACCTCCAAAAGTTTCTTAACGGCTAAGGCACGGTGAGATTGACTATTTTTTTCTTCAAGGGTTAACTCAGCTGAGGATTTGCCTGTCTCTCCCACAAGGAAGAGAGGGTCATAGCCAAAGCCATTTTCACCCTTGGGTTCAAAGTTAATGTAGCCAGGCCAGTCTGCTTCAACAACCAAACTTTCCTTGTTTGGACTGGCTACGACTAGGGTTGTATGGAACTGAGCCGAGCGGTCCTTGAGTTCAAAGACCATGGCCAATTCGTGCAAGAGTTTAGCATTGTTTTCACGGTCAGTAGCTCCCACTCCTGCGAAACGAGCTGACCAGACACCTGGCAAGCCACCAAGGACATCGACTTTGAGACCTGAGTCATCTGCCAGAACCATCTTGCCCGTTAATTGGGAAATGGTTTCTGCCTTGAGGCGGGCATTTTCTTCAAAGGTCATACCTGTTTCTGCTACTTCAGGCAGGTCTGGATAATCATTAAGATTTTCCACATCGTAGCCTAGCTTGTCAAAGATAGCTCGGAATTCCTTGGTCTTGCCCTCGTTACGAGTCGCAATCAATAAGGTTTCTCTGACCTTGCTTGTCTCAAAGAAATCATGAACATTGACCCCTTCTTTAGGCAATTCTACATACAAGAGCTGCCCATTTTCAACCAAGAGCAGGGCTCCCTGACGTTGAATAACTTCCAAATTTCGTCCCATTTCTTGGTTAAGGATATCTACTACAAAAGACAATAAACGGTAGGGAGAACCATAGCGTAAAACAATAACTGAAAGTGGAAAACCTCGTTCCTCGTCTCGAAAGATTTTGGCCAATCCAACTAGAGGAAAATCCAAGTCTTCATCAGTCAAAGTCCGGACACCACCAAAAATGCTATAGGACCCAACATACCAGTCCTGGTCATCCTTGTATTCATAAATTTTATTTGTCATAATTCTACATGCTCCACATGAATTTCTTTTTCCAGCCATTCTTCACCAATTTGTGCAAAACTTTGGCTGCTGGCTGTTGTGTAAAAACGGTGATGGAGTGGTCCAGCATCGCGACCACGATTGATTTCAAAATAATTAAGTAAGACTGAAATGTCCCGTACACACTCTGCCCCACTATCGATGAGCTGAACCTTTGGCCCCATGACATTTTGAATAATGGGTCTGAGCAGTGGATAATGGGTACAGCCCAAAATCAAGCTATCCACCTTTCCAACCAAGGGACGCAGGGTTTCATAGACCACTTTCTTGGTAACACTGGTTGACAGGGCACCAGACTCCACCAAGGGAGCAAACTTGGGACAGGCCAAACTCTCCACCTGTAAGTCCGGATCCAAATCATGGATTTTCTGACGGTAGATATCTGATTGTACCGTCATGGGTGTTCCAATCACTCCGATTTTCCCACCTTGACTGGACTTGATAGCTGCCGAAGCTCCTGGCAAAATAACACCTAGGACAGGAATATCTAGTTGAGCCTTGATTTCTTCCCAGACGACCGCAGTCGCAGTATTACAAGCAATGACAATCATTTTGACATCCTTGGTCAAAAGAAAGTTGACCAACTGCCAAGTATATTCACGAATTTGCTCAGCAGGACGGGGACCATAAGGCGCCCGTGCCGAATCTCCAATATAGACGATTTCTTCATGGGGAAGTTGGCGCATAAGCTCGCGCACAACGGTCAAGCCCCCGACACCCGAATCCAAAAAACCAATTGGTCGATTATCCATACAGTCTTCTTTCTAGTCTTTTTTCTGATTGATAGTTCATTATGATTATTGAGCCTTATGAACCGAATGATAGCCTACTCAACAACTATCTCTCTTAATCATAATCAAATATCAATAGAATGCAAGGAAAAAGTCTCATCCCTAAACCCTTAGCCGACATAGTGAGAAGTCTGGAACTTTCATCCCAGACTTTTCCTTATTTATTTTTTCTTTTTATTGTTAGCAAGGGCTGCCTTTTGTTGGCGGATGATTTGGTGGTAAACTTGTTGTACCTTAGCTTCGCTTGGTTTTTGACCATTTGCACTCAAAAGAGTACGAACTGCTTCAGCATTCAAACGTGGGTTGTCAGCAAATTCTTTTTCGATTTGCTTACGAACCAAGTACATTCCTCCAAGAGCTCCTCCTAGAAAAGCTAGCACAATCAATACAATTGCTAAAAGTAAATCCATCATTTTTCTCCTGTTTCTTTTTGAGTCTCTTTCATTATACCACAAACTAGCCACCCTGACTAGTTTGTTTTACGCTTTCAGGGAGGGAATAGACAGCAAAAAGAACCCTTCTTTTCTGCAAAAGAGGGCTCCTTGCTGAGTTTATACTCAATGAAAATCAAATAGCAAACTAGGAAGCTAGCCGCATGCTGCTCAAAACACTGTTTTGAGGTTGCAGATAGAGCTGACGTGGTTTGAAGAGATTTTGCAAAACGCAAGAAATAAAAGACTGAGACACTAGATCTCAGCCTTTTTCTTTATCCCAAAACCAATTCATCACTGACCAAACTTTGGCCACTATTTTTCTGGAAGAGATGCATGAGGTCTTCAACTGTCAGATGCTTTTTCTCTTCTCCTTTTACATCCACCACTATCTTGCCTTGATAGAGCATAATGAGACGATTTCCGTACTCAATCGCATGGTTCATATCGTGGGTAATCATCAAAGTCGTCAACTGATGGTGTTCCACAATCTTTTGCGTCAAATCCATCACCATTTGACTAGTTTTCGGGTCAAGTGCCGCAGTATGTTCATCCAACAACAAGAGCTTAGGTTTCACCAAGGCTGCCATGACTAGGGTCAAGGCCTGTCTTTGTCCTCCTGAAAGGTATTGAGTATCTACTTTCAAGCGATTTTCAAGGCCAATATTCAACTCTTTCAAGGCTTCTTGGAACTGGATTCTATCCTTCTCCTTCACGCCCCAACCAAGCCCTCTCTTCTGCCCGCGTCTCAAGGCAATAGCCATATTCTCCTCAATCGTCAAACGAGAAGCTGTTCCCATCTTAGGATCTTGAAAAACACGGGCAATATCCTTAGCTCTCTTTCTTACACTCAGATTTTTAATGGATTTCCCTGCCAGTAGAAGGTCCCCTTCGTCCACCGATAGATTGCCAGCCAAGATATTCATCAAAGTGGATTTCCCTGCTCCATTTCCACCAATCACAGAGATAAAATCTCCCTCTTCAACTTCTAAATCTAATCCTTTGAGGACATGGTTCTCATTGACCGTCCCTGCTTCAAATGTTTTGTGAATATTTTCAAGTGTTAACAAACTTGCCATAACTTTCTCCTCCTATTCATTTCTCAATTTCAGACCACGAATCTTTAACCTCTTTTGCAATTCTGGTGCAAATAAAACTAAGGCTAGCAAAATTGCATTAAAGAGACGAACTAGGTTTTGATCTAGATTTGGAATTTCATAGATATTTAAAATAATCAAACGGTATACAATAGCACCGATTCCGATGGATAATAAGCGGCCTCCAATGGTCAAGTCGTGTATCAAGACTTCCGCAATAATCACTGCACTCAAACCAACAACGATGGTTCCTGTCCCAGAAGTCACATCTGAAAATCCATCATTTTGGGCAAACAAGGAACCACATAGGGCAATCAAGCCGTTTGAAATCATGTAACCAACAATCTTCATGGTGTCTACATTGACCCCATTGGCCTCACTCATCGGAATATTGTCCCCAGTCGAACGCAAGACCAAGCCAATCTCTGTTTTCATCAAAAGAGTCAAGACCAAACAAACAAGTAATAGACAGGCCAAACTAAGTGAGAAAACAGCTTCTTCATTTGTCAGTCCCAAGCTAGCCAACTGTTTAAAGACAGTTGCAGAATCTCCCAAGGAAAGATTGGGCACACTTCCCATGATTTTAATATTGATTGAATAAAGCCCTGTCAAGGTCACAATCCCTGTCAAGAGAGCTGGAATTTTCATCTTGGTGTGGAGCATTCCTGATACCAGACCTGCTACCATACCTGCCAGCACAGCAAGTACGGTCGCAATCCAAGGATTTGTCCCTCCCTGTATCTGAGATACGACGACAGCCGCCCCCAGTGGAAAGGCTCCTTCAGCAGTCATATCCGCAATATCCAAAATACGGAAAGTCAAGTAGACCCCAATAGCCATAATCGACCACAACAAACCTTCTGATAAACTAGATAATACAAAATTCATCTCAAACCTCCTTATTCCTTGCCTTCTAACTTACTAATATCAATTCCCAATGCATCTGCCATTTCTTGATTGGTATGTAATTCCAGTTTTTCAGGCAACTCAACTGCTATATTTTCTGGCTTCTCACCTTTTAAAACACGAATCAGCATGCGAGCTGTCTGTCTTCCCAATTCTTCATAATTAGTTCCGTAGTTATACAAGCCGCCAACAGCAATCATTTCTGTTGAACCACCGAATACTGGAACCTTGTGTTTAATAGAAACCTGCTTGACTGTTTCCATGGTTGATGAAATGATATTATCCGTTGGTACAAAAACCATATCCACCTCTGCCATCAAGCTTTCTGCTGCCGCCTTGACGTTGTTACTGTCCAAGACTGTTTTTTCAACAACGGTAAAGCCTTTTTCTTCCAGAAGGCGCTTAGCTTCATCCTTTTGGACAACTGAGTTTGGCTCGCTCTGAGTATAGAGGATTCCAATCGTTTTAGCTTTTGGCAACACTTTCTTTATCAAATTGATTTGGGTTGAAATGGCATCTGATGACTGATCGCTTGTCCCAGTTACATTGCCCCCAGGATGTTCTCTTGACTCAACCAACTTGGCACTGACAGGATCTGTTACCGCTGAAAAGATAACCGGTGTCGTTTGTGTTGTATTAGCCAAGCTCTGAGCAGAAGGCGTTGCGATAGCTAGAACGACATCACTAGATTCTGCTAGTTGCTGGGAAATCGTTTTTAGATTTCTTTGTTCTCCCTGTGCATTTTGCAAATCAATCTCGATATTTTTCCCTTCAATATAACCTTGCTTGCCCAGCTCATCCACAAAACCTTCTCTAGTAGCGTCTAGAGACTGGTGGGTAATAAATTGTGAAATACCGATACGAAATACATCTTTTTTCTTATCTGCCTTCAACTGATGCAAACTGATCAGAGAGGTTAAGAGGATCCCCACTACCAAGAGGGGTGCTAGCAATTTTCGAACAACTTTCATAATGAAACTCCTTCTCAGAAAAGATAATACTCAATGAAAATCAAAGAGCAAACTAGGAAACTAGCCGCAGGCTGTACTTGAGTACGGCAAGGCGACGTTGACGTGGTTTGAATTTGATTTTCGAAGAGTATAAAACAAAAAACCGCCTAGATAATACCTAAACGGATGCTTGAAAAAATCTAACAAGTTATAACTTTGCTAGTCCATTTAGATATTCATCTATATGGACCACAATCAAAAATCTTAGCCACATAGATACAAACAAATTGCTTGAACTGTTTGCATCCATGGTGACATGTCTACAAACACTATCTAAAGTAGCTAAAGTAAAAGTTTTGATTCATTGTTACAGCTTGTCTTTTATTCATTTCTTTTTCTGCTTTCTTTTTTGATGTTTCCTATCTTACCACCTTTTTCATCACCTGTCAAGAATATTTCAGAATTTTTTAAAATTTTTCGAAAATTCTTTCAAGCCGCTTTCAAAGTTTTTTCAAATCAGTCCAACAAAAAAAGGTTTATAATTTCCATAAAAATTGACATGGAAATTATAAAACCATTATTAGTTTAACCCTTGTTGGTAACGCGCCAATTCGGCTTGGTTAGCCCAAACATAGTGACCTGGACGGATTTCTACCATAGATGGCTTATCAGTCTCATAGTCGTGCTGACTTGGATCGTAAACCTTCAAGACCTTCTTACGTTCCAAGATTGGATCTGGGATTGGTACCGCTGAAAGTAAGGCTTGAGTATATGGGTGAATTGGATTGTTAAACAATTCTTCTGTTTCTGCAACCTCTACAATAACACCCTTGTAAATAACTGCGATACGATCTGAAATAAAACGAACAACCGACAAGTCATGGGCGATAAAGAGATAGGTCAAGCCAAGTTCTTTTTGGAATTTTTTAAGCAAGTTCAAGACTTGGGCACGTACAGAAACGTCCAAAGCTGAAATGGGCTCATCCGCAATAACAAAGTCTGGTTGCATGACCAAGGCACGGGCAATACCGATACGTTGACGTTGACCACCTGAGAATTCATGAGGGTAACGAGTCAAGTGCTCAGCAAGAAGCCCCACTTCACGGATAATACTTTTAACCTTCTCTTTACGTTCTTCCTCATCTTTGAACAGATGATGATTGTAAAGACCTTCAGAAATAATATAATCAACAGTGGCACGTTCATTCAAACTTGCTGCAGGGTCTTGGAAAATCATCTGGATACGACGAATCAATTCCGCAGCTTGTTCACGCGATTTCTTACCATTAATCTTTTGACCATCAAAAATGATATCACCATTACTTGTATCATTTAGACCAATGATGGCACGACCAATAGTTGTTTTCCCACTACCTGACTCACCAACAAGCGAGAACGTTTCTCCCTTGTTGATAAAGAAGTTGGCATTTTTAACCGCGACAAACTTCTTACTTCCTTCACCGAAGGAAATTTCTAAATCTTTGATTTCTACTAATTTTTCAGACATTTCCTTCCTCCTAGTCTGCCAGATGGGCAAATCCCATTTTATCACGAATCTTATCGTGGAGATTTGCAATCACAGCTGGTTTTTCTACTTTTGGAGCATCCTCATGAAGAAGCCAAGTTTTAGCCCAATGCGTCTCTGATACTGAGAATTGAGGAGCTTTTTGTTCGAAGTCAATCTGCATTGCATAGTCAGAGCGCAAGGCAAAGGCATCCCCTTTCAGGTCAGTATAAAGTGACGGAGGTGTTCCTGGGATTGAGTAAAGATCCCCTTTATCATCAGCAAGCTGAGGCAAGCTAGACAAGAGACTCCATGTATATGGATGGCGAGGGTCATAGAAGACTTCTTCAACAGTTCCATACTCAACGATTTCTCCTGCATACATAACCGCTACCTTATCCGCAATACTTGCCACCACACCAAGGTCGTGGGTAATAAAGATTGTTGTGAAATGGTACTCGTTTTGTAAAGATTTTAGCAAATCAATAATCTGAGCTTGGATAGTCACATCCAAGGCAGTCGTTGGCTCATCACAGATTAAGACATCAGGTCGGCAGGCAAGGGCAATAGCAATTACGATACGTTGACGCATCCCTCCAGAATATTGGAATGGGTATTCATCAAAACGTCTATCTGCGTCTGGAATCCCAACCTTATTCATGTAGTCAATGGCCAATTCTTTCGCTTCTTTAGCTGTTTTTCCTTGGTGTTTTACAATAACTTCTGTAATCTGACTACCAATTGTTTTAATTGGGTCCAAACTAGTCATTGGGTCCTGGAAGATAGTCGCAATCTTAGCACCACGAATTTGTTCCCAATCCTTGTGAGAAGATAAGGCTGTCAAATCCTGACCACGGTAGTCAATACTACCCTGAGCAATGCGACCATTTTCTTCAAGCATACCTGTGAAAGTCTTTGTCAAAACAGATTTCCCTGATCCTGACTCACCTACCAAGGCTAATACTTCTCCTTCAACTAGTTCAAGGGAAACGCCACGAATGGCTGTTAATACTTTGTCACGAACGTCAAATTCCACGACAATATCGCGAGCAGTCAAAATTACATTTTTTTCTTTTGTCATTTCTACTCCTATCTATGTGTACGTGGATCACTAGCATCCGCTAAGTTTTGACCAACTACGAAAAGAGATAAGGATACCAAGACAAGGGTTGTCAATGGAATCCAGAACAAGTAAGCATTGGTTGTTACGTTTTGTGAATAATCCGAAATCAAACGACCCAAACTTGGCACTGTAATCGGTAATCCAAGACCGAAGAAAGACAAGAAGGCTTCGTATGAGATAAAGCTTGGAAGCATTTGAGTCATGGTTGTCACAATAACAGATACCAATTGAGGCATGATATTTTTGGCAACAATCTTCAAGGTTGGTGTTCCCAAAGTACGTGACGCCAAGTTGTATTCCAAATCACGATAACGCAAGATTTGCACACGAATCATGAAGGCAATCCCGATCCATGTTGTTACACTCATAGCAAAAATCAGATTCCAGAATCCAGCTCCGATTGAGTAAGTCAAGACAATAACAATCAAAAGAGATGGGATGTTTGAGATGACGTTATAAACTTCCATCATCACACGGTCTACTGATTTTGAAATACCCCAAATACCACCGACAAAGACACCGATAACCAAGTTAATCACTGTCGCAATCACAGAAATGAGGATGGAGTTACGAGCTCCGAACCAGACACCGTCAAAAAGAGATTTACCGTTACTGTCTGTACCGAACCAATGCTCAGCATTTGGCTTGATATAACGAGCACTAAAGTCGTTTACCTTGCTGACATCATTGAAATCAAACTTAGAAAACATTGGGTAGATGAAACTCATCAAAATGATGGCTACCAAGATTCCCAACATGACTACAGTTGATTTTTTCTTCATAAATTGTCTAAACACTGATTTCCAGTAAGAATATGCTGGCGCATCAATAGTTTCAGAGGCAAAATCGTCACGTTTTACAAACTGAAATTTTTCTTTATCGATTGTAGACATTATTTGCCTCCTTTCTCAGTCAATTTAATACGTGGGTCAATAATGGTCATCCAAATATCTCCCAAAAGAAGTGAGAAGATAGAAATACATGTAAAGATGAAGACAAGACCAACGACCATAGAGTTATTAGATGCTTTTACAGAGTCAATCAACATTTTACCCATACCTGGGAAGGCAAAGACTGTTTCAGTAAGGGTTGCACCACCGATAACCCCAATAACGGCACCAGGAATTCCTGAAACCAGCGGAACCATGGCATTTTTAAAGATGTGTTTGTTTGAAATTTCTTTTTCAGACAAACCTTTTGCACGAGCGAAACGAACAAAGTCTTGTGATTGCAAGTCAATCATGTAACGACGAATCCAAATAGCTGTACCCGGAGCACCCAACAAACCAAGGATAACTGCTGGTAAAACATACGAACGCCAATCTCCAGCACCCAAGATAGGGAATGAATCTGGCAAACCGATTGAAGAACCAGCCAAACGAACGATATAAACCAAGGCAATTGTTGGAAGAGCCATCAAGAAGGTCAAAGCCCCTGTTGAAAAGCTATCAATCCAAGTATTCTTGAAGCGAGCCATAGCTGAACCAAGTGGCACGGCAATCGCATAAGAAATCACCAAACCGATCAATCCTACAACAGCAGAGCTGGCAATCATTGAAGGATATTGGTAGTTACTTTCAGTCGCTGTATAAGGATCATCTTTCCCATAGCTAGCTACTTCACGAGAGTCAGCCTGACTAGGTGACTTGTAGGTTCTTGAGTAAATATTTACAGAAGACGTTTTCTTACCTGTTGGGAACTGAACTTGGGCAGTTTTGGTTTGTCCTTGACCTTGAGTAATAACCTGAAGAACTGGTGTATTAGCATAGGTTGGATAGGAGTCACCTAAATTAATATTCACAAAATTTTGATGCACAAATGGGAACTGACTGTTGAAGTACAAGAGATATTTATGTTTAGTGCCTGAACCGACCAATGACCATCCGATAGCTGGATCATTTTCGAAACGAAGGTAGCGTTTCAAGTCTGGATTTTCAGGGTCTTGAATTTTATTTGTATGATCAATATCAATCAAGTTAGCATAGAAGTGAAAAACACGTTCAAAAATTGGAATTTCACGAGTAGCATAGAATTGACCACTTTCAGTAAATTCTCCCAAAGTCCAACCATGACCTAATTGATTGATGTACTTTTCATAAATAGCTTTATTGGTCGCATTTGCCTCTACTGTTACAGAAGAATCCATGCTACTTGCCTTTTCTTGCAACTCTTTAGTATCGTAATACTCAATGTAGCCCATACGCTCAAACACAGTGTTTTCATAGTTATCACGTTTATCAGCCGTTGTCGCAATTTTATTATAGTTAGGATCCTGCTTGAAAATCAATTTTCGAGGAACCAAGGTATAGATAATCGTGTAGGTCAAAGTCGTCACTAAGAAAATCGAAACCAATGACCGCAAAACACGCATAAAAATATATTTTTTCATATTATTTCCTTTAAAAATCCCAAAAGAACCTTCTCCTCATGGAGAGAAAGTTCTATTAGAAATTATTTACTTCACATGACTTGCCAATTCTTTTTGAGCTTTCTCATTTGATTCAGCTTTTTCTTTCAACCATTTTTCACGAGCTTTTTCATACTCTTTCTTAGTCACCGCTTTATCTTGTAATTTCAAATATTTGAAGTAAACATCTGACCCCTTAGAGCCTGTTTGCGCAGAAGCTCCAGTAAATGGAACAACTCGTGAAAGCACCGGTGCTGCACCAGCAGAAGCCATAGCAGGAATAAAGAGTGAACTATCTGTCAACCATGCTTGAGCCGCTGCATATTTTTCATAACGGACATTCAAGTCGCTTGTCTCTTTGGCAGCTTCATCAACTAATTTATCGTATTCTTTCAAACCAACTTGAACTACTGAAGGGCTATTTGGATTATCAAATCCTAAATATGTTTTTGTAGTTTCACTACTAGTTGTTTTTAAAATATCCAGGTAAGTAGATGGGTCTTGATAGTCTGGCCCCCATGAAACTCCTCCCGATACATCCCAATCCTCAGCTGACGCATTAGCAGCATAGTAAGTGATATTAAGAAATTCATCTCTTGTCATTTGTTGAATATCAACCACGACATTTTCAGCACCAAGAACTGTTTCTACAGATTGTTTAAAGGACTGAATACGGGATATGTAGCCTTTTGCTGCTTGGTCTACTGGAACATCCAAATGAATAGGGAACTGAACGCCGTCTGCTTCTAAAGTTTTCTTAGCTTTTGCAAATTCTGCCTTGGCCTTGTCAGCATTGAATAAACCATCCTGCCCATCAGCTAAATTCACACCTTTCCACTCATCTCCATAGGCAGGAAGTTGAGCAGCGACTAAATCACCAAAGGTCTTCTCACCAACTGAAACAAAGTCTGGTTTTACAAATAAATTACGAACTGCTAAAGCTGCTCCATCTTTACCATTGATTTGAGCAGAGTAAGCTGAGCGATCAAAAGCAAAATTCAAGGCTTGACGGAAATCTTTGTTAAGCAATGCCTTC
Organism: Streptococcus sp. Marseille-Q5855; assembly: GCF_946901985.1. NCBI lineage: Bacteria > Bacillati > Bacillota > Bacilli > Lactobacillales > Streptococcaceae > Streptococcus > Streptococcus sp. Marseille-Q5855. The sequence continues at coordinate 262,803 of NZ_CAMPPR010000001.1, forward strand.
TTAGTAGAGGCTTTCTCTGAATCGGTAGTTTTAGAAGTATAGTTGTAACTTTGGCGATCAATATTCACACCTATACCAGCAATCCCAGAGTCTGGTTGTGTGTAATAGATATTGTCCTTGTATTCTTCTGCAACCTTAGAGTAGTTGGAACTGGTAGGGAAAAGACGAGCAAAACTATAAGCTCCACTAGTGAAGTTACGCTCTAGCGACTCCTGATCTGAGCCATCATAGTAAGCCAGATTTATAGTATCTAGGTGGACGTTTTCTTTGTCCCAATATTGTTCATTTTTTACAAACTCTACAGAAGATTTTGCAGTCAACCCTTTCAACAAGAATGGACCATTATAAAGCAAGGATGTCGGATCTGTTGGTTTAGCAAAATCGCTTCCTTTTGATGTTTCGAATTCTTCATTCAGAGGCCAGAAAATAGAATAAGTCAACTTAGAGTTCCAGAACGGTTCAGGCTGGTTCAAAGTGTATTGTAACGTATAATCATCAACCGCCTTGACACCAACTGTTGAAAAATCTGTTGAAGTTCCTGATAGATAATCTGCCAAGCCTTTAACCGAATTTTCAGCTAAATACATAGCTTCTGATTTTTTATCTGCTGCGTGTTTTAAACCGTTCACGAAATCTTTAGCCGTCACCTCTGCATATTCTTCTCCATCAGAGGTAAACCATTTAACCCCTTTACGAATCTTATAAGTATAGGTCAAACCATCCTTAGAGACTTCCCAATCCTCTGCAACTGCAGGAGCAAGATTCCCGTAATTATCGTTAGTGAATAAACCATCAATCCCATTTGAAGTCACTACTTTTGTACTATTTTTACTTGAAATCAGGTAGTCCAAGGTTTCTGGGTCTGCTGTATAAATATAGCCATAAGCTTTAGGGGCTGATGAATCAGATGATTTTGAAGAACTGCATGCTGCAAGTACACCTGCTGCTAATAAAACAAGACCTGCTGTAGCAAATACACGACTTTTTTTCATTTTCTACTCCTCTGTTTATGTGAATTATAGATTGACAACCATTATATCATATTATCCATTAAAAATCAAACAAATTTTCAGAATATTTAGGCTTATTAACACAAATTTTTCATTTTTTTTTGAATATATGATTCAAATTGTCGTTCGAAGTGTCAAAGACTACAGTGAAAATAGGAAATTTGGCTCAGAAACTTTGGAGCTTAGGAAGACCTATAGTAAAATGAAATACGGACGGAACAATGTGATTTTGGAATTCAAATTAAATTATAACAATATTGTAGAAGTATCATTCTAGTATTCAAGATTCAGTTTACTATGTCTTTTTCACACCAACCTTATTCCGAATTCAATTACTTTCGTGATTTACACATATAGATTAAGACTATCTTTTATACTTTAAAATTTTTCGCTACCTTATCCACTATATACGCCTTACTATCACGTTCCTGTTCATAGCGTACGATTTCACTATTGCTTTCTCTGACAATTCTTATTTCCTGCGTCAGACTTAAAACGATCTATCCCCAGACCATTTTAATCCACTACCTCACGATAGTCAGGCTTGGGGAGAGCTATTGTATTCACCGATAGTGGATCCCTACAGAGGACTTACACCTCAGATGCACGACATGTCCAGTGTATATAAAAATCTCCCACCCAAGGTAGAAGATTGTAATCTTATAAACTTAATCCGTCATGTCCGATACCAAGGTTCGATGCTCCAATGGAATACTGCACATAACTAACAAGAAAATAAAGCCTGACTGAATCCAGAAGAGGGCCAAGTCAAAGATTCCGTGCACAGCAACCACTGTAAGGAAAGATAGATAAAGGCCGATAATCGGGCGTTTCCCCGACTCCTGACTCATATCCATCATCAAGCGAACAGGAGCAACAGAAGACAAAACTAGTAAAATAGTTCCCACAATTCCGTAACTCAGAATCGTATCAATGTAAAGGCTGTGAGCATGTTCATGATAAGGAGCATTTATCCGAGGATACGAGTGCATGTAGGTCAATGGCCCCTCACCCCAGAAAGGATTTTGCTTAAATAAGGCCATCCCAGCATCCCAGATAGAAATGCGTTCTTCCATAGAAGAGTCTAAAGTCCCCATCCGAACTCCCAAATCACTAGAAAAGAGGAAGCTCAAGCCAATCGCAAAGACCCCAATACTAAGCCAAAAGGCCTTCCAATTTTTAATGGTCGTAAAGAGATAGATAATGGCTCCAGCGATAATAGCAGGAAAGGCAGTTCGATTTTGAGTAAAGTTCAAACCAAAGAGATTCACAAAGCCTGCAATCACACAGAATACTTTCAACCAATTCAACTTGGTCGTTGTAAACAAATAGAAGGCAATCATGATACAGAAACAACAAATAATTCCATAATAATTAGGATTAAAGAAGGTCACTTCTGCACGATTCTGATGCCACACCTGCATGTTAGGTGAAAGAAAAGCATAGTTGAATTTCTTCACAATTTGGAAATGCTCTAAACTCGCAAAAACAGCTGACAAGACGCTACCAAATAAGACGAGCTGCAAAATCAAGCGAAAGAATTTATGGGATAAAATCGACTGATAATACAAAAAGAAAATAGTAAATAGAAACATTCCTACTGAAGCCACAAGCCCCATCCAATTTTGTGCAAGAATGGATATAACAGTACTATAGCCAAGAAAAAGAAGCAGCATCGGATGCTCCCCCATTTTCTGAAGAATACTTTTCATGTCTCCTGTAAAAATCAAACTGATAATATATAAACAGAATACAACTACAAAAAGATAAAAGGGCAAAAAGATACTCAGGATAATTCCCAATAAAATCAGCTCTTTACTAGACAACCCTTTCAGCTTTTCAATAAAGCCTATTGATTTCAAAATGAATCCTTTCTCTCCAAATCAGTTGATTCAGATAATAGTAAGCTATCCTATATTGTACCACTTTTTTAGCAATTTGAAAACAAGGGAAACGTTTACTAAAATAAAAAAACTATTTTATCAACCATATCAAGGCTTCAAAATGTTACTTCAACTCCATTCTCAATTACCCGATAAGTCTGATTTTGCAAATCAATTTCTGCTACTGCTGTTACGGACTTATCTTTATTTTGACGTTTGATTACAATGCTTTGAGCTGTTGGTGTTTCAACGTCAATAGTCCCTCCTAGATCAAAGGCTTCTAAACGGTTACGGAAAGAAAATAGATTGAGAAGGGCCTTCACTACAGGACGTTGGACCTCTTCTGATATTTCCTCATTGCTATAGTAATGACGATTAATATTTCGACCTTCTTTAGTTTCTTCTAACAATTTCAAGTCATTCTTGCCTGCTAATAGACCTACATAGTAAATCTGAGGAATACCTGGGGCAAAAGCTTGAATTAGACGAGCGAGAAAATACTTGACATCATCGTCTCCAAGCGCAGAATAGTAGGTTGAATTGATTTGGTAGATATCTAAATTGTTATACTCGGCACTAGAGTACTTACGTTTGACATTCGCTCCAACCTTATAGAGTTCATTTGAAGCATAGTCAATTTCCTCATCAGTCAGGATATCCTTGACATCTACTACTCCAATCCCATCATGGGTGTCTAGCGTCGTAAATTGCTTCATTGGGCTCATCTTTAACCACTTAGCCAAACGCTCTGTTCTGGAACTGTAAAGAGTATAAAGTGTCACCATTGGAAGAGCAAAATCATAAACATAGTAATCGTGATCCGCTATTTTAAACTGAATCGAATAATGTTCATGAATCTCAGGTAAGAGCTCTGTTCCATACTCAGCAGCGATGTCTCGAACTTTGTCCAATAAATCCCAAATATCTGGTTCCACAAAGAAATCATTGGTATCCAATTTCTTCACTGCATAAGCAAAGGCATCTAAGCGAATCAAATCACACCCATTACTTGCCAAGTGCTGAATGGTCTTACGGATAAATTCCATCGTTACTTCTTTGGTCACATCAAGATCAATCTGCTCCTCACCAAAGGTATTCCACAAATGTTCCACTGACCCATCTGCAAAGACAATCTCTTGCTTTGGTGCACGATCCTTACGCTTGTAAATTAAGTCTACATCAGCTTGTGTCGGACGATTTTCCGGCCAAAACTTATCCCAGTTTAAAAAGAGATCTTTAAATTCACTGGCTTCATGTTTTTCTTGATAGTCCTTATAATACTTAGATTGACGAGAAATATGGTTAATCATAAAGTCAAACATAAGATAATATTTCTCACCTAAACGCTTAACATCCTCCCAATCACCAAAAGCTGAGTCCACTTCGTCGTAGTCAACTGGCGCAAATCCACGATCACCTGTTGATGGGAAAAATGGTAGAAGGTGAACTCCCCCAATAGCATCTCCAAAATGCTCTTCCAAATTATCATATAAGTCTTTAAGATTATTTCCCAGACTATCTGAATAGGTAATCAACATGGTTTTATTTTGAATTGGCATCATTACTCTCCTTTTTCTAATTGAAGCCAAGTCTCATATGACTTGGCTTCGTAAATCAAATTCATGTTATACTCTTCGAAAATCTCTTCAAACCACGTCAGCTCTATCTGCAACCTCAAAACAGTGTTTTGAGCAACCTGTGACTAGCTTCCTAGTTTGCTCTTTGATTTTCATTGAGTATTAAATCTCTGTTTATCATCAAACTCGTACTAAATATAGACTTCAATAAACTAAGTACTACTTTCTTGTTTTCACATAAAATTGTCAACTAGCTGAACTATTCCCCTGTATCAGGAATTATAGCTTCTCTAGTCTCTTCTTACTTCACTGCCCCGTTGCTCATTCCTGCGATGATATGGCGTTGGAAGAAGAGATAGACAATGGTGATACTGATAATGCCGACAACGTATGAGGCAAAGCTTGGCCCGTAGTCGTTGAAGTATTGGCCTGCGTAGTTGTATTGGAACAAAGGCAGAGTCCACATTTTTGAATCCCGGTTCAAGACAAGGAGTGGCAACATGAAGTCATTCCAGAACCAAAGGGCATTGATGATCATGGTTGTCGCATGCATCGGTTTCATCATTGGGAAGATGATGCGGAAATAAGTTGTAAATTGATTAGCCCCATCGATCTCTGCTGCTTCATCCAGACTTTCTGGGATCGAGATTTTGATATAGCCAACATAGAGAAAGAGGGTCTGTGGAATCGCATAGGTCAAGTAGAGCAAGATCAAACCAAAGGTATTAGCCAAACCGAGTTTACTCATCATAACCGTAATCGGAATCATGATGACTTGGAAAGGTACGAAGATTCCGAGGATTAAGAGGATATACATGATGGTAAAGGCTTTTCTTTTACTCATATTGCGAGCGATGGAGTAGGCTGCCATCGGAATAAAGATCATTACTGCAAGTAAAGACAAGACAGTGATGACGACAGAGTTCCAATAATAGCCTCCGATCCCATCAGCTAAGAGACGGCTAAAGTTGTCCCATGTGAAGTTGGTTGGAAAGCCAAAGAAATTGTCTACAATATCCTTAGTGGGTTTGAAGGAACTAAAGAGGGTAGCAAGGAGCGGCACTAAAATCAGAACCGATCCTAGAATCAATAGAATGTATTTGCCAATCAGGTCTTTTCTTTCATCTTGTTTCATCATGCTTCTCCTCTTAAATTTCAAATTTCTTAGATACTCTCAATTGGATGATCGAAATCACTACAATTAAGAAGAACAAGATTACGGCAATGGCATTGGCATAACCGAATTGGTTGTTTTTAAAGGCATAGTTATAAACCAAAAGCCCAAGTGAAGTTGTGGCATTGTTTGGACCACCACCGGTCATGGCAAAGACTTGGTCAAAAGCAGTCAGCCCACCTTTTAGGGATAGGATAAAGACCATAGAGACACTTGGTAGCAAGTAAGGCAATTCAATGTTCCAGAAAACTTGCTTGCTAGTCGCGCCATCAATCCTTGCTGCCTCTGTAATCTCAGTTGGAATAGATTGCAAACCAGCTAGGAAGATGATGATGGGCATAGCCACCCCTTGCCAAAGAAGGACAAAGACAGCCGCAAAGATCGCTCCCCACTTAGTCCCTAAAAGACTGGTTTGGAAAAATTCAATATGAAGGGCATGCCCAATCGCTGGAAGACCGTAGTTGAAGACTTGCTTGAAGATCAAAGCCACTGTCAAACCAGACAAAACAGCTGGGAAGAAGAACCAAGCACGGAAGAAGGTTTGGGCTTTGATTTTAGAGTTCAAGACACGCGCAATGAAGATCCCGAGTGCAATCTCACCAACCACCATGGCAATCGTAATGATTGCGGTAAAGCCAATCGCATTCATGAATTTTGGATCCATGAAGAGGAGCTTAAAGTTGTTTAAGCCGACAAATTTGTAGTTATAAGTCAATCCTGTCCAGTTAGTAAAACTGTAAAAGGCTCCTTGAAACATCGGCACATAGAAGAAAATTGCTTGTAACAAGAGAGGGATGACCACAAAAGCCCATGCCCAATATTTTTGTAATACTTTTTTCATAGTCTCTCTACTCCTAATCCACATCCGCTTTCATCGGGTTAAAGAAGGCATTCAAATCATTGACCATGCCTTGTTTATCACCGGTCAAGACATAGTTCATGGTCAAGGTATGGAAGTCTGATTCACTGGTCCAGTATTGTTGCAACCAGACCAAGTGACGATCAGTAAAGGCATATTCGGTCATACCAGCAAGCGGTGAATCTTCTCCTGCTTGTTTGACCCCTTCGATCGCTGTTGGAGATCCGTCCACATCGTAGTATTTTTGCATAACCTCTGGACGGGTCATATATTCCACAAAGGCATTGGCTTCTTTTGGATGTTTGGTGGCGGCTGAGATAGACCATGCCAAGTCTCCCGCACCAACGGTTAAGCTTTGTCCTTTTTCTTTTCCTGGAATCATGAAGGTCCCAATCTTAAAGTTCGGTTTTTGTTCATTAATCGCTGTGATCGCCCAAGACCCATTTGGTGTCATGAGGACATCCCCACGTGCGAAGGCTCCGATAACATCGGTATAGCCAGCACCTTCCCAGTTCTTTTGCTTAGAGCCATTGATGCGAAGGATGTCCATGACCTTGATATCATCTTTCATAATCGGATCCGACAATTTAATGGCATTTGGTTGAGAATAACGAAGGTATTGATTTGCTTCTTTTCCTCCACCTGTTGCTGTCGCAAAGGCTAATTGATTGTAACCATTGAGTGTCCAAGCATCTGCACCTGCAATTCCAAATGGTGTTTGTCCTTTAGCAACGATATCTTTGACTAACTGTTCAAATTCATCCCAGGTTTCAGGAACCTTCAAGCCCAGTTCTTCGAATTTATCTTTGTTGTAGTAAATTCCATAAGCATTAGCTGTAAAAGGAACGTTGTAAACTTTTTCGTTTACAGCATATTTTTCAGCGTAGCCATTTTTCACGCGTTTCAGGTAGTCTTTGTTGCTCAAATCTTCAAAAACACCTGCTTTTGCCCATTCTTGCAGTTCGATGGACTGTGGGTAAATATTGACCACATCAGGCACATCTCCTGCGAGAACGCGTGTCTTCAATACTTCACCAGCATTTGGTACATTGACGACTTTGACCTTGATCTTAGGGTTTTCCTTCTCAAAATCACGAGTGATTTCTTCCAAGGTTTTGGTCATTTCTTTTTTCTGGTTGAAATACTCGATGGTCACTGTGCCATCCGCAGATTTACCATAGTTGGAGCAAGCGCCGAGCCCAAACAAAGCTAAACCTGTAGTTGCAAGAAGTCCGATTTTTTTATACCATTCCATTAGAAAGCCTCCTTTATAAATTTATACACCCTTATCATAGTCTTCTAAAAATATACTGTCTACTCAAAAAATCTCCTTGGGATAAGATAACAGTTATGCCCGCATACATTAGTTCTGCACCTGAGTAAACTTCGCCATTTTCCTGTAATTTATATAGTCCCTCTTCATCCAAATCTTTTAATTTTAAAGTTGTTTCCATGGTCTCTACAACAGATAAAACGCGAACGTAGGTTACAATCGTTTGATTTCCGTAATTAAATTGTACAGCTGCTTCATTGGATGCAGTATCAGGATTAATTAGTCTATACTGCTGTCCTAACTGAACTACTGGTCGTAATTCTTTATACAAGTTCACCTGATTAGCAATCGTAGCTTTCTCTTCATCTGATAAATTTGTCAAATCAAGCTCATAGCCCAAATTTCCCATCATTGCTACATGGCCACGTGTTTCTAATGGTGTCATTCGTCCCATCTGATGATTCGGTACTGCTGACACATGAGCCCCCATAGAAATGGTTGGATAGAGATAGGATGAACCGTATTGAATTGGTAAACGTGCAATGGCATCAGTATTATCACTAGCCCAGACTTGTGGGAAATAGCGTATCATACCAAGATCATTTCGTCCACCACCACCAGAGCAGGACTCAAAGAGAATATGGCTGTGCTTCTCTGTCAGATAAGAAACGAGTTCGTAAAGCCCCAGCATGTACTGATGAGATTGCATCTGTGTCTCTAGATAAGTTAATCCATTCCCTAGCTTAGTGATATTGCGGTTCATATCCCATTTAATGTAATCAATCTCATGATAAGATAGGAGTTGATCTAAGACACTTTTCAAGTATTCTACTACCTGAGGATTGGCAAGATTAAGTACTAATTGATTCCGAGAATAAGTATGCTCATAATCAGGAACCTGAATAGCCCAGTCAGGATGTTGACGATACAAATCACTATCTACAGAAATCATTTCGGGTTCTAACCAAAGTCCAAACTGCAAACCTCTTTCATGGATAGCTGAAATCAGACTTTCTAGACTTCCACCCAGTTTTTCCTCATTAACAACCCAATCACCTAAAGCACGATTATCATCAAAACGATTGCCAAACCAACCATCATCTAATACAAAAAGTTCAATGCCAACTTTCTTAGCTTCATCTGCTAACTCTAACAGTTTTTCTCTCTGAAAGTCAAAGTAAGTAGCTTCCCAGTTATTGATTAGAATTGGACGTTCTTTTTTAGAAAATTCACTTAGCATAATGTGCTTCAGTACAAAATTCTGACTTTCATGACTAATACCAGTTAATCCCTGATCTGAATGAGTCACTAAAGCTACCGGTGTTTCAAAGTATTCCTCAGGGGCTAACTTCCAAGAAAAGTTTTCTGGATTAATGCCAATAGCCACCCGAACTTCATTCAATTGATTTTTTTGAACAAAAGCTTCAAAGTTGCCACTATACATTAGTTGAATAGCAAACACATTCCCAGCATCCTCTGTGACTCCTTGTTCGCATAGTAGAAGAGCTGGTGTTTGAGCATGACCAGAAGCACCTCGGTTTGAGCTAATCGAAAAGATTCCTTGTTCTACCTGTTGACGTCTAACAGTCTTTTCACGAGCATAAGCACCCTGCAGAGTTACTATTTCGTAATCTGCAGCTGGAAAATCAGCCATAAAAGAAAAATCTTTATGGATGACAACTTCCTGATTACTATTATTATCTAATTTACTGTAGCTAGCAATAGTCGCATCATTATTAAAAGTAGTATAATACAAAGTCAGACTAAGTTGAACCTTAGAATCTTCTAACATTAAGACAAGAGTCTCTGTATCGTCCATGCTATGTGGAGAAGGTAAGCCCTGTGGACCATTCTGACCTTTTAAAATCTTTGCTTCTACAAATCGAAAGTCTGTTACTTCAGTTACACTATGCTGAACCTGTATGGTTGGTTTCCTAAAATCTCCTAAGCCATGTTGTCCAAAAATCTGTCGCTGAGTATCTAAACTAAAGGTTCGATTAGTAGCCGTTGGATTTCCTGAAAAGGCATGGTCTCGTTCATAAACACTATTGGAACCTTTATAGTTCTTAATAGGCTTTCCTAAATGTTTCAAAAGTAAGTACCCACCACGATTTTCAATAATCAAGCTTAGATTTTTACTCTCAACATAAAATAGATTATTCTCTATCCTAACTCCCATTTACTTCACCTCATCACTTTATTGACTCTATTTTATCATCTGAAATCGCTTTCTAAAATAGAAAAATGTCTCAAGAATATGGTAAAATGTTAGGTAGGAGGTAGCACATGCTAGTTTTTTCAGAATACCAGACTGGAACAATTGACCTTTCCCTAAGCTTTTATGGATATGAGGAATGCACACCTAATTACTCTTTTGGTCCAGCAATTCGAGATACATACGTTCTACATTACATTACTAAAGGACAAGGAAAATTTCATTACAAGGGTAAAATTGTTGATTTAAAAGAAGGAGATTTCTTTCTATTAAAACCAGATGAACTAACCTTTTATCAAGCAGATAGTAAAGAACCTTGGGCCTACTACTGGTTAGGAATCACTGGAGGGAAAGCTCCTGACTATTTTGCTCTTTCTCAAATTTCTGACCAATCCTATCTCGTCCAATCTGAAACTTGTCATACTCAGTCTACTGCAAAACTCATCTCAGACATTGTCCGCTTCGCTCAGATTACAAAATCAAATGAATTAGCTCAACTCCATATCATGGGACAACTCCATGAACTGATGTTTCATCTGGGAACTATTGCTCCCAATCAGAAAAAAAAGAATATTTCATCAACCTACCAACTCTATCTTGAATGCAAACGATTAATTGATAGCCACTATCCTCAATCACTTACAATTCAAGATTTAGCAAAAGAGCTATCCGTTCACAGAAGCTACTTATCAAGCGTATTCAAAGAATTTAATACCTTATCACCCAAAGAATACCTACTCTACGTTCGAATGCACCGAGCTAAACAACTTCTCGAAAATACCCAAGAGTCCATCAAGGTAATTGCATACTCAGTAGGTTTTTCAGATCCACTCCATTTTTCAAAAGCTTATAAACAATACTTTAATCAGACTCCAAGTCATACAAGAAAAGATACTCTCAGTACCAACTAGTGAGAAAGGAAACACTATGAAATCCTACCAAGCTGTCTACCAGATTCTAGCTAAAGAAACCGATTATATCAGCGGAGAAAAAATCGCAGAAGAACTATCCCTCAGCAGAACATCAATTTGGAAAGCCATCAGGCGGCTAGAACAAGAAGGCATTGAAATTGATAGTATCAAAAACAAAGGCTATAAACTGGTGAATGGTGACCTTATTCTTCCAGAGATTCTAGAAGAAAATCTTCCAATTAAAGTCAGCTTTAAAACCGAAACAAAATCAACACAACTAGATGCAAAAGAAGCAATTGATTTAGGCCATGAAGCAAATACCCTCTATCTAGCTTCCTATCAAACAGCAGGCCGAGGCCGTTTTCAACGTTCCTTCTACTCACCACAAGGTGGTATTTATATGACACTCCATCTCAAACCAAATCTTCCTTACGACAAATTACCGTCCTACACACTACTTGTAGCAGGAGCTATCTACAAAGCTATTAAGAACCTAACTTTAATAGATGTCGACATAAAATGGGTCAATGATATCTATCTAAACAATCATAAAATTGGAGGAATTCTCACTGAAGCAATGACCTCTGTAGAAACAAGCTTAGTCACAGATATCATTATTGGAGTAGGTATCAATTTCACCATTAAAGACTTCCCTCAGGAATTAAAAGAAAAAGCTGCTAGCTTATTTAAAACTACAGCTCCTATAACAAGGAATGAATTGATCATAGAAATCTGGCGTGCTTTCTTCGAAACACCAGCAGAGGAGCTATTATACCTATATAAAAAACAGTCATTCGTTCTAGGAAAAGAAGTTACTTTCACACTAGAACAAAAAGACTACAAGGGACTTGCTAAAGACATCTCAGAAAATGGAAAACTTTTAATTCAATGTGATAACGGAAAAGAAATCTGGCTCAATAGCGGAGAAATTTCTCTCAATAGTTGGAAGTAGTAATAAACAAGCACAACCATAAAATCAACAATATATAAAGATTCTAGCCTTTCTTCTGCCCACAACAGTTGACAAAGAGCGCAAAAAAACTTCAGATAAGTAATCCAATTAAGTTTTACAAATCTGAAGTTTTATTGTCTCTAAAAATAAAAATGAGAGTTACAAACTCTCATTAAAACGGAGAATAAGGGATTCGAACCCTTGCGCCAGTTACCCGACCTAACGATTTAGCAAACCGTCCTCTTCAGCCTCTTGAGTAATTCTCCAATTAATGGGCACGAGTGGACTCGAACCACCGACCTCACGCTTATCAGGCGTGCGCTCTAACCACCTGAGCTACGCGCCCAAGTTAAAAACTTGGTAATTTGAACAAAGTTCAAAGCGGGTGACGAGAATCGAACTCGCGACAACAGCTTGGAAGGCTGTAGTTTTACCACTAAACTACACCCGCATACATACTATAAGTAAAAATGGCGCGAGACGGAATCGAACCGCCGACACATGGAGCTTCAATCCATTGCTCTACCAACTGAGCTACCGAGCCTTATTGCGGGAGCAGGATTTGAACCTACGACCTTCGGGTTATGAGCCCGACGAGCTACCGAGCTGCTCCATCCCGCGTTAATAAAAAGGAGGATGTGGGATTCGAACCCACGCACGCTTTTACACGCCTGACGGTTTTCAAGACCGTTCCCTTCAGCCGGACTTGGGTAATCCTCCAATATTCAAATGGACCTTGTAGGACTTGAACCTACGACCACTCGGTTATGAGCCGAGAGCTCTAACCAGCTGAGCTAAAGGTCCGACAAGATCATTATAGCGGCGAAGGGGATCGAACCCCCGACCTCCCGGGTATGAACCGGACGCTCTAGCCAGCTGAGCTACACCGCCATGTATCGGGAAGACAGGATTCGAACCTGCGACACCTTGGTCCCAAACCAAGTACTCTACCAAGCTGAGCTACTTCCCGAGTTAAATAGAAAAATGCACCCTAGAGGAGTCGAACCTCTAACCGCCTGATTCGTAGTCAGGTACTCTATCCAGTTGAGCTAAGGGTGCTCATTAGTTTATGCCGAGGACCGGAATCGAACCGGTACGATCGTTACCAATCGCAGGATTTTAAGTCCTGTGCGTCTGCCAGTTCCGCCACCCCGGCCTCTCTAAGCGAACGACGGGATTCGAACCCGCGACCCCCACCTTGGCAAGGTGGTGTTCTACCACTGAACTACGTTCGCACTGTTTTCTTCTATCTAAAAATGCCGGCTACATGACTTGAACACGCGACCCTCTGATTACAAATCAGATGCTCTACCAACTGAGCTAAGCCGGCTCATTTATTATATCTTAATGCGGGTTAAGGGACTTGAACCCCCACGCCGTTAAGCGCCAGATCCTAAATCTGGTGCGTCTGCCAATTCCGCCAAACCCGCAGATATGACCCGTACTGGGCTCGAACCAGTGACCCATTGATTAAAAGTCAATTGCTCTACCAACTGAGCTAACGAGTCTAAAATAACTTCTGTTATCTTAAACGGTCCCGACGGGAATCGAACCCGCGATCTTCGCCGTGACAGGGCGACGTGATAACCGCTACACTACGGGACCTTTGGGAGTTAACGGGATCGAACCGCTGACCCTCTGCTTGTAAGGCAGATGCTCTCCCAGCTGAGCTAAACTCCCTAGAGCTAAGCGACTTCCATATCTCACAGGGGGCAACCCCCAACTACTTCCGGCGTTCTAGGGCTTAACTTCTGTGTTCGGCATGGGTACAGGTGTATCTCCTAGGCTATCGTCACTTAACTCTGAGTAATACCTACTCAAAATTGAATATCTATTCAAACCAAGAAAACCGTTCGCTTTCGTATTCTCAGTTACTTTGGATAAGTCCTCGAGCTATTAGTATTAGTCCGCTACATGTGTCGCCACACTTCCACTTCTAACCTATCTACCTGATCATCTCTCAGGGCTCTTACTGATATAAAATCATGGGAAATCTCATCTTGAGGTGGGTTTCACACTTAGATGCTTTCAGCGTTTATCCCTTCCCTACATAGCTACCCAGCGATGCCTTTGGCAAGACAACTGGTACACCAGCGGTAAGTCCACTCTGGTCCTCTCGTACTAGGAGCAGATCCTCTCAAATTTCCTACGCCCGCGACGGATAGGGACCGAACTGTCTCACGACGTTCTGAACCCAGCTCGCGTGCCGCTTTAATGGGCGAACAGCCCAACCCTTGGGACCGACTACAGCCCCAGGATGCGACGAGCCGACATCGAGGTGCCAAACCTCCCCGTCGATGTGAACTCTTGGGGGAGATAAGCCTGTTATCCCCAGGGTAGCTTTTATCCGTTGAGCGATGGCCCTTCCATACGGAACCACCGGATCACTAAGCCCGACTTTCGTCCCTGCTCGAGTTGTAGCTCTCGCAGTCAAGCTCCCTTATACCTTTACACTCTGCGAATGATTTCCAACCATTCTGAGGGAACCTTTGGGCGCCTCCGTTACCTTTTAGGAGGCGACCGCCCCAGTCAAACTGCCCGTCAGACACTGTCTCCGATAGGGATCACCTATCTGGGTTAGAGTGGCCATAACACAAGGGTAGTATCCCAACAACGTCTCCTTCGAAACTGGCGTCCCGATCTCATAGACTCCTACCTATCCTGTACATGTGGTACAGACACTCAATATCAAACTGCAGTAAAGCTCCATGGGGTCTTTCCGTCCTGTCGCGGGTAACCTGCATCTTCACAGGTACTAAAATTTCACCGAGTCTCTCGTTGAGACAGTGCCCAAATCATTACGCCTTTCGTGCGGGTCGGAACTTACCCGACAAGGAATTTCGCTACCTTAGGACCGTTATAGTTACGGCCGCCGTTTACTGGGGCTTCAATTCATACCTTCGCTTACGCTAAGCACTCCTCTTAACCTTCCAGCACCGGGCAGGCGTCACCCCCTATACATCATCTTACGATTTAGCAGAGAGCTGTGTTTTTGATAAACAGTTGCTTGGGCCTATTCACTGCGGCTGACGTAAAGTCAGCACCCCTTCTCCCGAAGTTACGGGGTCATTTTGCCGAGTTCCTTAACGAGAGTTCTCTCGCTCACCTGAGGCTACTCGCCTCGACTACCTGTGTCGGTTTGCGGTACGGGTAGAGTATGTTTAAACGCTAGAAGCTTTTCTTGGCAGTGTGACGTCACTAACTTCGCTACTAAACTTCGCTCCCCATCACAGCTCAATGTTATAGAACTAAGCATTTAACTCAATTCACACCTCACTGCTTAGACAGACACTTCCAATCGTCTGCTTTAGTTAGCCTACTGCGTCCCTCCATCACTACATACTCTAGTACAGGAATATCAACCTGTTGTCCATCGGATACACCTTTCGGTCTCTCCTTAGGTCCCGACTAACCCAGGGCGGACGAGCCTTCCCCTGGAAACCTTAGTCTTACGGTGGACAGGATTCTCACCTGTCTTTCGCTACTCATACCGGCATTCTCACTTCTATGCGTTCCAGCGCTCCTCACGGTACACCTTCTTCACACATAGAACGCTCTCCTACCATACCTATAAAGGTATCCACAGCTTCGGTAAATTGTTTTAGCCCCGGTACATTTTCGGCGCAGGGTCACTCGACTAGTGAGCTATTACGCACTCTTTGAATGAATAGCTGCTTCTAAGCTAACATCCTAGTTGTCTGTGCAACCCCACATCCTTTTCCACTTAACAATTATTTTGGGACCTTAGCTGGTGGTCTGGGCTGTTTCCCTTTCGACTACGGATCTTAGCACTCGCAGTCTGACTGCCGACCATAATTCATTGGCATTCGGAGTTTATCTGAGATTGGTAATCCGGGATGGACCCCTCACCCAAACAGTGCTCTACCTCCAAGAATCTTTATGTCGACGCTAGCCCTAAAGCTATTTCGGAGAGAACCAGCTATCTCCAAGTTCGTTTGGAATTTCTCCGCTACCCACAAGTCATCCAAGCACTTTTCAACGTGCCCTGGTTCGGTCCTCCAGTGCGTCTTACCGCACCTTCAACCTGCTCATGGGTAGGTCACATGGTTTCGGGTCTACGTCATGATACTAATTCGCCCTGTTCAGACTCGGTTTCCCTACGGCTCCGTCTCTTCAACTTAACCTCGCATCATAACGTAACTCGCCGGTTCATTCTACAAAAGGCACGCTCTCACCCATTAACGGGCTCGAACTTGTTGTAGGCACACGGTTTCAGGTTCTATTTCACTCCCCTCCCGGGGTGCTTTTCACCTTTCCCTCACGGTACTGGTTCACTATCGGTCACTAGGGAGTATTTAGGGTTGGGAGATGGTCCTCCCAGATTCCGACGGGATTTCACGTGTCCCGCCGTACTCAGGATACTGCTAGGTACAAAGACTATTTTAAATACGAGGCTATTACTCTCTTTGGCTGATCTTCCCAAATCATTCTTCTATAATCTTTGAGTCCACATTGCAGTCCTACAACCCCGAAGAGTAAACTCTTCGGTTTGCCCTTCTGCCGTTTCGCTCGCCGCTACTAAGGCAATCGCTTTTGCTTTCTCTTCCTGCAGCTACTTAGATGTTTCAGTTCACTGCGTCTTCCTCCTCACATCCTTAACAGATGCGGGTAACAGGTAGTACCTGTTGGGTTCCCCCATTCGGAAATCCCTGGATCATCGCTTACTTACAGCTACCCAAGGCATATCGTCGTTTGTCACGTCCTTCTTCGGCTCCTAGTGCCAAGGCATCCACCGTGCGCCCTTATTAACTTAACCTTATTTTTTGACCTTTCAGTCATAAACTCTTATTAATACTACAGCGTTTTCGGTTTATTTTCTTGTTACTATTTGATATAGATATTCAATTTTCAATGTGCATTACTTGGTGATCTCTCACCAATGGAGCCTAGCGGGATCGAACCGCTGACCTCCTGCGTGCAAAGCAGGCGCTCTCCCAGCTGAGCTAAGGCCCCACAAGACCTCTCAAGACTAAACAAGACCAATGCGCAGTTCCTTATCCTTAGAAAGGAGGTGATCCAGCCGCACCTTCCGATACGGCTACCTTGTTACGACTTCACCCCAATCATCTATCCCACCTTAGGCGGCTGGCTCCTTACGGTTACCTCACCGACTTCGGGTGTTACAAACTCTCGTGGTGTGACGGGCGGTGTGTACAAGGCCCGGGAACGTATTCACCGCGGCGTGCTGATCCGCGATTACTAGCGATTCCGACTTCATGTAGGCGAGTTGCAGCCTACAATCCGAACTGAGACTGGCTTTAAGAGATTAGCTTGCCGTCACCGGCTTGCGACTCGTTGTACCAGCCATTGTAGCACGTGTGTAGCCCAGGTCATAAGGGGCATGATGATTTGACGTCATCCCCACCTTCCTCCGGTTTATTACCGGCAGTCTCGCTAGAGTGCCCAACTGAATGATGGCAACTAACAATAGGGGTTGCGCTCGTTGCGGGACTTAACCCAACATCTCACGACACGAGCTGACGACAACCATGCACCACCTGTCACCTCTGTCCCGAAGGAAAACTCTATCTCTAGAGCGGTCAGAGGGATGTCAAGACCTGGTAAGGTTCTTCGCGTTGCTTCGAATTAAACCACATGCTCCACCGCTTGTGCGGGCCCCCGTCAATTCCTTTGAGTTTCAACCTTGCGGTCGTACTCCCCAGGCGGAGTGCTTAATGCGTTAGCTACGGCACTAAACCCCGGAAAGGGTCTAACACCTAGCACTCATCGTTTACGGCGTGGACTACCAGGGTATCTAATCCTGTTTGCTCCCCACGCTTTCGAGCCTCAGCGTCAGTTACAAGCCAGAGAGCCGCTTTCGCCACCGGTGTTCCTCCATATATCTACGCATTTCACCGCTACACATGGAATTCCACTCTCCCCTCTTGCACTCAAGTTAAACAGTTTCCAAAGCGTACTATGGTTAAGCCACAGCCTTTAACTTCAGACTTATCTAACCGCCTGCGCTCGCTTTACGCCCAATAAATCCGGACAACGCTCGGGACCTACGTATTACCGCGGCTGCTGGCACGTAGTTAGCCGTCCCTTTCTGGTAAGATACCGTCACAGTGTGAACTTTCCACTCTCACACTCGTTCTTCTCTTACAACAGAGCTTTACGATCCGAAAACCTTCTTCACTCACGCGGCGTTGCTCGGTCAGACTTCCGTCCATTGCCGAAGATTCCCTACTGCTGCCTCCCGTAGGAGTCTGGGCCGTGTCTCAGTCCCAGTGTGGCCGATCACCCTCTCAGGTCGGCTATGTATCGTCGCCTTGGTGAGCCGTTACCCCACCAACTAGCTAATACAACGCAGGTCCATCTGGTAGTGATGCAATTGCACCTTTTAAGCAAATGTCATGCAACATCTACTCTTATGCGGTATTAGCTATCGTTTCCAATAGTTATCCCCCGCTACCAGGCAGGTTACCTACGCGTTACTCACCCGTTCGCAACTCATCCGGAGAAGCAAGCTCCTCCTTCAGCGTTCTACTTGCATGTATTAGGCACGCCGCCAGCGTTCGTCCTGAGCCAGGATCAAACTCTCATTAAAAGTTTGAGTTCTCACTCATTTCTGTCACTGACAGATTTATTGTTTTTTCATTGTTCAGTACTACAACCTTAGTTGTAGTGCCCTGCACATTGGTTCGTCTTGTTCAGTTTTCAAAGGTCTTTGTCACTCGCTTCTCTCAAGCGACAACTATATTAGTATATCACAGTCGCTTTCGCTTGTCAACACTTTTTTGAAACTTTTTTAAAACTTTTTTCATCAAGTATTTCCAACTGCAACATACCATAGTCCGTACGGGATTCGAACCCGTGTTACCGCCGTGAAAAGGCGGTGTCTTAACCCCTTGACCAACGGACCAGAGTTGTTATTTTCAACTCTTACTATTATACAGGCTTTTCAAACTTTGTCAACACCTTTTTTAAACTTTTTTTATTAATTTTACAACAGCTTCAGTTCGAGCTGTATGTGGGAACATATCGACCGACTGGATATAATGGAGATCATAGACTTCTACTAAGCGTACCAAATCACGAGCCAAGGTCGAAACATTACAAGAAATATAAACCATTTTTTCTGGTACATAAGTAAGAATAGTATCTAATAACTTATCATCCAGACCTGTACGTGGTGGGTCCACAATCAGAGCATCTGCTCGGTAGCCTTCCTTGTACCAACGAGGAATAATCTCTTCTGCCGTTCCAGCTTCATAATGAGTATTGTCAAATCCCATTCTTTTAGCATTTCGCTTGGCATCTTCAATGGCTTCTGGAATAATATCCATACCTCTGAGTGTTTTAACTTTCTTTGCGAAGGCAAATCCAATCGTTCCAACTCCACAATAAGCGTCAATCAAATGGTCTTCTTTATCAACATCCAGCGCTTTTACCGCCTCACTATAGAGGACTTCTGTTTGTTCAGGATTTAGTTGATAGAATGCTCGAGGGGATAGTGAAAATTCATAATCAAGAACACCTTCTTGAATACTCTCTTGTCCCCAGATAATCTCTGTCTTTTCACCATAAATCTCACTGGTTTTAGCTGTATTTGTATTCACAGCTACTGTCATAACTTCTGGGAAATCTTTAACTAAGTCTTTTACTAGTTGGGTTAAATTAAGCTGGCGGTTTGTAACAATAATAATCTGAACCTGCCCAGTCTTTCTTGCTCGTCGAACCATTATCGTTCTAACACCTAGAACTTTTCTCTCATCCGTGATTGAAATTTGGTGATAAGTAAGTAATTCTGCTAGACGATTAGCAATCACTTGGGTTTCCTTATCTTGCACTAGGCAGTCTTTCAACTCTACCAAATAATGAGAGTTCTGTGCATATAAGCCCGCCTTGACCTGATTTTTAAATTTTCGAGTCTGAAATTGTAACTTAGCACGATAGTACTTGGGTTCCTGCATTCCAATCGTCGGGCGGATTTCATAATTTTCATATCCTGCAGGGGCAAATTTTTTCAGCGCTTGATAAAGTAAGTCCGTCTTGAACTCCAGCTGCTTATCATAATGCAGGTGCATGATTTGGCAACCTCCGCACTCATTGTAAATAGTACATGCTGGCACAACACGGAATTTAGACTTCTTGTTGACCTTCAGTAATTTTGCCTCAACAAAGTTGCGTTTAATAGAAGTAATCTGACAATAGATATCTTCTCCTTTGAGAGCACCAGGCACAAAGACTAATGTTTTTTGATAAAAGCCGATTCCCTCACCATTAATTCCCATGCGCTTGATTTTTAATGGTATTTTTTGTTTCACTTTCAGATTCATACCCCTATCTTATCACATTTTGAGTTATAATAGAACTATGAAAATCACAAAACTTGAAAAGAAAAAAAGACTCTATCTGATGGAGCTTGATAATGGCGACAAATGCTACATTACTGAAGATACTATTGTTCGTTTTATGTTATCAAGAGATAAGGTGATAATCGAAGAGGAATTGAAAGAGATTCAGGACTTTGCTCAATTTTCTTATGGTAAGAATCTAGCCCTCTACCACCTATCCTTTAAAGCACGCACTGAAAAAGAAGTCAGAGAATATCTGAAAAAATACAATATTGATGAAAACATAGTTTCTCAAGTCATTGCTAATCTTAAAAAGGATAATTGGATTAATGATGGCCAGTACGCTTATGCTATCATCAATGCCAATCAACTTTCAGGAGACAAGGGGCCTTATGTACTGACTCAGAAACTAGCTCAAAAAGGGATTTCAAAATCTACTATAGAAGAGAACTTGAAAGAATTTGATTTTTCTGAAGTTGCTCAACGTGTAGCTAATAAACTATTGAAAAAATATGAGGGAATGCTTCCTGCTCGTGCTTTGCATGATAAGATTATACAAAATCTGACCAACAAGGGTTTTTCCTATTCTGATGCTAAAAGTGCCTTTGACGAATTGGATAGTCAAGTTGACCAAGAAACGACTCAAGAACTCATTTTCAAGGAGCTTGATAAACAATATGCTAAGTATGCTCGAAAGTATGAAGGATACGAACTTAAACAGCGTTTAACCCAAGTTTTAGCACGCAAAGGCTACGATTTTTCGGATATAGCAAGCGCTCTTAGAGAATATCTTTAATATTTCTAAGTGAAATTCACAGATTTTAGGTAATTTTATGGTACAATAGTAAATGATAAACTTATAAATTGTAGAAAGTTGGTTAGTTATGAAGCTTCCAAAAGAAGGCGACTTTATTACAATTCAAAGTTATAAGCATGATGGGAGTCTCCACCGAACTTGGCGGGACACCATGGTACTAAAAACAACAGAAAACGCCATTATTGGTGTCAACGATCATACACTTGTTACCGAAAGTGATGGTCGTCGTTGGGTTACTCGAGAACCGGCTATTGTTTACTTTCACAAGAAATATTGGTTTAATATCATTGCCATGATTCGTGATAATGGAATTTCCTACTATTGCAATATGGCTAGCCCCTACTATCTGGATGAAGAAGCACTGAAGTATATTGATTATGATTTGGATGTTAAAATTTTTACAGATGGGGAAAAACGTCTCTTGGACGTTGAGGAGTATGAGCGTCACAAACGCAAAATGAATTATTCTGATGACTTGGACTACATTTTAAAAGAACATGTCAAAATTCTTGTTGATTGGATTAACAATGGACGTGGTCCTTTCTCAGAAGCCTATGTAAACATTTGGTACAAGCGCTATGTAGAACTAAAGAATCGGTAAAGTTGTCAAGCTAGGGTGAAAGCCCTGGTTTTTTTATTTGAAAAACCCAGCTTTACAGCTGGGCTTATCCTTATATATCTAATTTTGTAACTGTAAATTTGATATGGGAATAGTCTTTTTCAACATCCTTATCCAGTAAGAAAGCTGTAGCGTCCTTCTTAACCTGAACCAAGTCAATATTCTGAGCTTGAGCCGCATAGACACATCCACAATAACATTGACGGTAAATGTCATACTCTTCACACATCTCTACTGAACGTTTGTAGCCTTGATTTTTCTTGAAATCACTTGGAAGATAGTGTGTTGTGTAAATTTTTTGCACATCAATTCCGATGCTGTTGATGGTTTGAGAATTCTTATGAGGACTGATGGTCAAAGCTGAGCCAAAGTAGTCAAAACCCAAGTCCATAGCCACTTGCGCTGTCTTATCCAGTCGGTAGTCAAAGCAAACCTTGCAACGGTCGCCACCTTCAGGCTCCTCCTCTAGTCCTCTGACTAACTTACGGTATTCATTTGGTTCGTAGGGAGCTTCTAGGTACTGAACCGTATTTCCTGTCCTCTCATTGAAATCACTGACAAATTTCTTGGTGACGTAAGCCCGCTTATGGTATTCTGCCTTGGGATGGATATTAGAATTGGCAAAATAGATAGTCACATCTGCATACTTAGTCAAATATTCGAGGGTATAGGTACTGCAAGGGGCACAGCAAACATGCATGAGAATAGTTGGCCGCTGCTCATTTTTCTCCCATACTTGTACCATTTTCTGCATAATACGGTCATAATTAATCTTCTGATTGGGGTTCATCTTGCTCAGAATCTCTTCTACATCGATCATGTTCTTCTCCTTTTTCTAGTCTTATTTTATCATATAAGTTAGGAGAGCTCAAATCAATTTAGAAATGAACATCATAAAAAGGAGGAATAGGCATTCCCTCCTTTTGTGTTTTTTATAAGTTATTTTCTATAGAAAGCTTACATCATCCCGCCCATCATGCTTGGATCCATTGCTGGAGCTGGGGCTGCTGGTTCTGGTTTATTAGCTACGACTGCTTCCGTAGTCAAAATCAAGCTGGCTACAGATGCTGCATTTTGTAGGGCTGAACGGCTCACTTTAACTGGGTCGATGATTCCCTCTTCAATCATGTTGACCCATTCGCCAGTTGCTGCGTTGAAGCCTGTACCAACTTCAGCATTCTTCAAGCGATCGATAACGATTGAGCCTTCAAATCCTGCATTGTGAGCAATTTGACGAACTGGTTCTTCCAATGCACGGAGAACAATATTGCGTCCTGTTGCTTCGTCTCCTGTCAATTCCAAATCAGCCACGGCTGGGATAACATTTACAAGGGCTGTTCCACCACCTGCAACGATTCCTTCTTCAACAGCTGCACGAGTAGCGTTGAGGGCATCTTCAATGCGGAGTTTCATTTCTTTCAACTCAGTTTCAGTTGCGGCTCCGACCTTAATAACCGCTACACCACCTGACAATTTTGCCAAGCGTTCTTGCAATTTTTCACGGTCAAACTCAGAAGTTGTAGTTTCGATTTGAGATTTGATAACCGCAACACGGTGAGAAATCGCTTCAGGATTTCCAGCACCTTCTACGATAACCGTGCTATCTTTGTCCACAGTTACTCTCGCTGCTTGACCAAGAGCTTCAATTGTCGCATCTTTCAACTCAAGACCAAGGTCTTCTGTGATAACTGTTCCGCCTGTCAAGATTGCAATGTCTTCTAGCATAGCTTTACGACGGTCACCAAATCCAGGCGCCTTGACTGCCACCACGTTGAAGGTTCCACGAATCTTGTTCAAAACAAGAGTTGGAAGAGCTTCGCCATCCACATCATCCGCAATAATCAAGAGCGGACGATTGCTTTGGAGAATGCTTTCCAAAAGTGGCAAGATTTCTTGGATATTGGAAATCTTCTTGTCTGTAATCAAAATGTATGGATTTTCAAGGTCAGCCACCATTTTTTCGCTATCTGTCACCATGTACTGTGAAAGATAACCACGGTCGAACTGCATTCCTTCTACGACTTCAAGCTCTGTTTCCATACCACGTGACTCTTCGATAGTGATGACTCCATCTTTGCCAACTTTTTCCATAGCTTCAGAAATGTACTCACCGACTTTTTCAGAACGAGAAGATACAGCAGCAACCTGAGCGATGGCTTCTTTATTAGCGACAGGGATGGCATTATTTTTCAAGGCTTCTACTGCTGCAGCAACTGCTGTTTCAATCCCGCGACGAATGCCGATTGGATTGGCACCTGCAGTGACGTTTTTGATTCCTTCACGGACGATAGCTTGGGTCAAAACAGTTGCAGTTGTAGTCCCATCACCCGCAATATCATTGGTTTTTGAAGCTACTTCTGATACCAATTTGGCACCCATATTTTCAAAATGATCTTCCAATTCAATTTCTTTGGCAATGGTCACACCATCATTGGTAATCAAGGGTGAGCCAAATGATTTTTCCAACACAACGTTACGACCTTTTGGTCCCAAGGTTACTTTAACAGTATCTGCAAGGATATCGACACCACGAACCATAGCTGAACGGGCATCTGATGAAAATTTAATTTCTTTTGACATACTTACTTTCTCCTTCTATTCTTCAATGATAGCCAAGATGTTAGCTTCGCCTACGATGATGTACTTTTCATCGCCATCTTTGACATCAAGACCTGCGTGAGCTTCAACTAAGACACGATCTCCAGCTTTAACACTTGGAGCCACCAAGTCACCGTTCAAGGTACGAACACCTTGTCCAGTAGCTACAACTTGGGCTGTTTTTGTTTTTTCTTGGGCTGAACCTGCAAGGACAAAGCCTCCAACAGTTTGTTCTTTTTCTTCTACTTTTAAGACAACACGGTCTCCTAATGGTTTCAACATCTGATTTCCTCCATAATGAGATAGATAGTATTAGCACTCTTTAGACCTGAGTGCTAAATCATAGTTCTATTGTATCACTTGGTCAGAAATAGTCAAGAAAAAAGTCTGACTTTCTGAGGATGAATATATAAATTTCTTTATCCTAATTTTGCACTTTAATAATGTAGAATTTTAACGAACATGATTTATGAAATTAGTATTTTCGTTAATTCTTTTATAAAAAATACCGAAACTCTAAATCCTTATATTACGTATATATAAAAAACAACGATTATAAACCGTTGCTTTTTTACATACTATTAATATTTCAATCCTGGATTGAAAAATCCTAAGGCTACTCCTACAAGTGCAATAACTACCAATAATAGCATCACCCAATTTGGAGAAACTTTCTTTTTAGCCATCAGCCACCAACATAGAACAATAAAACCTGCTGTTAAAAGACCTGGATAAACACCATCAATCTTTTCTTGTAAGTTTAAAAACGTTTCTCCATCTCCATTTTTCAGCTCTAGCGCCGTAGTGACAGATACCCAAGTTGCTGCAACAGCTCCTATGACCATACCACCAACAACACTAATTGCTTTTCTTAGCGCCTGACCTTTAGGACCTACTAAAAATTCTACTGCTTTATCTCCAAGTTCATATCCTTTAAAATAAGCAAAACGCATTCCAAGATAGACTAATAGATTCCATGCAATAATATAGAATATTGCACCAGAAATATTTCCTCCTTTAGAAAGACCTAGAGCTATCCCCAAAAGAACAGGAATTAATGTTCCTACAATAAGTGAATCTCCAATACCTGCAATAGGCCCCATTAGACCGGCTCGCATTCCATTGATGGTCTCACTATCTACGGCATCTCCATTTGCACGCGCTTCTTCCAAACCAGCTGTTATCCCAACTACTAGAGAACCCAGCTGCGGCTCAGTATTAAAGAATGCTGTGTATGTTTGCATAGCTTCTTTTTGTTCTTCCTTAGTATCATACATTTCTTCCACTATTGGAAGCATAGAAGTTAAATATCCAAAAGTTTGCATATGTTCTTGAGAAAAACATGTCAGATGTCCATAGAACCAGTGGTGAAATGATTTTGTCAATGTTTTTCTTGATATTTTTTTTCGACTCATTCTAAATATCCTCCTCTTCATCAAATCCCATATCACTGACAACTGCTGTCGTACGGGCAGATTTAACAACTTCTAATTCATAATAAATTACTGCAAAAATTAATGACACAACACCACTTGCTACTAAGTTCAAGCCTAAAGATTTTGCTAACGTGAACCCGACAAAGAAAGGAATAAAGTCTGTTGTTTTTGTAACAATTTGTTTCAAAAGTATTGCAATACCCACACATGGAAGGAGTGCTCCTACAGTAAATAGAGACTTCATTACAAAACCATCCATCGGAAGATATACTTTCATAAGATCAACCATATCTGGTCCAAATTTTGTAATAATCATTGTTGGTAAGAAAGAAAAGATAAAATGTGAAATCCAAGGATAGACCCAATCAACAGCATATAACTTCTTAAAATCACCTTTCTCTACAGCTTTCCATCCAATGTGTTGCCAAAGCAAATTCATAGTAGCTGTACCATAGAATAAAACAGTTCCAATTGTTCCAACCGCGGCTCCAATTGGCGCTGCTGCTGCTGCAATCGCTACTTCACCTGAAATATTATTTGCATGAACAAATAGGATAGATAACGGAATTCCGATATAAGAAATTGCCCGTACATCGGCCGATACAGTTCCACCAGGTGTCACTAAGGCAATATATAATACCTGCAAAGCCACACCAACGATTACCCCTGTTGTTATATCTCCTAATATTAAACCTACAATTAAACCACCAACTAATGGACGCCCCAAAGTATAGTTACCAATACTAGATCCCCCCATACCTGGCATCGATGCTAAACTTGCAAACAATCCTAAAAGAGCTGCTTGAATCCAAGAAATTTCCATCATTTTGTCTCCTTATTTCATTATTAAAATCCAAATTTTGATTTAAAATCACTCCAATAGCCAATAGATACATCTGGTAATAATTGGAATCTAACTTTATATCCTGCTTTTTCAATTGCTTCTAGTGCAACTGCTTCCTCTTGAGTAATTGATTGATTATTTCCCAACTTGATAGCACCTGGTCTATCGTTAGCAGGTCCTACAATAATCTCTTTAACATCTCCTGGAATAAAGCCCTGGTCTACTAAAATTTCTTTCATATCAATTGGATTCTTAGTAATCAAAAAATATCTACTATCCGATTCTGTTACTTTAGATGATTTTTCTTTAAACGCTTCCTTTGTCCAAACAAATGTTTTTTTATCTGACGCACCTTTATAGGCCTGAATTAAAACCTTATTAGATGCAGCAGCGTCATTTACTGCAATTAATCCATCACATGGATGTTCTTTTGCCCATCTAGTGACTGTTTGTCCATGAATCATTCTATCGTCAATTCGTACAAATGTTACTACCATAATTTTTTATCCCTTTCCTTATATAACTAAATATCGTCTTCTTCATTAAGATTATCATCCGATCCGACTTCAAATTCCTGTAGAGCTGAGGATGATTCGTTTAATATCGTAGAAACAAGTTCACTTCCAGTCAGAATATCTTTCATCACCACTGCTGTAAGTGCCATTGTTAAGTTCATACCTCCCAAAATAGTTGCATTCTCTAATTTTCCAAATTCTTCTAATACTGTTGCAACAGTTGTTAAAGGACTTCCCCCAACAATATCTGCTAAAACAAGAACAGAATCATTTTCATTCAGAGACCCAATAACATTTTTGACCTCTACAGAAAAATCTGCAAGACTTTCTCCATCTTTTAAGCCAATCGCTATGACATCATCTACTTTATCCGAAGCAAACATAGAAAGAGATGATTTCAATCCCTCTGCGAGTCCTCCATGACTGACTAATATCAAATACTTCATATTTCCCTCCTTTTATTGATTTCATTCTATCATCCTTATCTTCACTTTATAATTGTTAAATGTCACAAAAGTTTATTGATAAATGTCAATAAAAAAATGACAAATGTCAATAAAGACATCTGCCATGTTCGTATTATTTAAGAAATAATAATCTTGATATCTATTTAAGGGTTCCTATATCTAGTTCTTTTTGTAACTTAATAAGACTACCTTCAATATCCGTGTTATTTTCATCCATAGATAATGCTTCTAATCTTTCTTCTATTCCAACCAATGATTTTGAATCTATCCCTTTTGAAATAGTTGTAATTGAATTTTTCATTATATAATCCAGTGAAGTAGTCGTTAAGGCATTTTGACCAATCATTCCTTTCTTCATCAACTCTTCACTCTTCAAACTAGTTACTACCTCTGGTAATACTGAGCTTCCTTGACCCTTGTTAAATAAATTTTGTTGAATTTCACGATTATTTGTTAAAAATTCTATAAACGATACGGCAAGTTTTGAATTGCGAGCACGCGAAGAAACCACGTATAAGTAAGTATCTGTTACAGTCGAACGAATGTCTTCCTCAGTCGTTGGCAATGAAATACATGTCCAGTTAAAATTTGTATATTTGGCCACATGATAAGGAAAAGGTTTATATGTGCGATATTGTGCCAAACTCATTGGATAAAAGGCCACATGGCCTTCATCAAAATCTTTATAAGTTACTTTGTAGCGCCCGTTTAATTGATTCAATTCCCTTATATAGGATAAAGCATCCTTCATTTCTGACGAATCTATACGAGGAATACCACTCTCAGAAATAGTAACACCAAAGGCTGCTAGAGATTCTTTCCAACTATATCCTGTTATCCCAAATTGATCAACGATTCCATCTCCATCGGTATCTTTTGTAATTTTTTTACTAATCTCATATAGATCTTTCAGTGTCCACCCTACTTTAGGAATTTCAATGCCCTCTCTTAAAAGTAAATCTTGATTTACACACATCAACATGGGATTGCTTTCATATGGAAGACCGTATAAATCATCTCCGTATTTTGCTGCCTGCAAAGATACATCATAGAAATTAGAGGCATCTTCTTGAGACAGATAGGAATTTAGGTTTTTTAAAATACCTTTTGATGCAAATAAAGATAATTGGTCGCTTGATAATAGAAATACATCCGGTTCAGAACCTTTTAAAATTTGACTTGAAATCCAATTAGAATACTCCTCCTTAGGAATACCTGAATCATATACAATTTTAACCCCTGGATGAAGCTCTTCAAATTTCTTAATAGCCTCATCTAGTACGTAGCTGTTATTCCCTGTAGGAATTCCCCAACTAGAATCAGAATAAAAACCCAGTCTAATAATCTTTATCTGCTTGTTTTCCCAAATAAGAAATAAACTCAAGCAACTTAGCACAAACAGTATCGCTAGAAACAATTGCTTTACTTTCATTTATCCATTTCCTTCGAAAAATTCTTTTGTGTCACACCTGTTTGTACAGCCCATATGGCTAACTGTGTCCTATCTCTCAAATTTAGTTTTGAAAGAATGATAGAAAGGTAATTGCGCACTGTTCCCTCGGATAAAAAAAGATTACTGGCAATTTCCTTATTTGATTCTCCAAATGCCACTTGCTGAATAATTTTCCATTCTGTCAGTGATATATTTTCAATATTCTCTTCCTTCACAGTAATAGAAAAATTGGTCTGTGCCATCTGAGAGAACAATTGAAATACCTTACTGGCTATATTAGGATTAATCATAGATCCACCTTTATACACTGTCTGAATGGCTTGATATAACTCGTCTGTTGAAACTCCTTTTAATAAATAGCCAGATGCACCATATTTTAAAGCACTAAAAATAAATTCGTCGTCATCAAATGTTGTTAAGATTATAATTTTTATATTTGGAAAACGTTTTTTGATTTCTTTTGTAGCCAATACTCCGTCCATTCTGGGCATTCTAATGTCCATTAAAATTATATCCGGTTTTACAGTCATAATGTTATCCATAGCTTCGATACCATCACCAACGACGGATACAACATCAATATCAGCATATACTGATAAAATGATCTGCAAAGACTCTCTAATTAACGCCTGATCATCTGCAATCATTACCTTTATCATATACTTCACCTCCTATTTTTGGAAAAACTATTTTAGTGTAAAATCCTTCCCTATTTTCAAAATGAATAGAACCACCTAAAATAGAAACTCGCTCTCTCATTTGTTTCAAGCCATACCCAATTTGTAAGTCGTCAAAACCTATTCCATTATCGTGCAAAACTATTATGTTGTTATCCTCACTCATAAAGCGAATGCTCATTTTACTAGCATGTCCATGACGAACAGAATTTGTCATAGATTCTTGTATAATCCTAAAAATAGTATCTTCCTGTATCACATCTAAATCAATATTTCCCCATTCATATTTTAGATCGACAGAGAGTTTAGATAGAGACTCATACTCACTAATCATTAATATTAGAGCATCTTTTAAACCATTATTTTGCAAAGCTCCTGGTCTTAGTCTATGTAATGATCCCCTAACATCTTTTATCCCCTCTCTAACTGCATTTGAAACATTTTTCAACTGTTCTTTAGCACGGATAGGATGAACATCAATTAGTACAGAAACAGCATCAATCCCTGCTGAAATTCCTGTCAACGCATGACCTAGAGTATCATGAATTTCCCGAGCAATTCTTTTCCTTTCTCGATCTTCAGCGATTTTCTCTGATAACGATATGTAATGATTCAATTCAGTGTTGACTCTAGATAACATTTTAAGCTCTTCCTCAATATTATGGTGTTCTTTAATCACGTATAGGATATAAGACAATAAAGAGATGATGAAAATAATAACGTTTAATGACGTCAATGCATTTTCTAAAAATAACACTACACCTCGTATGGACGATGGGTAAAATTGGATATAGGTAGAAAGAGATGGAACTTTTATAAATAGTGACAAGATTTCATAGTCTGTTAAAAGTAACATTAAAAAACTCAAGAAAATAAAAATAATCCAAGAACGTTTACTATCAGAGTCTTGAAACTCTCTTGAACTATAGAATATATCAGCAAAAACTAATAATATTATTCCATTGTATGACAGATTTTGTGACCATATAACACCAATCATTAATACTATTTCAAACAAATTCCATTTTGAAAAAATTGGCCATTTTTTCTCAGTTGAATACATTTTATAGGTAGATATAAAAATAATACCGACAAAAAAAATAATTGAATACCAAAAAATCTGGTCAGGTGATTTTGAAATATTGTTTAATTCTCCCAATAAGAGTATCATCTGTCCCTTTGAAATTACATAGTTTGTAATCTGTATATACAAAGCTCCATTGTATATAATGGTTAGAAAATTAATTAATAAAAGCAAAATTATAGAGTACTGGACACCTTTTACCTGTTTCATTACTGCCACCCATTAATATCAAACTGAATTATATTATTTTTATCAACAAATTGTACAGGTATAGTATATAATTCTTCAACTTCTTCTTTTTTTACTAATAAATCTATTGTTTCCGATACTTTTCTACCCATATGAGATGGAAATTGAGCAACCGTTCCCGTAACTTCATCTGTTGTAGCTAATAAATGCTTCATATCTGGTGAACCATCTATTCCGTAAATAAGTTTTTTTGAAGTTACTTTCAATTCTTTAATTGCTGCTAAAGCTCCTATAGCTGCTCTATCATTTAAAGCCACTATAGCATCAAATTGTAAACCTTCAGATAAGGCATCACCTACAGTAGTCATAGCATACTCTGTTTGACCAACTGTTTCTCTTTCTGAGATAATTTGATAATGTTCTTCTGATTTTATTGTATCCAAAAAACCAGTTATTCTCTGATTAGCTGATAAAGCATCTTTGTGCGTTAACAAAAGAATATGAGCATTTGAGGTACGTTTCATCAAATCCTTGGCAATTAATATCCCAGCATGGTAATTATCAGAAACTATGCTCGTATCAACTTTTATATTATTCAACTGACTATCTACTGCTATAACTCTAATTCCAAAATTCTTTGCCCTACTTAACGCTTCTACAATTTGCTCGCTATCACTCTTAACCGGATTAATAACAATAACATTCACTCGCTTCTCTATAAACTCATCAATTTGTTTACTCTGTTTTTCTTCACTCATCTCTGCATCCCGAGTATACAATATCTGACCTTCTGAATCAGAATAGCGTTGAATCTCATTATGTAAATGTCTATAAAATTCACTATTCATCGTCATATAAGTCGCTCCAACTTTTATTTGTCCCGGAATAGGATCTGTCTGACTCACATGAGTATAAATCGCAAAAACAAATACGACTACTGTACAAAATATAATTTTGACGATTGTTCTTGTATATTCTCTACTCATTCCAACCTCCAAAAAGTTTCAACTAGTTCATTGTAACACATTTAGACAGTATAAAAAAGCCTGAGACCAACTCAGACTTTTCAATGTTTATACTCAATACAAATCAAAGTGCAAACTAGGACTCTTGTCGCAGGCTGCTAAAAACACAGTTTTGAGGTTGTAGATAAGACTGACGAAGTCAGTTACCTATACCTACGGCAAGGTGAAGCTGAGGTGGTTTGAAGAGATTTTCGAAGAGTATTAAAACGGTAGTTCTTCCTCTTCCAAAACCAAATCTGCCAAATCCTGCCCAGCGTTATTTTCTCGCATAGCACGTTGGGCACGACTTTCCAAGAGTTGGAATCCTGTGACGAGGACTTCGGTCACATAATTCATTTGACCATTTTTCTCAAAACGACGGGTACGCAATTCCCCATCAACGGAAATAAGACTACCTTTGGTTGCGTAGCTTGCCAAAGTTTCTGCTAGTCTGCCCCATAGGACCATATTGACAAAATCAGCTTCACGTTCGCCATTTTGGTCTTTGTATCGACGATTCACAGCGATAGTTGCACGCGCTACTGACTTGTCATTGTTGGTTTTATGCAATTCTGGTGTAGACGTTAAACGTCCAATCAAGATAACTTTATTATACATATTTTCTTCCTCCTACTTATCTATTCGTAGGAAATCAAAAAAAGTTACAGAAATTTGTAACTTTTCGAGAAAATTTTTTATTTTTTATGAACCATGAAACCTGTCGCCTGTTGATTGGCCATAATGGTCATATCTGTAATCTGCACACGGCGAGGTTGACTGGTCACATAGATCACTGTGCCTGCGATGTCTGGTGCCTGCAAGGCTTCGATTCCTTGATAAACCGTCGCAGCCCGCTCTTTATCACCATGAAAACGTACTGTAGAAAAATCTGTTTCGACAATTCCAGGCTGAATGGTTGTAACCTTGATATCCGTTGCGATGGTATCAATTCGCAGTCCATCCGAAAAGGTCTTAACTGCTGCCTTGGTGGCCGAATAAACTGCTGCACCTGCATAGGCATAAATTCCTGCGGTTGAGCCCATATTGATGATATGTCCTTGATTGGCTTTTACCATTACTGGCAAGAAACAGCGAGTGACTGCCATCAAACCTTTGACATTGGTATCCAACATAGTTAACATATCCAGCTCTTCATAATCCTGATAGGGTGCTAAACCTAGAGCCAGACCGGCATTGTTGACCAGAATATCAATCTTCCCTATCGTTTCTAGAATACTGGAGCAAACAGTCTTCACCATAGTCATATCCGTGACATCTAGTGGAAAGGTCCAGACGGTTTGATTTGGAAAGACTTCTGCAAACTCCGACTTAAGAGCTTCTAGTCTATCTATCCGTCGTCCTGTTAGAACGACATTCTCACCCTGCTCCAGATAAGCACGCGCAATCGCTTCACCAATTCCTGATGTCGCTCCTGTAATCACAACATTTTTTGCCATCTTATTTCCTTCTAGCTGGTCTATCAGATACTGACAAGTTCCTAAGCAGTCCAGTGTTTAGCTGGATCAAATGGAGTTCCAACAACTTGGTCTTCTGATAATTCAATAATACCACGTTTTTGCGGAGCATTTGGCAGATACAATTCACGAGGGCTACACATCATGCCAAAACTCTTTTCTCCACGAAGTTCGCCTGGGAAAATGAGGTTGCCTTTGGGCATCATTGCTCCAGGAAGGGCTACAATGGTTTTCAACCCAACACGCGCATTGGGAGCTCCAGCAACAATTTGCACTGTCTTGTCACTTGCGACTGCAACTTGGCAGATGTTGAGGTGGTCACTATCTGGATGAGCTACCATCTCGACAATTTCACCAACAACAAACTTAGATTCCTTGTCATTAACAATTTCCTCTGTAAAGCCTTCTGCCTGCAATTCTTGGTTCAAACGAGCCACTTGCTCATCTGTTAAAAAGACTTGACCGCGCTCTGCAATTTCAAACAAACTTGAAACTTCAAAAATATTCCAAGCCACTGTTTCTCCATTATCTTTGAGAAAAACACGGGCTACCCTGCCTTTGCGCTCCACATCCAGTTTGGCATCTCCGCTATTTTTCACGATGACCATAAGGACATCACCGACATGTTCTTTATTATATGTAAAAATCATTGTTTCCTTTTCTCCTATTTCAGTCCTGCTAAAAAGTCGTTAATTTGTTGCTTGCTTTTACGGTCGCGATTAACAAAACGACCAATTTCCTTGTCCTTTTCTAGAACAACAAGGCTAGGGATTCCATATACATCCCATAGTTTGGCCAAATCCATATACTGGTCTCGGTCCACTCGAATAAAGGTAAACTCTGGATTGGTCTCCTCAATTTCTGGCAAGGCAGGATAGATGTAACGACAATCGCCACACCAGTCTGCTACAAAAAGAAAGACCTTCTTGCCATCTTTTTCTACTAAAAATGCTAATTCTTCTAAACTTGCTGGTTGTATCATAAGACTTCCTCCTCATAGACTAGGTCTTCATTTTCATAGACAAAGGTATAATGACGGCCATCCTCAAAAATGACGCCACCAACCAAGCTCTCTAGACTGCTTTCATAAACTTGAACATAGAGGGTCGCAATTTCCCCCATGTCTGAAAAATGGTCTCGTACAATCGCTGTCAACTCTTCCTGAGTCTTCATGAGCTTATGGTCATCTGCAATTTTTTTCGTAGCAAGGGCAAGGCTCCCAATACCAAACAGAGCCAGACCTGCCATCCACATTTTTTTAGCTTTCATACCATTCATTTTAACACAAAAAAGGCTTTAGGACAAATGAGGAAGCAGCAGAAAAGCAAGTAAAAAGCCTCTTCCTTAAAGGAAAAGGACTTCTTATACTCAATGAAAATCAAAGAGCAAACTAGGAAGCTAGCCGCAGGTTGCTCAAAGCAACGTTTTGAGGTTGTAGTAAGGCAACGCTGACGTGGTTTGAAGAGATTTTCGAAGAGTATTATTCTTATTGCCAGGCACCTGAGTTGTCAACGTAGTAACCATCAGGTGTGTAGGTATTGCGAAGCATCTTACCTGATGAAGCCAGATAATACCACTTGCCATTATCTTTGACCCAATCATTCGCTAGCATGGCACCAGAAGAACTTACATAATACCAGTCTCCCTTGTCATAAACCCAAGTGCTTGCTTTCATAGCTCCTGAGCAATTAGAGGCCAAAAAAACTGTCCAATATCATTCATTTTTTAAAAGCATTTGATACTACATCATCCACGCTGTAGGACATAGATACATCAAACGTAAGAGCCAAAATATCGAAAAATATACAACTTTTAAAGGCAACATTTCATTTTTTAAAGTCTAACAACCATAGAACTGAAATCAGAGCAAGGCATCAATTTCCTACTCTTAGTACGCCTATTTTGATGATTGAAGTGAAGATTTTTTTATTTAACGTAGACAATTCCCAACTTCCCAAAGGCCACACCTCCACGGATAATCAAGGTTTTGCTGGTTGGGGCTAGAGGAGTATCTGACTTGGCTACGCCACAGAAAGTTTCTACCTTTAAATCAACTCCCCAATGTTGGGGGACATAGATAACTGCATTGCCAAAACCAACTTCCACTTTCAGGGTTGCGGTATCTCCTAAAATCTCTGCATTGTCATAATATATCTTGGCATTGCCAAAACCAACTTCTACTTGATCTTCTACCAATTCTTGCTCTTGCTTGTAGAAAGTCCCAGTCCCAAAAGCGACTTCCTTGTCTGTAAGAATGGTCTTTTTACCATCATACCACCATTTTTTCCCATTCCAAGTTCTGTTAGAATGAGTAAGTGCGTTGACACCCAGTACGATTAAAATACTAGCCCAGAATAGTGACTGATTGGGAATCGGTAAAATATCATAAAAGTGGTTAGCAATCATTAAGGCTACTAGAGCTGTAAAAGAAGCTGAAGTTAAGTGGCGACGCAACAAAGCTCCAACTGATTGGTAGGCAAAAAAAGCAATACCAATCAAGGGCCAAATGTGCCCTCCTAGAGAAGGGATTCCAAAATTTCCTTGTGCTAATATTAAAGCTGCTAGTACAAGCAACACAATACCAAATGCTTTCTTTTTCATGTTCTTACCTCATATTTCTTAGATTTTCTTTTAGGAGGGATTGGTAATGCCGTGACACATGAACCTCCTTGTGGGTCTGATAAAAGGAAATGGTGCCCGTTCCTGAAAAGGACTTGTCCACCGAATAAACCTGACGGATATTAGCAATAGTCGACTTGGATACTCGACTGAAATAACGGGGCAGGATAGACTCCAACTCATAGAGTTTAAGCCGAACCTCGTAGGCATCTTTCTGGGTATGGGCGTAAATCTTGTTCCCCTCTGTTTCAAAGAAGAGAATTTCCGACAAGTCCAGATAATATTCACCCGTCCCCTTGTAAAAAATCAACCTAGGAGACTTGGACTCTTGCAAGAGTCGCTGTAAATCCGCAATCTCATCTGTCAAAGCCGCCGCCTTGATGACAATTTCAGTTTCCTCTAAATTGCTATCAATTTCGATTCGTAACTTCATTCCATCTCCTTTCTGACTCTACTATATCAAAGGAAAAATAAGAAAACAAGAGCAAAAAAGCAAGTGGTTACTTTAGGCACGTAAGTGGTTCTAGGACCGCCTTATACTCTTCGAAAATCAAATTCAAACCACGTCAGCGTCGCCTTACCGTACTCAAGTACAGCTTGCGGCTAGCTTCCTAGTTTGCTCTTTGATTTTCATTGAGTATTAACTTACAGGTCAAAATAGAAAGAAAAGCACACCCCACACAAGACCACAAATATAACCAACTACTACATCCTTGGGATAATGCACGCCACCTAGGACTCGCACAAGTCCGAGGAGGGCTGACAAGACTAACAAAACAACCCCTACAGATAAACTAGCATGAAAGTAAGCCATAGAAATAATGGTTGCTGAAAAGACATGACGGCTGGGCATAGACTGACCAGGACTATCTCTGTCTAGTAGCGGGACAATTTCCCAAACTTCATAAGGCCTAGGGGCATTGATTTTCTTACGGAGGAAGGACAAAATCACAAAACCTGATGCAGGGATAAACACATACATCAAGACCTGTTTCCCAAGTCCTTGTTGGAGATAGATAATTGCTAACAAGGTCAGATAAACTATAGGCATAACTACTGTCATGAACCGATTGAAAGTTCTTAACAAGCTCAGAAGAAAGGGCTTATTTTCAATGTTACCAGCAATGTGGTCATACCATTCTTGATAATTTTTCATATATTTTCTCATCACTTACTCAAATTTTGCTTATAGGGAAGCACTTGTCTTCTAGTATAGTGCAGAAAAAGAAGGCCGTCAAGCCTTCTTTCGATTTATTCTTCTGCTTCGTCTTCTGTAAATTGACTGTTGTAGAGGTCAGCGTAGAAGCCTCCTTGTGCCATCAACTCATCATGATTGCCTTGCTCGATGATATTCCCATCTTTCATAACCAGAATCAGATCAGCATTACGGATGGTTGACAAGCGGTGGGCGATGACAAAGGAAGTTCTTCCCTCCATCAATCGGTCCATGGCCTTCTGAATCAATTCCTCCGTCCGAGTATCAACAGAAGAAGTCGCCTCATCCAAAATCAAGAGTGGTGCATCTTTCAGCAAAGCACGAGCGATAGTCAAGAGTTGTTTTTGTCCGACAGACAAGGTCACCGTGTCGTCCAAGACGGTATCATAACCATCTGGTAGGGTCATGATAAAGTGGTGAATTCCTACAGACTTGCTGGCTTCAATCACGCGCTCATCACTAATACCCTCTTGGTTATAGATAAGATTGTCTCGGATAGTGCCTTCAAAGAGCCAAGTATCCTGCAAGACCATTGAAAAAGCATCATGTACTTCCGAACGCTTCATCTCCTTGGTATCCACACCATCGATACGGATACTTCCCTTATCAATCTCATAGAACTTCATCAAAAGATTAACAATAGTTGTCTTACCAGCCCCGGTCGGTCCAACAATGGCAACCTTTTGACCTGCATGAGCTATCGCAGAAAAGTCATGGATAATGGTTCGCTCTGGTGTGTAGCCAAAGGAAACTCGATCAAAGACCACTTGACCTTTCATATCGCTCAATTGTCTTTCTTTATGGGATTCATCTTCCATTTCCTCTTCAGCTAGAAATTCGAAGACACGCCCCATGGCTGCGCTAGCCTGCTGCAAACTAGTAATCCCTTGGGCGATTTGTGAAAGAGGCTGAGAAAAGATACGAACGTAGGCCATAAAGGCAACGATAATCCCGATACTGATGTGTCCATTTAAAGCCAAGGCTGCACCAACGATAATCACCAAGGCATAGCTAAAGTTCCCAATAAACATCATAATCGGCATCATAATCCCTGAAATAAACTGAGACTTCCAGATACTGTCATACAGACGATTGTTTAATTTCGCAAACTCTTCTTTCGTGCTCTCGATAGCATTGTAACTAGTCACTACATTATGGCCAGAGTACATTTCCTCCACATAACCATTGACAGCTGCCAAATCCTGTTGCTGATTCTTAAAGAAGCCCTGCGATTTTCCCATAAAGACGGACACGAAAGCAAATCCAACAAGAGTTGAAACAACCGTCACCAAGGCTAAAATCCAGTTCATCCCAAACATGGTTACCAAGACTGCTAAGACCAATAAACTAGATGAAAGAACTGTTCCCAGACTTTGATTAAGGGACTGGGCTGCAGTATCAACATCATTAGTCACACGAGACAAGGTATCTCCTTGAGAATGTCCATCAAAATACCCCAATGGAAGGCGATTGATTTTCTCTGCAATGGCTGATCTCAAACGCTCTGAAAAACGTTGAATGGCTGTTGTAAACAGAAAGGCCTGCAAATAATTGGATAAAAGTCCAATCACATAGATGACGGCCAAAAAACTACCGATGGCTGCAACCGCCGCGACATCCACACTTGTTTCCAGACCACTGGCAATAATATTAGTCATTTCCTTGATGCGGGTTGGACCATATACAGTAATGATATTGGATACGATTGTTGCTAGAAAGGCAATCAAAAGGGCAAACTGGAGACCTGCAAGATAGGGTTTACTCTGTTTCCAAAGAGACATTTTCTTATTTTCCATGTTCCAATTCCTCCTTCGATAGTTGTGAATAGGCAATTTCTTGGTAAACTTCGTTATTAGCTAGAAGTTCCCTGTGGGTACCTTGTCCCACGACTTTACCTTGATCCAAGACCAAAATCAAATCTGCATCCATAATCGTTGAAATACGCTGTGCAACGATAAGCTTGGTCATAGACTTAGTTTTCTCTGCTAGCTCTTGGCGTAGGATACGGTCTGTCTTGTAGTCCAAGGCTGAGAAGGAGTCATCAAAGATGAGGATTTCTGGCTTCCGAGCTAAGGCACGCGCAATGGCCAGACGCTGTCTTTGACCACCTGAGAAGTTGGTTCCTCCTTGGGCCACTTCTGACACTAAGCCCGCTTCCTTGTCTTCGATAAAGTTCTTAGACTGGGCCAACTCCAAGGCTTGCCACATAGCCTGCTCACTAAGTGGTGTTTCTTGACTTTGTCCAAAGTCCAAATTGCCCTTAACATCACCTGAAAAGAGAACCGCTTTCTGGGGAATATAACCAACCTTGTTGCGCAAATCTTCTAAGGCATAGCCTTGAACATTGACACCGTCCACCAGAATTTCTCCTTCTGACACATCGTAGAATCGTGGAATCAGATTGACCAGAGTTGATTTACCAGAACCTGTTGACCCAATAAAGGCCACTGTTTGACCAGCTTCCGCTTTAAAGCTAACATTCTCAATAACCGCCTCCGAATTTGCCGCATAGCGGAAGGTCACATCCTTAAATTCGACCTGACCTTTGAGGTTTTCATCAGCCAGCTGTACTTGAGCAGGATTTTGGATAGAAGAATGCAAATCTAAAACTTGATTAATTCGCTTAGCAGAGACCATAGTTCGGGGAAGAACGATGAAGAGTGCTCCCATGAGAAGGAAGCCCATGACAACCTGCATGGCATAAGACATAAAAACAATCATGTCACTAA
Source organism: Streptococcus sp. Marseille-Q5855 (assembly GCF_946901985.1). NCBI lineage: Bacteria > Bacillati > Bacillota > Bacilli > Lactobacillales > Streptococcaceae > Streptococcus > Streptococcus sp. Marseille-Q5855. The sequence continues at coordinate 302,720 of NZ_CAMPPR010000001.1, forward strand.
AGAGAGGCAGACGCGCTATCGGAGTAGCGTCGTTAATCACATAGGCCCCAATCCAGTAAATCGCCACACTCAAACCACTTGAAATCCCCATCATGATAGGGTTCAAAATAGCCATAAGACGGTTGACAAACAAATTCAAGCGTGTCAATTCATCATTTGCTGCAGCAAATTTTTCATTTTGGTAATCCTCTGCATTGTAGGCACGAACGACACGAATACCTGTTAAACTTTCACGAGTGATACTGTTCAGTTTATCAGTCAGCCCCTGAATCAAGGACTGTTTTGGAAAGGCCAGTGTCATCAAAACAGTAGTCATCAAAACGTTAACAATCACTGCCACAAGTACGGCCCAGAGCCAGTATTCTGAATGGCCTAAAATCTTCCCGATAGCCCAGATAGCCATAATCGGACCACGTGTAACTACTTGCAAGCCCATGGTAATCAACATCTGAACTTGAGTAATGTCATTGGTGGTACGAGTTAGGAGACTGGGAATAGAGAATTTCTTAATCTCTGTCTGCGAGTAATCCAAAACTCGGTTAAAAATATCACTTCTCAGCCTACTAGTATAAGAAGCTGCCACTCGGGATGCAAAAAATCCAACTGCAACTACGGACAAGAAGGCAAGAAAGGACATTCCCACCATCATGCTTGCCGGCTGCCACAACTCATCTAAATTAGTTCCTTGACTACCTAGCAAATCCGTAATTTTCGAGATATAGGTTGGCACTTCCAACTCCAGATAGACCGAAAAGCAAGTAAAGAGAATAGCTAGTAAAATCATCCCCCATTCTTTTCTACTAATTCGTTTGGCTAATTTCTTCATTATCTCCTCCTATTCTTTTGATATTTTCCTGTAGTTGACTGAGAACTTTCTCAAAAATCAGTAATTCATCTTCATCAATGTCTTCCATCAACTGCTTGTCTATCCGTTCAAAAAAAGCCTTAACCTGTTGCATCTGAGAACGTGCTTTGTCCGTCAAACGAACAAATTTTGCCCGCTTATCGCTAGGACTCGCCTCCAATTCCACCAAACCATTTTGCACCATACGCTTGACCAAATTACTAGCAACAGACTTGGTAATATTGAGTTCCTGCTCGATATCTTTAATCAAGACCAAGTCTTGGTTTTTCTCACGATTATCCAAAAAACGCACAACCTGACCTTGAGGCCCACCCATAAATTCAATACCACAACGTTTGGCTTCCTTTTGCACCATCAGATGAATCTGATGACCAAAACGCTTAAAGACTAACATCGGCTTATCCATACTTACTCCTTTCTAACCATTGCATTTAGTTCTCCTAGGAACTAAATAAGTTTTCATGAGAACTATTTTATCATTTTCAGAAAAGATGTCAAGAAAAAGTTTCCAAGAGAACTATTTTCTTGATTCAAAAAATCCCAAGTGATTTTTTCACTTAGGATTATGTTCTCTAGGTTAAATTAGAACCCATCTACGTTTGTGTAGATTTTTTGTACGTCTTCGTCGTCTTCAAGAACGCTGTAAAGTTTTTCAAAGGTTTCAAGGTCATCGCCTGACAATTCCACTTCTGACTGAGGAATCATTTCCAATTCAGTCACTTGGAATTCTTCGATACCTGACTCACGAAGGGCAACGATAGCCTTATGAAGGTCAGTTGGAGCTGTGTAAACTGTGATTGTTCCTTCTTCTGCTTCTACATCGTCCACATCCACATCTGCTTCTAGCAATTGCTCAAAGACTGCGTCCGCATCTTCACCTGCAAATACGATAACACCTTTGTTGTCAAAGAGGTAAGAAACAGAACCTGAAGCGCCCATGTTTCCTCCGTTTTTACCAAAAGCTGCACGGACATTAGCCGCTGTACGGTTAACGTTTGAAGTCAAGGTATCAACGATCAGCATAGAACCATTTGGCCCAAAACCTTCGTAACGTCCTTCTGTAAAGGTTTCGTCTGTGTTTCCTTTAGCCTTGTCCAAAGCTTTATCGATAACGTGTTTTGGCACTTGGGCTTGTTTAGCACGGTCGATAACGAATTTCAAGGCTGAGTTTGATTCTGGATCTGGATCACCTTTTTTAGCTGCTACATAGATTTCTACACCAAATTTTGCATATACTTTAGAGTTAGCTCCATCTTTAGCCGTTTTCTTGGCTACGATATTGGCCCATTTACGTCCCATTAGGAATCTCCTTTTTTCACATTTTAATCTTTCTTATTATAACACAAGTTTTTTCGATTTTCACTAGAGGAAATGGATTTTATTCAGTAAATCCAACTAGGATAACACTTTGGTTACCAAGATAGCCTTGCCTTTCCATCCTTATCAACATTCAAAAAACAAACTAGACCATTATCTGTAAATAGAAAGTTTCGGACAAGTTTGACAAAGTCCGCTCAAGCTACTGTTTTGAGGTTGTAGATATAAGCGATAAAAACCATTATACTGCACCTTTTGTTGACAGTCTACTCCAGACGTATCATAGTTCAAGTAAATACTTTGAAATTCAACAGTTCTTATAGGAGATATTGCATTCTAAGAAGTCAATAGAAGAGTTTCTAAGCAAACCTCTAATACTCAATAAAAAATCAAAGAGCAAACTCGAAAGCTAGCCGCAGGTTGCTCAAAACACTGTTTTGAGGTTGTAGATATAAGCGACAAAAACCATTATACTGCACCTTTTGTTGACAGTCTACTCCAGACATATCATAGTTCAAGTAAATACTTTGAAATTCAACAGTTCTCATAGGCGCTATTGTATTCTAAGAAATCAATAGAAGAGTTTCTAAACAAAACCATAATTTATGTGTTCTTGAAACAGAAATTTATGCTCTTTTTGATTTCACATGATACTGAAGTTAGACTAGTACAACGGCACTTCTAAAACAAGTAAAAGGTAGCTAATTCCCTGTATAGCAAGGAGTTTCACTACCCTTTTTACTTTTTCTTACAGCCCCTGTTTGATAGACTCATTTTAACATCACGAGCATGCTCCAATGGAAATCGCTAGGCAAGAGATAAACTTTCAGATATTCGCAGAGAGATCATCGCCTCTTTTTGTCGCAAACATTCTTCCCCCCTAATCATTTTCTACCTTATCCTCTACCTGAGGATAGAGAGTCGTTCCCCAAATAGAAATCGTCCGCTTACGCACTAGGGGCAAATCGGTTTTTTCATAAACCGTACGCCACCATTCCCAGGCAAGTCCGGTACACTCTCTAATTTTGATAGAGAGATTGCGAACATTCCCTTTTAAAGGAATACTAGTGGTAAAGTGAGCCGTCAAATCCTGGCCATTTCTGTCCCAAGCCTTAGCAGTCAAGATTTCCTTACCTTGATTATCATAGGATAATTCATCCCAAGTAATGTAATATTGGGCAACATAGGCACCACTATGATCCAAGAGTAAATCTCCGTTTCTGTAAGCTGTCACCTTAGTCTCAACATAGTCTGTACTGTTTTGAAAGGTCGCAACTACATTGTCCCGTAAAAAAGAAGTTGTATAAGAAATCGGCAAACCTGGATGATCGGCTGTAAAGCGACTGCCTTCTTGAATCAAGTCCTCTACCATATCCACCTTGCCTGTTACAACTCGGGCACCCGAACTCGGGTCGCCCCCTAAAATAACCGCCTTCACTTCTGTATTGTCCAAAATCTGTTTCCACTCTGTCTGAGGAGCTACCTTGACTCCTTTTATCAAAGCTTCAAAAGCAGCCTCTACTTCATCACTCTTACTCGTAGTTTCCAACTTGAGATAGACCTGACGCCCGTAAGCAACACTCGAAATATAGACCAAAGGACGCTCTGCAGAAATTCCTCTCTGCCTCAAATCCTCTACCGTTACAGTATCTTGAAACACATCTCCTGGATTTTTAACAGCATCTACGCTGACTGTATAATAAATCTGCTTAAAATTAACAATCTGAATCTGCTTTTCGCCCGAATGGACAGAATTAAAATCAATATCAAGAGAATTCCCTGTCTTTTCAAAGTCAGAACCAAACTTGACCTTGAGTTGTTCCATGCTGTGAGCCGTGATTTTTTCATACTGCATTCTAGCTGGGACATTATTGACCTGACCATAGTCTTGATGCCACTTGGCCAACAAATCGTTTACCGCTCCACGAACACTTGAATTACTGGGATCTTCCACTTGAAGAAAGCTATCACTACTTGCCAAACCAGGCAAATCAATACTATAAGTCATCGGGGCACGATCGACCGCAAGAAGAGTGGGATTATTCTCTAACAAGGTCTCATCCACTACGAGAAGCGCTCCAGGATAGAGGCGACTGTCGTTGGTAGCTGTTACAGAAATATCACTTGTATTTGTCGACAAGCTCCGCTTCTTTCTTTCGATAACAACAAACTCATCGGGTAACTGATTCCCCTCTTTGATGAAACGATTTTCAATACTCTCTCCCTGATGGGTCAAGAGTTTCTTTTTATCATAATCCATAGCTAGTATAAAGTCATTTACTGCTTTATTTGCCATCTTCTACCTCCTAATAAGTTCCTGGATTGAGTTGCATAAACTCAGACTTGTTCAGCAAAATCAGCCGTGGTTGGACTAAGTGATCCAAAATTTCCTCGTACAATTCTTCTGAGACATTGCGTCGCCGTCTGGCTAGATAAGAAGTCGGAATGACCGTATTATCCAACATAAATACCTTATCTAAGTCAATCAAGGTTGGTCTTGTAAAAGGATTACGAGCTAGATCCGGCTCTTCTATCATAAAGTTCTTGACCAAACGTCTGGTCAAGAGAGCTGGTTTGAAGGTCTGATTTTTAACTAACTCTTTGTTTTTAGTCGTGCTGTTGTCAATACAGATATACATATGATTCTTCATAGCCAAATCACTACTAATAGTCGGAAAAGGCAAATAAAGAGCTACAACATCTCCTCTCTTAATCAAGCAAAAGCACCCCCTTTTCTCCTAATGTAACATAGACAGGATTGACCAAGTCTTCTGATTGACTCAGAATTTCCAACGTTTGAGTTTGGCGCCCTGTCAATTTAGTAGCATCTTGTCTCTTCAATACAAAATGCTTGTCGCCAATAACCTTGACACTATAATCCTTCTCCAAAGCTGACTGGTAAATCCACATCAGATATTGTCTGTCCTGAGAACTCAAGAGCAAGGGATTTTCAAGTCTCCCGATAGTCTGATAAAAATCAAAAACAGGAGCCAAAGCTTGCCAATCTGACTGGCTAGTTGTCAAGGCTAGAAAAAGGGCTTTGCGAGCTGATACTTCTTGGTTAGCCTTGAGAGTCCCCTTGCCCTCCAAGTTTTTTAGAAAGTGGGAAACTCCAGAAAGCAAATCTTTCTCTAACTGCGAGAAATAAAAACCTTGCCTTCCCAGACATAAGTCTCTCAAGTCGCTTTCTCTAGCAAATAAGAGTTCAAACAGTTGATAGTAAAAGAAAAATATCTGGCACTGGGTCGCACTCATCTTTTCCTTATCGGCTTCTTTTTTTAACCAGAGCAAGGGCAATAGGTAGCTGGATTGATACATTTCCTCCACCTCCTACTCTTTTTTCTCTGGAGCATCTGCACTAGCTGCTACTTCTTTTGACTGGATACTTTCCCACTGGTTGATTTCCTCTGAGATAAGACCTTCGCATGTCTTGACAAATAGGGCAAAAGCCTTGGTTTTTCCTGCATATTTCTCTGTTTGGCATTGATAGAGAAATTTTTCCCTTTCCAGGAGTTGCGCAGTCTTTTGGTAAGAAATCCAGTGTTCCTTGGCATTATACAAATTGAGAATCCCCTCACACAGCAAGCCTAGACTGGACAAGGCAACCGAAATCAAACGGTAGCGATCACCTGGCATAGGAATAGCACAAAAGACCGCTATGAGAAAACCTGCCACGATTTCTGTTATTTTTAATACCTTATAGCGTCTACGATGTTGAACGCTTTTCTTTAAAAAATGAGCTATCTGTACGTCTAGTCGCTCTGCCAAGTACATTTCTTCTGGCGTCATATTCGTAACCCCTTTCATTTACTTTGATAATCATAGTATAACATATTTGAATATCAAAGTATAGTAAAAACTGGACTATAGCTTATTATAAAATCCAAATATGAAATGTTTGTGAAATGAGAGAAAAATATCACAAAAAGGATGGAACAAAAAGTTTCAAAATGATAAAAGCGCATAATACCTTGCCTTAAAAAGCTTGATATTATGCGTTTTATCAGAGAAAGATTTTCTGAATGTTCACCTCAAATTTAGTTTTTCCAACATTCTATCAATCACTATTCTAGCTAGTTTCCGACTAGTCTAAGCTTTGCTTATCCTAACTGAGCAAGAATAGCTTTGAGTTTATCAATCAACTCATCTTCTGTATGGTCAGACTCTTTCTCATTGGCTAGGAAGGTAACTGCTTGAGCGAGAGCTTCTCGTGCTTGGTCGAGGACTTTCGCATCTACATTTGTAAGGTCGTTTTCTTGCAGAACCTTAGTCAATTCCTTAGTCAATTTCTTGAGTTCTGACTCTTTCTTACGACGCGCGATGAGGAAGAGAAGGAGACCAAGAAGGGCGAGCAGGCTACCAATCATGGTACCGTATGGAAGATGACCTTGCTCTTTGCTTGTTTCTTGCATTTCCTCTTCATCCTTAGTCGCTTGCTTGCCTTTCAAGGACTCGAGTACTTCTTTGACCTTAGCAGTAATCTCTCTCAATCCTGCCTCTGTCAAGTCAGCATTTCTAAGGGCTTCTTGACCCTCTCCGAGAATAATCTTCGCATCGTCGATGACAGATTGATCAATACCATCCAAGTCTTTCAAACGAGTTTCCAAGTCTTGAATCAAATCTCTTAAGACTGATTTATCAACCTGTTTCTCTTGACTCGATTGAGCGCCCCCAGCGAAAGCTACACTTCTACGGCTACGGGTTGGTGGTGTCACACTGGTGTTAGTGTTGCCACCATTGTTGGTATTACCACCATTGTTAGTGTTGCCACCATTGTTAGTGTTGCCACCATTGTTAGTGTCCCCACCGTTATTAGTGTTGCCACCATTGTTGGTATTACCACCATTGTTAGTGTCCCCACCGTTATTAGTGTTGCCACCATTGTTGGTATTACCACCATTGTTAGTGTCCCCACCGTTATTAGTGTTGCCACCATTGTTGGTATTACCACCATTGTTAGTGTCCCCACCGTTATTAGTGTTGCCACCATTGTTAGTGTCCCCACCGTTATTAGTGTTGCCACCGTTATTAGTGTTGCCACCGTTATTAGTGTTACCACCATTGTTAGTGTTACCACCGGTGTTGGTGTTACCACCGGTGTTGGTGTTGCCACCGTTATTAGTGTTACCACCATTGTTAGTGTTGCCACCGTTATTAGTGTTGCCACCGTTATTAGTGTTGCCACCATTACCTGGTGTGGTTGAGTTTCCTTGGTTAATACGAGCAGAAAGATCTTCAAGGATTTTATCTAGGGCGTTTAAGCCGTCGTCCTTCGCTTTGTCTACCGCAGTTTGATCTCCAGCTTGGTCAATGGCTGTATTCGCCTTGTCCGCTGCTTTTTGAACCTCTGCTTTAGCTTTGGTCTTCTCTGTATCAGACAACTTCGCGTTGTTGCTGATAGCTTGGTCTTGCGCTTTCTTAGCAGTATCAACTTCTTTCTTGGCGTTCTCTTTCCCTACTGGGTGCACGCCGTTGATTTCGCTCAGACCTGTTTGCTTAGCCGTGTCTACCGCAGTTTGATCTCCAGCTTGGTCAATGGCTGTATTCGCCTTGTCCGCTGCTTTTTGAACCTCTGCTTTAGCTTTGGTCTTCTCTGTATCAGACAACTTCGCGTTGTTGCTGATAGCTTGGTCTTGCGCTTTCTTAGCAGTATCAACTTCTTTCTTGGCGTTCTCTTTCCCTACTGGGTGCACGCCGTTGATATTCTCCAACCCCCGGCGCAAGGCATCACCCACCTTAATAAGGCTGTCGGCATTTTCAATATCGCGTCTAGCTTCGCGCGCATAGTCATTAACTGTTCCAGTGGCATTATTTCGCTCTGTAGTCGAAAGGTTTTTATTCTGACCAAGACTGTTATTTTTACGTTGTCTAGCTTGCTCTATGTCATCCTTGGCACTTTCTTTTGCTTCCTCATATGTTCTGGAATGCCACTGATTAGCAAGGAAAACCTCATTCCCATCTGCTCCTCTCAAACCTACAGCATAGTCAAGCTTGTTGATATCGTTATTCCCTTGAGTGTCAAAAGTTATTTTATAACTATTTTCATTATCTCCCAGCGAGAAATAATATAAATCCGAACCACTACTATTTATTTGGGTAAATTTTGCGTTTGATTGGTCTTGAAATCCTGGTTCGTTTTCATTTCGTCTCTCATATGGTTGAATCCATCCCGTACCATGGCGAGCTAAATCATCAAAGCTTGCTACTGGTAGGTTTTTCGGACTACTTCGTCTATTGATTCCGGTATTACTAACGGTTCCTTTAGTCTGATTGCTAAAACCTGTTCGAGAGTGTCTTAGAAGATCAATCAAGTTCCCAGAATTAGAAGATACAGCAGTGGTGCCACCGTTTTTGCCACGAATACTAATACTATCTGTACCTTGCTTGAGTGTTTGCCCCGAAGGAATCGTCAACCAAACACCTGTCCCAGGTATTCGTCTATGTCCATTATTTATTTCAATCTCCCAATGGAAACCATCATTTGTAGGAGTTACTTTTGCAAGAATATAGTTTTTTGCTTGTGAGACAGGTCTGGTCGCATTGTCCCTCGGTCTTTTATCAGAGAAAAAAACATAGGTATATCTATCGTAGGTCTTATCTCCCGACTTACCGTTTTCAATGTAACTTTCATGTCGATCTAAGGGACTTGTCGCCCTTGCAGACCTTCCACTATAGTTAGCACTACGAAAGTCAGAGTAGCCACCATCACGTGGTTGAGGAGTTACTCCTTCAACTGTAGTCTCTTCTCCATATTTTTCTTCCAGCACTCCTTCGATGAGGTCTCGGGATTTTTTCAGGTCGACTAGGGCAGCGGCAAAATCTTCTTGGCTGATGGTATCACCTTTAGAAAAGGCTTCATTGAACTTATCAGCTGCTGCTTTTGCTGCTTGGATTTTACTTTCTTCAGCCCCCTCTTTTTGAAGTCGTTTATAAATAAATTCCAACTCATCTTTTAGTTTGTAGGCTCCATCACCTTGATTAGTATAAGTTGGAAGTTCTTGTCGACTAGGCTTTTCACTAGATTCAGTTTTTTCTGAGCTACCTACAGCTTCTGGACTCACCTGGTCCACAGCTGGTGTGGCTTGACTCAAACCGCCTCTTTTACGACGCTTTCCTCCAGTTGCTTGCTCGGTCACAGCCCCCTCTGGAGCAGTAAGCCCATGATTTGTCAGACTTACTTCTTCTGAGACTGGAGGAGTTGGAACTTGGGGTGACAAAGCTTCCTTGACACGGCGCGTAAGTTCTTCCATAGCTCTTACTTGCTCATCAACCTGCTCTTGCGTCGCTTTTGGATTCTCTAAGACCGCCTTAGCTGCTGCTAGGCGCGCCTCCACTTCAGCATGAAGTTCTTGCATTGAGCTAAGCGTTAGTTTTGCCAACAAAGCTTCTAGGGTGCCTTGGGTCGATTTGGCCGCTGTCGTATTAGCAGCAGTAGCCTCTTCTTTCTCTTTTACTTCTCCCGCTTGAGGCGCTTCTTGGTTAGCTGGATTTGTCTCTGACTGATCAGAGTCGGATTCTACTCCAGTAGTGTTAGACTCTGCTCCTGCTTGCCCTTGATTTGCTTCCTCAGCTTTAGTACCTTGCGTTTTTAGCTCACCCGCAGGCTCACCTTCAGCTGGCTGTTCGATCACAGTCTTCTTCAGTTCTCCTTCATCCGACTCCTGCGGATTCCCATCAGGGTTACCAGCAGACCCAGCAATCACTTTACTAGCCGTAGCCAGAGACACATCAGGCGCCTGCGCTTGCACCCCATTTGCGAAAAACATCAATGCCGCAACCGCAACGCTAGCAGCACCAAAATGGTATTTACGAATAGAATAACGGAAAATTTTCTCTCCGTTATCCTTATTGCTTTTTCTAAACATAAGCATAAAACCTTTCCTCGTCTAAGTGCTTTCCCAAGCTTAAAAAGCTCACAAAAAGCCGATAGACGATAATATATCAACTATATAGTAACACTTCTGACATAAAAATCAATCCCCTCTCCTATACGATAGAGTCAGGAAAGGCAAGAAAAAAGCGACATTATATATATATATATGCATATACATATAAAACCTTTTAATACAACCTATTTTTTAACAAATATGCGATAGTTATGATAGATTTATTTATGTATAGTTTCTCCTGCGCCAATATTACATTATTGTTACATTTTGATTACACATACATTTCAAAATATATGATAGAAGCCTGAGTATTTTATAGTAATTCCCTCTCTATTAACTAGGTCAACCAGTTGAGTGTCACACCCTATCCTAAGCCAAGGACTATTGCCACCATTTCCTAGCCGCTAGGACGCTCCAAATCACCTATTCTAAGTCCATCCATAGCTTGGTCAGTAAGATACAGACTGCAAGGCGACGCTGACGTGGTTTGAAGAGATTTTCATTGAGTATAATTTTAACTTCTTATTTTTCATTCCTATTCCTTAAATAAAAAGCTCACTAAAAAAGTGAGCAACATTTCCAATGAGATACTTCTGTTGACGAGCGCGTCTCTCTGCCCCCTCATTGCCTTGCGAAGAGGCTTGGCGAATCGAAAGGAGGTGTTTTTTCCTGTTTTCAATTCTACTTATTTTTGCACATTTTTTTAATTTTATCAAACAAAAAAAACGCAAGCCGAAGCCTGCGAAAAGTTTTTTTATAACCATTTAATTTCTTTCACATCTGTTTTACGAACTTTAGCATATTTCTTAGCGCTTGTAAAATGTAGAGTAACCGGTTTAAACACTCCACTTTTATCTCTTCGTAAACCTAAAATTGCGGATCTTTTGTTTCTATCTTCAAAAAATATGACGCCCAACTTCATAGTGTTTTTAGATAAATCTTTGGCTAGGATACAACAACTTGTTATCTTAGAATAGAAGATATCACCGATAAAACTATACAAAGATATCCTTTCTATAACATCGTTGTACATGGGATTATTTTTATATTCTTCCAAAATAAAAACACCAGCTTGAATAGCAGGTATTGTTTGACTAGCATAATCTCGTGTGATTTTGTGCAAGCCAAATAAGTGATGTAAATCAGTCAAGCAAAAATCTACTTCGAAAGTCTCTAAATGCTTATAATTCGTTGATACTTGACATGTTTTTCCATCGAATTTCTCTTGATAATCTAAAATACAATCAAGTAATTTCAACGACAAACTCCATATTTTCTCAAAATAAAAAAAGCACGGGGCAGTTCTCACTACTGCCCAAAGTGGATGATTAGAGTCGGCTTCTCTAACTCCCTATGTTGTGCTTATTAGGCTTATCGCAAGGGAACAGTTTTTAGCTCTGCCAAGCCACATAGCGTGCTTACTACTATGTGTCCATGTCTCCATGGATTGCCGAGCGGTTTAACGACGTTTTGGGAGTCGGGATAACGAGAAAAGTGATACTTTTACGTTTTTTCCAACTTAATTATGACATCTTTCTTTAAAAAAGTCAATATTTATCGCTTTCTTTAACGAAAAAAATCCCACAAGAACGAATCCTGTGGGGAGATACACATTTTAGAAAAGCTTTTAGAAAAGCTTTCCTTTATTCTACTATTTTTCTTGTATTTTATCATTCAGTATGATAAAATACAAGTTTTTTGATAAAATAACCAAAAACTACTCGCTATCCCCTCTCACATCACCCTACATATCGTTTGATATGCGACTGATAGTTCATAGAAACTTCAAGGAGAACTTTTCTCTCATTCACTATGCAGGACTTACGATTACATTTCTACTCCTATAGGCTCAATTTGACACTTTTCTTCTTCGAAGTGCTCATATGCCTACTGAATAGTGAGTTCGATTTATCCAAATTTATTTTTGTCTATTTTGATGAACACTTCCACGAAGATAGTCTGAAAAAGAAGCCGCCCCAATTTTCCTTCTCTTTTTAAGCATATTATTCCAGATATGATTGCCCTCTTGTTCAGTAATAAATTGCGCTTTAAACGCTTCAACCAGTATATCTCCTGTTGTCATATGTTCTAAAGAAAATTCTTCTACATATGGTTTAACATCTCTTAGGTTATTACTTCCTAATATCCCATTATGCTTTTTCGCTAAGGAAATAGAAGCCGCTTCTCCCTTACCAATGACCTTGTTACTATCATGATTTCTTGTTAAATCTCTATATAATGCGTATTCCTCAGTTCCAATGTCTATGCTCACAATCTCAGCTGAACCCTTAGCTACCAACTGGTCTATCCTAGATTTTAAATGGGGAATTGTAGGTATATTGATTTCATCATACACCTCTTGTGGAATAACAATTTTACCCGAATAGAGCTTTTCTAAAAGATGTTCAGTGCCAACCCATAAAAATGCTGAAATACAATCTGTATCAATAAATACACGACTAGTCAAACGACAACTCCCCCTCTTCATCTAGTCCATATACAATATCATATCTGAAAGCATCTAGTAGCAGTTCCTCATACTTCCCTTGCGAAATTCTGTTATTTTCTAAAAGTTGTTCAGTCGATTTAATATAGTGTCCTAATACCATTTCCTTTTTACTTTCTGACAAAGGACGATATAAACTTGTATCATAGCCTAATCTTGAAGCTGTCTCTATAACACTAATATCCATATTTTTAATTTCTTCTGCATCAAGGTATCCATCATTCCTCAATCTATATAACATAGCTTTATGACTGATACCATAAAACTGACCCAATTTTATAATATCTTCTACTTCAAGATGAGTTCTATTGGCATTTTCTCTGATTTCCTCAACCATCCTATACAGTGAAGATGGGGAAATTAAAAAATATGAAGCAAACTGATCCGCTTTTCTTTCAGTTTCATCTCCTTCACCAATCAAGATAAGACTGACTGAACTCTTCTTCACCTCATCATAATAAAGATGATACAGTTCATGTGCTAAAGAAAATCTTTGCCTTCCTAATGACATGTCTGAATTGATTACAATGAGGCTGGACTGAGTTCCTTTATAACAGACTCCGCTAATATTCTTTCCGAGTCCATAAAATACCAGCGTCAAATTTTCTATCTTTTGTACCAATTTAAAAATATCTATCGGCGCTTCACCATCAGCTCCCAACTTTTTTCTAAGATTTGAAGCTTTATTACTTAAATCCATTTTATCAATCATTTATTTTGTCTCCAATAGCTGATCTATCTCAAATTGATTCAATACAATTTTATTGATTTTCGCTAAAACTTTAAGATCTTGGTCTACTATTTTATTTTTTCTAAACGATATGACACACTGTTGTTCAGCTTGTTCGCCAAACAAAAGATAGTCAACCGTACAGCAAAACAGGGCAGATAGTTTCTCAATAACATCCGACGTGATATTCCTTTCACCTTTTTCCATTTTGGCAATCATGCTTTGATTCAAAGACAAATATTCAGCAATCTTATCTTGAGTAAGATTTGAAGATATTCTAAGTTCTTTTATTCTTTTTCCAACATCACATACATTTATCATATTCATACACCTCTCATAAAAAGAATAGCACACCCTTGTCATAAAGTCAATTTTTTAAATAAAAAAATTATGACAAAACAAGGAAGCAATTTATTGATACTGCTTAAAAATCCAAAATTGATGATAGTAAACCTATTTGATGAGTTCCTATCAAAAATCGTATCTTCAACCTCAAAACAGTACTTAAAGCTATCCGACTCGGTTTACATTGTCAAATTTATACTCAATGAAAATCAAAGAGCAAACTAGGAAACTAGCCGCAGGCTGCTAAAAACACTGTTTTGAGGTTGTAGATAAGACTGACGAAGTCAGCTCAAAACACTGTTTTGAGGTTGCAGATGGAAGCTGACCTGGTTGATGAGATTTTCAAAGAGTATTAGACTTTATTTGAGAATAACTTTATAGTTTGATTTTTATTTAATATAGTAGCAAAAATTGAAGGAAATATCTCCACAAGAAAACGCATACTATTAAGCTTTTTCAAGACCTAATAATATGCGCTGTTCTGATTTGAAAGACATTCCATTATTATTTTACTGTTATCAAGCCTTCAGGCTCGACTGTAAATTCTGGTTTTTCTGCTATCGTACCATCTTCTTTAAGGTAATACCAGCCATCATTTGATTTGACAAAGGCATTGGAAACCATATCCCCATTTTGACTATCAAGATAGTACCAAGTCTCCTTGTATTTGATCCAGCCTGTTTTCATGGCGCCCTCTGTGTCAAAATAATACCACTTCTCAGCGATTTTCTTCCAGCCTGTCGCCATTTCGCCTGACTGGTCAAACCAGTACCAGTTGCCGTCTGTGTGCTTCTTCCAGCGGTCTGCAAGCATATATCCTGAACCGTCAAAGTAATACCAGGTACCATTGACTTTCTCAAACTTATCTTTTGGATAAGAACCATCTGAGTGTACATACCAGGTGCCAGTATCATTCTGTTGCCATCCTGCTTCAATCGTCAAGCCGTTTTCAATATCCTGCTTAAACTGCTCACGGCTAATACCCCATTTGGCAAGATAAGGATAAGGGTCAATGTGATCTGAGTTGTTGTCAGGTTGGTTATTGGTACAATATTCGTGTGTCTTGATACCTGCCAAGTCGTCTGTATCAAGTGTTTTCGGTATACCAGCTTCATCCGCTAGATTGCGCAAGAGTTCGATATAGAGACGATAGTCAATCAGAAACTCTTCTTTTGATTCATGGCTTTCAATCAGTTCAACTTGTGCATAACCTTCTGCATTCCAACCGCCCCCAACGTCCCAGGCACCATTATCAACAGGTCCTACCTGCATAACACGACCATTACCGACTACGTGAGAAAAGAAGCCCAATTCAGGATCTTTTCTGTAATGGTAGTCAGCCTCATTTTGCACCGTTGAGTTACGGTTGCCTGTGGAATGGGCATGGACTTGCCTATATGGTTGCACGCCGACTTGAGGCAAATCTGTTCTTAATTTACTCACATCAATTTCCATATTCTACTCCTTATCAATTAAAACAACTTATTTTTTACAATCCAGAGCTAGAAACTCCTTTATTTATACCTCATAAAGAATACAATCCTAGTCACGATTAGGCTTGTAGATAGAACTTCAAAACGCACTATTTTGACACTGTAAATAGGACTGATAAGGTCTGCATTCTATCTACAATAACACCCCAGACTAAAAAGCTTTTCAAAAGTATATTTTTACAGTCTCTATATGTCCTTTTAATAAATACATTATATCATATAAAAGAAGTCAAAAGTATATTAAACTATTTTCAAGACCAAACTAAAAGAGGAGAACACAAGTTTTTTCGATTTTCACTAGAGAAAAGAGATTTTATTCAGCAAATCGAGCTATGATGACACTTTTGTTACCAAGATAGCCTTGCCTTCTTTTATCAAGGGGTGACGGAATAATGAGAAGTACAGTTGAACTGTCATGGCAACCCAGATAAGGGGTTCACAAAGAATAACTCCCTTATAGCCTGCCCAAGGGATAATCAAGACCACAAAAGCGATTTTCCCGATTAGTTCGATAAAACTAGAAACTAGAGGAAGGACTTTTTGCCCCAAGCCCTGCAAACAATTGCGATAAATCAACAAGAGACTCAAAATAGGATAAAAAGCTGAGCTGATTTGCAGATAGAGACTGCCATTTTCTACCAAGTAGCTATCCGTCGAACTAGCCAAGAAGGAAACCAAGGCAGGACTGGCAAAAAATAGGAAGACACAAACAAAAACTGCCCAGGACATACTTAAACGACTGCCGATTCGAAGACCTTGAACAATGCGGTCTGGTCGCTTAGCTCCAAGATTTTGCGAAGCAAAGGTCGTCATCGAGGCAGACATAGCGGTCATAGGAAGAAGGGCAAAGGCCATAATGCGTCGAGCTGCCGTCTGGGCACTAATAATCACTGCACCAAAAGTATTGACAGAAGACTGTAAAATCACACTGCCGATGGAAACAATTGAACTCATCAAGCCCATAGCCAAACCTTGCTCCAAGAGATCTGCGTATAAGGCCTTGTCCCATTTGAAATGCTTGAGTTGAGGCAAAAGTTCTGGCACACTCTTACGGATATAATAAAAGCAAAGAACCGCTGATAAGCCTTGCGAAATAATGGTAGCTAGTCCCGCGGATTGAACTCCAAGATGCAATTGCGTAATAAAATAGAGATCCAGAACCACATTGACCAAGGCAGAGAAAATCAGAAAACCAAGCGCAGCCAGACTGTCTCCAATAGACCGCAACAAGCCTGCAAAGAGGTTATAAGCAAAACTGACACCTACACAGGTCACAATCATAGAAATATATTGATAGGACTGGGGAAGAATTTCTGCAGGAGTATCTAGGTATTGCAAGAGTGGATACAGACCGACAAATCCCAGCAGCATAACTACAATACTCAAAAGAGCACCTAAAATCCAGGTGGCTGCTACTGCTTCCTTGATTTTTGTAAAATTCCGAGCTCCATAATAGCGGGCAATGACAATTCCCATGCCATTGCCAACACCAAGAGTAAAACCTACAATCAGGTCAAAAATCGCTGTCGTCGCTCCTACTGCAGCCAAGGATTCTTGACCCAGAAATCGCCCAACAATCAAGACATCAGCAGTATTATAGAGCTGTTGAAAAATATTTGATAGCAAGATTGGGAAGGCGAAGCTTAAGAGCGAGGGAAGAATCGGACCATGTATCAGGTCCACTGTTCGTTTTTTATTCATAAGGCTATTATATCAGCTTTCTAGCAGAGCGACAAGAAACAGCAAACTATGCGCGAGCTGAAAACTAGAAAAAGACCACAAAAAAGCAGTGAATTTTCTCCACTACTTTAACAGCTTATTCTTCAATTTCGATTTCAAGTTCATCGCCTAGGTCAAGTGTGACTTCTTCATTCACAGAATCTGCTTGAACTGCTTCTTCTTTTTTAGCTTCAACACCTTCTACAGAAGCTTCTTCTCCATCAATCAAGCCAAATTTAGAACGGACTTGCTTATCAATTTCATCAAAGATTTCTGTGTGCTCTGCCAAGTATTTCTTAGCATTCTCAGAACCTTGCCCGATTTTTTCATCCTTGTAAGAATACCAAGCCCCTGCTTTTTTGATAATATCCAAATCGCTTGCAATCTTCAAAAGCTCACCAGTCTTAGAAATTCCTTCTCCGTACATAATTTCAACTACGGCTTCCTTAAATGGTGGAGCTACCTTGTTTTTTACAACCTTAATCTTAGTTTCTTTACCGACATTGGTTTCTTTTTGGTCACCAGTTCCCTTAATTTGTGTATTACCACGAACATCCAAGCGGACTGATGCGTAGAATTTCAGAGCACGTCCACCAGGAGTTGTTTCTGGATTCCCAAACATCACTCCAACTTTTTCACGCAATTGGTTGATAAAGATGGCAATAGTTTTGGTTTTATTGATAGAAGCACCAAGTTTACGCATAGCCTGGCTCATCATACGAGCTTGCAAACCAACGTGGCTATCTCCAATATCTCCATCAATTTCCGCACGAGGTACAAGGGCAGCAACTGAGTCGACCACGACAAGGTCAACAGCACCTGAATCAATCAATTTTCCTGCAATCTCAAGACCTTGCTCTCCTGAGTCTGGTTGAGACAAGAGCAATTCGTCAATGTTGACTCCAAGAGCCGCAGCATAAGCTGGATCAAGGGCATGTTCCGCATCAATAAAGGCAGCAATCCCACCTTCTTTTTG
Organism: Streptococcus sp. Marseille-Q5855; assembly: GCF_946901985.1. Classification (NCBI taxonomy): domain Bacteria; kingdom Bacillati; phylum Bacillota; class Bacilli; order Lactobacillales; family Streptococcaceae; genus Streptococcus; species Streptococcus sp. Marseille-Q5855. Next base: position 320,560 of record NZ_CAMPPR010000001.1, read on the forward strand.
CGCTTGCGCAACTGCATGAAGAGCAACCGTTGTCTTACCAGATGACTCTGGTCCGTAGATTTCGATGATACGTCCCTTAGGATAACCACCTGAACCAAGGGCAATGTCAAGAGCCAAGGAACCGGAACTCATCACTTGCACCTTTTGCTCGGCACGTTCACCCAAACGCATGATTGATCCTTTACCAAAGTCTTTCTCAATCAATTTAAGAGCGTCATTCAAGGCCTTTTCACGTTCTGCCCCGAATTTTTTTGAAATTTCTTCTAATTTTTTTGGTTTTTTCGCCATTCTATTCTCCTACATTCTAATGGTCCTCAGACCTATTTACTATTATATCAAAAGTTAGTCACTTAATAAAGCCTTGCGAACTAGGTTAAAGGCATGCATAACCGCAATGTGACGTACATCTGCTCGACTTCTGCCTCCAATATTCACCTTGATAACCTCAGTTCCTTGCTCTTGCGCCAAGCCTATAAAGACTGTCCCAGCTGGGTGTCCTTCCAGGCTATCTGGTCCTGCTACTCCAGTCAAACTAAGGCCAAAATCAGATTGAGTCTTGCTTCGTGCCTGCTCAGCCATCTTCTGAGCTGTAAATTCAGACACTACACCCTGCTTTTCCAAATCCTTAACAGGAATATCCAACATTTTTGATTTTTCTTCCAAGCTATAGGTCACAAAACCACCCTTAAATATGCTTGAAGCTCCTGAAAAATCAGCCACAGTAGCTTGGAAAAACCCTGCCGTCAAACTCTCTGCTGCCGTGATGGTTTTCCCTTGTTTTTTCAGTTCCTCTACCATAATGCTGGCTAAACTAGTCTCTTCCCCATAACCATAGCAAAGGTCTCTTAAAGAAAGTTCTTCAAAGGTCTGGCGATCCAAGATTTGATTTTCCAAAACATCCAACGCTTGATTCGCTTCTTCTTGACTGCTAGCCTTTGTTGACAGACGCAAGGTTACCTCTCCTGTCTTTGCATAAGGTGCCAAGGTCGGATCGGTTTGATTATCAATTAAATCAGCCAAAATCGTCACCAGCTGGCTCTCGCCAATCCCAAAGAAACGAAGAACGCGGGAATACAGCTTGCTCCCTGTCATCAACTTGGGTAGAAGGTGGTTTAAGACCATGGGTTTCAATTCACTTGGCGGACCTGGAAGGACAACGTAGGTCACTCCATCGACTTCCAATATTCCTCCCACAGCCAGTCCTGTTTCGTTTGGCAGTGGAGTCGCTCCTTCTACAATTTGAGCTTGTCTTTCGTTATTCGGTGTTCGGGCATAGTCTGGTCTCTGGGCAAAAAAGACATCCAACTTCTCCTGAGCCTGAGGATCGAAGACTAATTCTTTCCCTAAGAATTTAGCCAGAGTTTGTTTGGTCAAATCGTCCTCAGTTGGTCCCAAACCACCTGTCAAAATCACCAGACTGCTACGTTGACTGGCAATCTCAAGCAAAGACAAGAGACGAGCTTCATTGTCTCCTACAGCCGTCTGAAAATATACGTCTACCCCAATCTCTGCTAGTTTTTCCGATAAAAACTGAGCATTGGTATTGACAATCTGTCCTGTCAAAATCTCTGTTCCAACAGCAATGATTTCTGCTTTCATGTTTCCTCCTACCTATCTATTCGTATTTTTTTGAAAAAATCGCAGGAATTTTCCCACGATTGATTTTTTATTTGTATCAAAAGTTAATTATCTTCATCACCAACAGGGGCTCGTCCAAATAAATCTTCAAATAAGACCGCATTGGTTTCAAGCTGAGTGACTTCTTCTTGTCCCAAAGAACGTCGGAGTAGATTTTGCATTTCCAACATATGGGCTCTCGAAACAATCTGGTAAGAAACACCTTGAAGCATCTCTCCTTCACCCTGCAACTGCTGAGTTTCAATAGTTTTAAATGAATCTTTATAGCCTAGCAAGTTAGGGATACTTTTTGCAGACAAATCAATATTGGTCTGCATATTGTCACTCAAAGCTTTTAGAATCTCTTGATAATGACCAACGCTATTTAAACTGAGAGCTTTTTCCATGACTTTTTGAATAACTTCACGTTGACGTTTTTGACGACCATAATCTCCCTCAGGATCTTGGTAACGCATTCGTGCATAGACTAGGGCTTCTTCTCCCCCAATATGTTGCTCCCCAACACCGATAGAAATAGTATTAAATTCTTCTTGGTCACTGATAGAAATTGGGAAACCTAGGGTATTATTGACTGTAATACCACCTACTGCATCCACTAGTTTTTGCAACCCTTTCATATTGACCATCACATAGCGATCAATATGGATATTCATCATTTTTTGAATGGTTTCTATAGCAAGCTCTGCTCCACCATCTGCATATGCTGAATTCAGTTTCGCTTCATGAGCCTGACCATTCCCTGATTCAATGCGGGTCAGAATATCCCGCTCTAAACTCATCATCGTTGTTTTTTTTGTTTTAGGATTCACTGTCATCAAGATCATGCTATCACTTCTACCGACCCAAGTTTCAGTTCGTTCAGCATTTCCGGTGTCCACTCCCATTAACAGAATGGTTAGAGGTTCAGTCGCTTCAATAACCTTGGTTTCTTCGCCGATTTTTTTATAGGTTTTAGCTAAGGTTTCTGTCCCTTGTTGATAAATAGTATAAGCAAAAATACCTGCTCCTACTACAGTTACAGAAAGTAAAGCCAGCACCATTCCAATAATTTTTTTAACCATATTTCTACTAATCGATCAGTTTACCCATCAAGTAAACATCGATAAATTTCCCTTCTTCTATATATGCCCCACGCTCTTGGCGACCTTCAATTATAAAGCCATGCTTTTGATAAAGATGGACTGCTGCTTGATTACGAGTTTGGACAGTCAGTTGGAGACGACGCAGAATGCCACTTGCTTGTGCCCACTCTATCGCTTCTTCTAGCAACAAACTTCCCAATCCATTATTCCAATATTTCTTACCAATCACAATGAAAAGGTCTCCAATATGACGGACTCTCTTACGCTGATCAGCTGTAATATTTACAATACCAGCAATTTTATCATTTAAGAATGCAAGTAAGGTTATCTGATTGTCCGAACTAGCTTGCTTGTTGAGGAATATTTCCATCTCCTCACTGGTCAAGAGAATACCATCTCTGTCTAGGCTGGTAAAATCTGTCTCCAAACTTACACGATTTAAAAAGGCCACTAATTCAGCTGCATCTTTAGGCTCTGCTTCCCTAATGAGCAATTCATACTCCATATTGAAGCTCCTCTAACAATTTCTCAGCACGCAAACCCTTTGCCTGAAAATTTAAACGACGTCCATCTGCTTCTTTTAGAATTTCCAATTCTAAATAAGTATCTGGCAAGGCATCTCCTAAGAGATTTCCCCACTCAATAACAGTCACGCCTCCACCAAAGAGAAATTCATCCAAGTCGATAGAATCCGCATCTCCTTCAATTCGATAAACATCTAGGTGATAAAGTGGCAGTCTGCCTTCATACTCTCTTACGATAGTATAGGTTGGACTTTTAATCATTTGAGAAATCTGTAAACCTTTAGCAAGTCCCTTAGTAAAGGTCGTTTTACCTGCACCCAGCTCTCCAGTTAAGATTAAAACATCATTCTTTGCTAATAGATGACCCAAACGCTCCCCTAAGGCTTGCAACTCTTCTTCATTTTTTGTGTACATACTCTTATTATACCAAAAACTTTTCTTTTGTGTCTATTTTCCTGCTAAACTTACCATCATAACATCCATAAAAACAAGCTTTCTCTAAAAGAAAATGAGCGTAGCAATGACCAATACAAGATCTCGGAAAATATGACCATAAAAGGAAACTTCCTTCTTGACCGAATTTGGGACAAGATAGGCTGCAAAAAACAAACCCAATCCAATATAAATCAGAAGAGAGACAATGGTCATTGGATTTCTTAAGAAAAGAAGTGTTGCTAAAATAGTCACCAACACTGTCTTTTTTCTGTCTAGCATAGCAAGAAAATCGCGCATGTATTTTTTCAAGGGTAAAAAAATCAGCAAATCTAGTCCAAATAGGAAAAAGAAGGATGGCAATAAAAAGTCAACTAATTCTTGCTGCAACGTATTTTTGATGAACAAGTTGTCTGACAAAACAAGGACAGCTCCTAACAAATTAATTAAGAGCAGGATACTGTAAAAAAGCTTCACCGACTTCTTACTGGCTAGGACACTATGGACTTCTTGCTTACGGGTATAAAGATAATTTACTCCAGCACAGATTCCTGAAACGAAGACCATACTTCCGATGAAAAAAGCTGTACTTTGTTTAAAGGACAAGATGCATTCCTTCCATAGGAAACAGCTACTCAAACTAATTTGAATTAAAGCTAACAAAAATAAGATTCTCATTGATTTCATCTTTTCTCTCCCTTCCTACCAATCATTATACTAGGAGAAAAGAGAGAACTGTTTCCAATCTTTTCAAATGTCTCTTTTAGACGCTAAACAAACACCAGAGACTAATACTCAATGAAAATCAAAGAGCAAACTAGGAAGCTAGCCACAGGTTGCTCAAAACACTGTTTTGAGGTTGCAGGTAGAGCTGACGTGGTTTGAAGAGATTTTGGAAGAATATAAACTTGAAATAAGGCTGATAGTATTCATTTCACTATCAGCCTTACAGGTTATTTAACGTTTCAGAAAAACTATAATGTCAAGATTAACTAAACAGTACCTAATTCCTTCAAATAATTTTCTATCTTCATCAACATTAAAGGATTGTTATAAATCTTACATAACTCTCTTGCTTCTATATAATAATTTTTGACTTGTTCTTTGTCTAGAAATTTGGCTCCAGCATTTCCTACAAGAATAAGTAGAGGAGCCAGTTGGTAGCTTGTCTGTCTTTGTTTACAGAGTTCAATCGTCTCAAGAGCTTCTTGGATGGCTTCATTATATTTTTCCTTTGATACTAGGTAGCGAGCGTAGTTGTAACGAACTCTGATGTAGCCAAATAAAAACTCTTGATGCTCAAAATTTTTTGTCTGATATAACTCCATTAAATGAGAGTAGTTTGCCTCATATTCTTGTTCACGACCCACTAAGGAATAGAAATTAGATAGAGTATTCAATGCCTTTAAATAACTCAGAGTATTTGAGGAGACTTTTAATAATATATTTTCCAATGAAGAAATTGCCTCACACTTACTGTCATATTGATAGAAGTCAATAATAGCTTTAATCCATTCAAGGTAAGTTCGGTCTTCTAGTGTTAGAAAAGTACTTCGTTCAATCTCTATTCTATAAATATATTCCAAATTTTCATAATTTCTATCATCTAATAGGCGAGCAGATAATTGCTTGAAATTAGAGAGGTTAGATTTAATTTCAATTTGTTCATTAAAAAAATAATCTAATGGTACTTCGAGTCGTTGTGAGAGTTTGAACAAAAGGTCTGCGGAGGGAATGAAATGCCCTCTCTCAATTTTACTAATCTGGCTTTGTTCACAAATTCCTTCTGCAAGAGTTTGTTGGGAGAGTCTCAACTCTTTTCTTTTCAATCTGAATTTCTCTGCGAGTGTATTCATTAAAGATAATAAACCTTCCTATTTGCTTAATTTCATTATAAAATTTTTAGTTCAAAATAGCAAGTTAAAGGAATAAATAATTCCTCATGGTAATAATGAGAAAAAAAAGTTCAAAACATAATAAAAACAATTGACTAAATAAAATATATCTGTTAGAATAAAAACAAGGAAACAGAAAGGGGTTTCATTTCATGAGAAAAAAACGTGGAATTAAAAAAATAGTTATATTTGTATTACTAAGTGTTCTTGCATTTGGTAATACAATTCCCTATCAACAGTTTGTTCAGAAGAATAGACAATTGGAAGTTCGAGTACAATCACAAAAAAAATCGAATGGACTTGATGTTGGAAAGGCTGATTAAAGAATAATGGAATAGAATTAGTCTCTAGTATATTCGCTTTTATTATTCATTAAAAATGGTAGGGGTAAGTTTGAAAAAATAAAAGTTAGTTGATTGATTACTTCTCTAAATTTTGGGCACACTAAAAAGAGGTCTTGATACCCAACCTTTAAAATTCAAGCACCTTGAATCCGTGCTGTTGTGCAAAACGAACAGCATCTTGGACAGACATTGTCTGATCTGAATTTCTTATTTCTGTAAGACCTTGTAATCTTGGATTATAACTCTCCTGTTTTAGGAGTACATGGTAGATGGCAACCAATAATCTGCGACAAATAGCGATGATAGTTTTAACATACTTGGGGTGAGCCAAGCAAATGTTGCAGGATTTTTCAAGGATATTGAAGACAGGAATCCAATATTTACCGGCGGATCCCATACAGACATCAAAGCAAGAATAGTATTCTAACCAATCTCGTAGCTGTACTAAACCATTTGTAAAAGTTGAGAAACGTTTACGATGGTAGGTTGTGATTCCTTGCTTATCGGTGATGGCAATAACCGCTACAACAAAGGTTTTATGCACATCAATGCCACAACAATTAGGATAAATGATTTTTAACACGAGGGGTCTCCCTTCACCAAATTTGAGTCTGCCTATCCCTTGACTATTCTTTCCCTTCACAAACGAGTCGCTTATTCAATTATAAGTTTACGTGCTCCTAGTCACAGTTCTTGTGCTTGATGGAAAGAATGACACCTATAAAAATGCGAGGTAGTGGCTATACCACTCACTTATTCACCTCCCCGTGATTTGTAGTAGTGATAGGCTTTCTCACTATTATTATAAAACAAAATAAAGAGCACAATACTTTTTCATTCTGTGTTGTGCCTTGAGTGAAACGAAAGGAATGAATTATAAAAATGAAGAAAACATTTTATCGCAAATTCGGTATTTAAATTATTGCTAGTATTTTATTGGCTAGTCAGCTATCTACAGTATCTGCTTTGACTGTTATTTCTAATACAGGTGAAGAATATGAGGTAAGTGAAACTTTACAAGAGAGTCCAGGAAGTAATAATTTTTCCCTTCCAGATATTTCACCGACTTACGGTCAATTTTTTACAAGTCAGCCGGAAGCAATTATTGGGAGTAATGACTTAGTTTCTATTGAGAATACTTTACAATATCCTTATTCTACATCAGTCTATGTAGAGTCTGTATTTCATGGTGTAGAAAATGGTAAAAACAAAACTTATAGGGGGAGTGCTAATTTTATAAAGGACAATATTCTTATTACTGCAGCTCATAATATCTATAAACATGAGTTTGGAAAAGATGCTGAAGAATTATATGTTACTCCTGCTGCCACACCCAATAACGCTCCATTTGGTACAGTAAAAGTAAAGAAATATTACTATCTAAAAAATTATGTGTCAGACAATCCAAGTACGCATTCAAAGAATGATTTAGCGTTATTAGTTTTAGAAGAGCCTATTGGGACTAAAACAGGGACACTTGGTCTCTCATCTTTATCTACAAATCTTTCTGGTTTGAATGTAACTGTTACAGGTTATTCAGCGCTCTCTGAAGCTGTACAGATGTATACAGATACTAGAAACGTAATACGTGATACAGGTGATTTCTTATATTATGATGTAGATACATATGGTGGCGCTAGTGGTGGTGCTGTCTATGATGCTTCACATCGTGTCGTAGGTGTACACATAGGAAATGAATCAAGAGGATCAGATATTGTTAATTTGGCAGTAAAATTAAATGAACAAAACCTATCCTTTATTTATTCCATCCTTGAGGGACATTCTATTGATGGTTGGAAATTGATTAGTGGTACGTGGTATTACTATAAGAATAGTACGAAACAAACAGGTTGGCAAAGTATAAATGGCAAATGGTATTATCTTGAAACCTCTGGTTCAATGTCCACAGGTTGGAAATATGTACGAGGAAGATGGTATTATTTAGATAAGACCAATGGTGATATGAAGACTGGTTGGTATAAAGATGGTTCAACGTGGTACTATCTAGATCCTACTAATGGAGATATGAAGACAGGTTGGATAAAAGTAGGAGGAAACTGGTATTATCTCAATTCCTCTGGAGCAATGGTTACAGGTAGCCAAACTATCGATGGTAAAGTTTATAATTTCGCTTCATCTGGTGAGTGGATTTAATATTGGAGGTATATATAAATGAAACTTTTCAAAAAAACTATGCAAGTTGGACTAACAGCAATTTTCTTTGGTTTGCTAGCTACCAATACAGTATTTGCAGATGATTCTGAAGGTTGGCAATTTGTCCAAGAAAATGGTAGAACCTACTACAAGAAGGGTGACATCAAAGAAACGGACTGGCGAGTGATTGATGGCAAGACCTATTATTTTGATTATAATGGTGAAATGGTTGTTGGTTGGCAATACATTCCAATGCCAGTTAAAGGATATACAATTGGTCCTTACCCTAATGGCATAAGATTAGAAGGTTCCCCAATGCCAGAATGGTACTACTTTGACAAAAATGGAGTGCTACAAGAGTTTGTTGGTTGGAAAGCATTAGAGGTTAAAACTAAAGACAGTGTTGGAAGAAAGTATGGGGAAAAACGTACAAAACCGGAAGATAAAGAAGAGAAGAGTTTTTACACGAACTATTACTTTAATCAAAATCATTCTTTAGAGACAGGTTGGCTTTATGACCAGTCTAATTGGTATTATCTAGCTAAAACGGAAATTAATGGAGAAAACTATATTGGTGGTGAAAGACGTGCAGGTTGGATAAATGATGGTTCAGCTTGGTACTATCTAGATTCAGAAACTGGTATCATGCAAACTGGTTGGAAGGAACTTGGCAATAAGTGGTACTACCTCCGTTCATCAGGAGTGATGGCGACTAGCTGGTATCAAGATGGTTCAACGTGGTATTATCTAGATGCTCAAAACGGTGATATGAAGACTGGTTGGGCTAATGTTGGTAATAAATGGTACTATCTTCGTTCATCAGGTGCAATGTCCACAGGTTGGGTGAAAGATGGTTCAATATGGTACTATCTAAATTCAAGTAATGGAGATATGAAAACAGGCTGGTTCCAAGTCAATGGTAAATGGTACTATGCGTATGGTTCAGGTGCTCTAGCTGTTAATACCACAGTAGATGGTTACTACGTAAACTATAATGGTGAGTGGGTTAAGTAACGAATGCTAATCGTAACTGTAGTTGATACTTAACTTAGTAAAAAGGGCTTTTTTCTACCATTTGTCAACTCTATCAATTTTTAAGAATTAAATGAGTCAAGACAGTAGCTATTCAGTATGTTTATCTACTGTAGTAGGTTGAAGAAAAGCTAAGAATGAGAAAGGACGAAGTTAGTCCTTTCTTTTTTATGTGACTATACTTTCTATTCAAATAAGCTTTTAACCAATTGATTGATCCAATCCACTCTTAAAACCAAAGAGCAATTTCTCGCTTAGCTGACTCTTCTGAATCTGATCCATGTACAACATTTTGAATAGCTTGGTTTTCACTAGCAGCTTTTGCAAAATCACCTCGAATCGTTCCTGGTAAAGCTTCTTCTGGACGAGTTGCCCCCATCATAGTTCGCCAAGTTTCAATTACTTTGGGACCAGAAATGATACCTACAAGAACCGGTCCTGAAGTCATAAATTCACGAATCGGTGGGTAAAAACTTTGACCAACCAAGTCCTGATAGTGCTGGTCAATCAACTCTTCTGAAACCTTTGTACGCAACTCCAATTTTTAGATTGTAAATCCACGTTGTTCGATGCGTTTCAACACTTCACCAACTAGCCCTCTTTTTACACCGTCTGGTTTGATGATAAAAAATGTTTGTTCCATACCTGTCTCCTTTGTCAGCTTCTTTCTTTTATACTCTTCGAAAATCTCTTCAAACTACGTCAACTCTATCTGCAACCTCAAAGCAGTGCTTTGAGCAACCTGCGGCTAGTTTTCTAGTTTGCTCTTTGATTTTCATTGAGTACTATTTTACCACATTTCATGGAAAAATGGAGAAAGTTTTCAGAAAAGAGAAAGAGAACCCGAAGGCTCTCTCATTCTCTTTTATTCTACTGTTTCTTCCACAGTTTCAACGGCAGCATCCACAACTACTTCTGTTGTTTCTTCATTTCCTTCTTCCTCTACTGGAGGGTTAAGGTATTCTTCTTCGTTGATAGCATGTGGTTCAAGGTTACGGTAGCGAGCCATACCAGTACCTGCTGGGATGATCTTACCGATGATAACATTTTCTTTAAGTCCAAGGAGATGGTCTTTTTTACCACGGATAGCCGCGTCAGTAAGGACACGAGTTGTTTCCTGGAAGGAAGCCGCTGACAAGAAACTGTTGGTTTCAAGTGATGCTTTGGTAATTCCCATAAGAACTGGGCGACCTGTCGCTGGAACTCCACCTGCGATAAGGACATCTTTGTTGGCATCTGTAAAGTCATTGATATCCATGAGGGTACCCATGAGAAGATCTGTATCACCTGGATCCATGACACGGACTTTACGGATCATTTGACGAACCATTACCTCGATGTGTTTGTCACCGATTTCTACCCCTTGGCTACGGTAAACTTTTTGTACTTCACCGAGAAGGTATGTTTCAACTGACAAGACATCACGAACTGCAAGGAGACGTTTTGGTTGGATAGAACCTTCTGTCAGAGCAGCACCACGCGCTACTTGGTCCCCAACTTCTACACGCATACGAGCGGTAAATGGAACGACGTACTCACCTTCACCAGTTTCACCCTTAACAAAGACTTTCTTGGTACGAGTTGATGCATCTTCTTCGATAGCGGTAACTTGTCCTTTAACCTCTGTGATAACCGCTTCCCCTTTAGGATTGCGGGCTTCAAAGATTTCTTGGACACGAGGAAGACCCTGAGTGATATCGGTATTTGAGGCAACCCCACCCGTGTGGAAGGTACGCATTGTAAGCTGTGTACCAGGTTCCCCGATAGATTGGGCAGCGATTGTACCAACTGCTTCACCAACTTCAACCGCATCACCAGTTGCTAAGTTGATACCGTAACAATGACGGCAGACACCATGACGAGTGTTACATGTAAATACAGAGCGGATAGTCACTTCTTCCACACCAGCATTGACAATTTCACGCGCCTTGTCTTCTGTAATCAACTCATTTGGACCGATAATAACTGCACCAGTTTCTGGATGTTTAACAGTTTTCTTAGTGTAACGACCATTGAGACGCTCTTCGAGAGACTCGATCATCTCTTTTCCTTCTGCGATAGAGCGGATCAAGAGACCACGGTCAGTTCCACAGTCGTCCTCACGGATGATAACATCTTGGGCAACGTCAACCAAACGACGAGTCAAGTAACCTGAGTCGGCTGTCTTAAGGGCCGTATCGGTCATACCTTTACGCGCACCGTGAGTTGAGAAGAACATTTCCAATACCGACAAACCTTCGCGGAAGTTTGAAAGGATTGGCAATTCCATGATACGTCCGTTCGGAGCAGCCATCAGACCACGCATACCGGCAAGCTGTGAGAAGTTTGAGATGTTACCACGGGCTCCAGAGTCCATCATCATAACGATTGGGTTCTTAGGATCTTGGTTGGCAATCAAGCGTTTCTCAAGTTTTTCACGGGCAGCACGCCATTCAGCTGTAACAGCATTGTAACGCTCGTCGTCTGTAATCATACCACGACGGAATTGTTTTGTGATTTGTTCTACACGTTTGTGTGATTCTTCAATGATTTCAGCCTTGTCATCAACGACTGGGATATCGGCAATACCCACTGTCAATCCTGCAAGAGTTGAGTGATGGTAACCGAGGTTCTTCATGCGGTCAAGTAGGGCAGAAGTTTCTGTCGTACGGAAACGTTTGAAGATTTCAGCGATGATATTTCCAAGGTTTTTCTTCTTGAATGGAGGGTTAAGTTCAAGATTGCTGATTGCTTCCTTGATATCTCCACCAAGTGGCAAGAAGTATTTAGCTGGAACGCCTTCTGTCAAGTTGGCATTGTTTGGTTCTTGCAAGTATGGTAGACCCTCTGGCATGATGTCGTTGAAGAGGATTTTACCAACTGTTGTAAGCAAGACTTTATGTTTTTGCTCTTCTGTCCATGGTTTGTTAAGGCTATCTGTTGCGATACCAACACGTGAGTGAAGGTGAACATAACCATTGCGGTAAGCCATCACAGCTTCATCACGGTCTTTGAAGACCATTCCTTCACCTTCACGACCAGCTTCTTCCATGGTCAAATAGTAGTTACCCAAAACCATGTCCTGAGATGGAGTAACAACTGGTTTACCGTCTTTCGGGTTCAAGATGTGCTCAGCAGCTAGCATCAAGATACGAGCTTCTGCTTGAGCTTCTTCTGAAAGCGGTACGTGGATGGCCATTTGGTCCCCGTCAAAGTCGGCATTGTAGGCTTCACAGACAAGCGGGTGCAAGCGAAGGGCCTTACCATCAATCAAGACTGGCTCGAAGGCTTGGATCCCCAAACGGTGAAGGGTCGGTGCGCGGTTCAAAAGTACTGGGTGTTCTTTGATCACTTCTTCAAGGATATCCCAGATGCGCTCATCTCCGCGTTCCACCAAGCGTTTAGCTGCTTTGACGTTTTGCACAATATCACGGGCAACGATTTCACGCATGACGAATGGTTTAAAGAGCTCGATTGCCATTTCACGTGGCACACCACATTGGTACATCTTAAGAGTTGGACCAACGGCGATAACGGAACGTCCTGAGAAGTCAACACGTTTCCCCAGCAAGTTTTGACGGAAGCGTCCTTGTTTACCTTTAAGCATGTGGCTCAATGATTTCAGCGGACGGCTACCTGGTCCTGTGATTGGACGACCACGACGACCATTGTCAATCAAAGCGTCAACCGCTTCTTGAAGCATACGCTTCTCATTTTGAACGATGATACCAGGCGCATTCAACTCAAGCAAACGAGCCAAACGGTTGTTACGGTTGATAACACGACGGTAAAGGTCATTCAAGTCAGATGAGGCAAAACGGCCACCATCCAACTGCAACATTGGACGAAGATCTGGTGGAATAACTGGAAGGATGTTGAGAATCATCCATTCAGGTTTGTTTCCAGACTTGTAAAAGGCATCCAAAACATCCAAACGACGGATAGCTTTGACACGTTTTTGTCCAGTAGCTGTTTTCAACTCTTCTTTGAGTTCAGCAATTTCTTTTTCAAGATCTACTTGTTTCAACAGGTCTTGGATAGCTTCGGCACCCATCTTGGCAACGAATGATCCATAACCATACTCACGCAAGCGCTCACGGTATTCGCGCTCTGTCATGATAGACTTGTGCTCAAGTGGTGTATCCTTAGGATCAATCACCACATAAGCCGCAAAGTAGATCACTTCCTCGAGGGCACGAGGGCTCATATCAAGGGTCAAGCCCATACGGCTTGGAATCCCCTTGAAGTACCAGATGTGAGATACAGGAGCTTTCAACTCGATGTGCCCCATACGCTCACGACGAACTTTCGTACGCGTTACTTCAACCCCACAGCGATCACAAACAATCCCTCTGTAACGAATGCGTTTGTACTTACCACAAGCACATTCCCAGTCTTTTGTAGGACCAAAGATAACTTCATCAAAAAGTCCTTCACGTTCTGGTTTCAAGGTACGGTAATTGATTGTTTCAGGTTTTTTGACTTCTCCATAAGACCATGAACGGACTTTACTTGGAGAAGCTAGGGTGATTTGCATACTTTTAAAACGATTTACATCAACCACTATTTCTTCCCTTTCTATTCTAAGTGAACTGCTTTTTCTTACTCAGCAGCTTCTTCTGTTGCTTCCGCTTTTGTTGCTTTCTCAGCTTCTTCAGCTTCAAAAGCTGCTTTAGCCTCTTGGGCTGCTTTTTCGCGGGCTTTTTCAAGGTCATCTACGTGGATGACATCTTCGTCCATTCCTTCATCCAAGTCGCGAAGTTCCACTTCTTGGTCATCTTCGTCTAGGACACGCATGTCAAGACCAAGAGATTGCAATTCTTTGACAAGAACTCGGAAGGATTCTGGAACACCTGGTTTTGGAATTGGTTTTCCTTTTGTAATAGCTTCATAAGCTTTCAAACGTCCGTTGATATCGTCAGACTTGTAAGTCAAGATTTCTTGAAGGACATTTGACGCACCGTAGGCTTCAAGAGCCCAAACCTCCATCTCACCGAAACGTTGTCCACCAAACTGAGCTTTACCTCCGAGTGGTTGTTGGGTAACAGTTGAGTAAGGTCCGACTGAACGCGCGTGCAATTTATCATCAACCATGTGGTGGAGTTTGATCATGTACATGACACCAACTGACACACGGTTATCAAACGGTTCACCAGTACGTCCATCGTAAAGGATTGTTTTGGCATCGCTATCCATACCAGCTTCTTTAACAGTTGACCAGAGGTCTTCAGAACTTGCTCCGTCAAAGACTGGTGTCGCGATGTGAATACCAAGAGTACGAGCCGCCATACCAAGGTGGAGCTCCATAACCTGACCGATATTCATACGTGATGGCACCCCAAGTGGGTTCAACATGATGTCGACTGGAGTTCCGTCTGGAAGGTAAGGCATGTCTTCTACAGGAACGATACGAGAGACAACCCCTTTGTTTCCGTGACGTCCGGCCATCTTATCTCCGACCTTGATCTTACGTTTTTGAGCAATGTAGACGCGAACCAGCATGTTAACACCTGATTGCAATTCATCTCCATTTGCACGTGTAAAGATCTTAACATCACGAACGACACCATCGGCACCGTGTGGTACACGAAGAGAAGTGTCACGTACTTCACGAGATTTGTCTCCGAAGATAGCGTGCAAGAGACGTTCTTCAGCTGAAAGGTCTTTCTCACCCTTAGGTGTTACTTTACCTACAAGGATATCGCCTTCTTTAACTTCAGCACCGATACGGATAATCCCCATTTCGTCAAGGTCTTTAAGGGCATCTTCCCCAACGTTTGGAATTTCGCGAGTAATTTCTTCAGGCCCAAGCTTTGTATCGCGCGTTTCTGATTCGTATTCTTCAAGGTGGACAGATGTGTAGACATCGTCTTTGACCAAGCGTTCGCTCATGATAACGGCATCCTCGAAGTTGTAACCTTCCCAAGTCATGTAGGCAACGATTGGGTTTTGTCCAAGCGCCATTTCTCCATTTTCCATAGAAGGTCCATCAGCAATGAAATCGCCTTTTTCAACGACATCGCCAACTTTTACGAGAGTGCGTTGGTTGTAAGCAGTACCTGAGTTTGAGCGACGGAATTTTTGGATGTGGTAAACATCCAATGAACCATCTTCACGACGAACTTCTACCTTGTCAGCATCTGCGTAAGTAACTTTACCATCATACTGAGCAATCACAGCCGCTCCAGAGTCGTGGGCTGCTTGATATTCCATACCAGTACCAACGTAAGGTGCCTGAGGATTGATCAATGGCACAGCCTGACGTTGCATGTTGGCTCCCATGAGGGCACGGTTGGAGTCATCGTTTTCCAAGAAAGGAATACATGCTGTCGCAACGGCAACTACCTGTTTTGGTGATACGTCCATGTAGTCAACAACATTCGCTGGATACTCTTGGTTGACCCCTTGGTGACGTCCCATGACAATCTTCTCAGCAAATGTTCCATCTTCATTCAGACGAGAGTTAGCCTGTGCTACAGTAAATTCATCTTCTTCATCGGCTGTCAACCAAACGATTTCGTTTGTAACAACACCTGTTTCACGGTCAACTTTACGGTATGGTGTTTGAACAAAGCCATACTTATTCAAGTGTCCGTAAGATGACAAGTTATTGATCAAACCGATGTTAGGTCCTTCAGGTGTCTCGATTGGACACATACGGCCGTAGTGAGTGTAGTGCACATCACGTACTTCATATCCGGCACGGTCACGAGTCAAACCACCAGGTCCTAAGGCGGACAAACGGCGTTTGTGAGACAACTCAGAAAGTGGGTTGTGTTGGTCCATGAACTGTGACAACTGTGATGAACCAAAGAATTCTTTAACCGCAGCTGTTACAGGACGGATATTGATAATTTGTTGTGGTGTCAAGACTTCATTATCCTGAACAGACATACGTTCACGGACATTACGTTCCATACGAGAAAGTCCAAGACGTACTTGGTTGGCAAGCAATTCACCAACCGCACGGATACGACGGTTTCCAAGGTGGTCGATATCATCTACACGGCCAAGTCCTTCAGCCAAGTTGAGGAAGTAGCTCATTTCAGCAAGAATATCTGCAGGAGTGACGATACGAACCTTGTCATCTGGATTGGCATTACCAATGATAGTTACGACACGGTCTGGATCAGTTGGAGCAACAACCTTGAATTTTTGAAGAACAACTGGCTCAGTCACAACAGCTGCATCATTTGGAATGTAAACAATCTTGTTCAAATCACCATCCAAATGGCTTTCAATGCTTTCAATCACACTACGAGTCATGATTGTACCAGCTTCTACCAAGATTTCTCCTGTTTCAGGATCTACCAATGGCTCCGCAATTGTTTGGTTAAGCAAGCGTGTTTTGACATTGAGTTTTTTGTTAATCTTGTAACGACCAACGGCTGCCAAGTCATAGCGACGTGGGTCAAAGAAACGAGCCACAAGCAAGCTACGTGAGCTTTCAGCAGTCTTAGGCTCACCTGGACGAAGGCGTTCGTAAATTTCTTTCAAGGCTTCGTCTGTACGAGAATCCATTGGATTCTTGTGGATATCTTTTTCAACAGTGTTGCGAACCAATTCGCTATCACCAAAGATATCAAAGATTTCATCATCACCTGAGAAACCAAGCGCACGAACCAAGGTTGTAAATGGAATCTTACGAGTACGGTCGATACGAGTATAGGCGATATCTTTTGAGTCGCTTTCAAGTTCCAACCAAGCTCCACGGTTAGGGATAACAGTTGAACCGTAGCCCACTTTACCGTTTTTGTCTACTTTGTCGTTAAAGTAAACACCTGGTGAGCGGACCAACTGAGATACGATGATACGTTCACCACCATTGATGATAAAAGTACCCATTTCTGTCATGATTGGGAAGTCACCAAAGAAAACTTCTTGGGTCTTGATTTCGCCTGTTTCTTTATTGATCAAGCGGAAGGTTACAAAAATTGGTGCTGAGTAGCTAGCATCATGGATACGAGCTTCTTCTAGCGTGTATTTTGGTTCCTTGATTTCATATCCAACAAATTCCAACTCCATTGTGTCTGTGAAGTTTGAAATTGGCAATACATCTTCAAACACTTCCTTCAGACCATGGTCTAGGAAATCTTTGAATGAGTCAGTTTGAATTTCAATCAAATTTGGTAAGTCAAGAACTTCTTTAATTCTTGAAAAACTACGACGGGTACGATGTTTCCCGTATTGAACGTCATGTCCTGCCAAGATGATTCTCCTTTGTAAATAAGTTCCAAGCCTTGTCAATCAGGCTTTCTAATCGTCATATGGTTGTAAAACCCCTATCACCGTGTCCCTTTGATAAATTTTCAGAATCTTTAAGTCTTTGTTACAAGTACTCAAAATACTGAAAAAAAGCACAAAAAGAGCAGCTAAATCTGACTTTTTCAGAAGATTTAACTGCTGTGAGCCTTGTCTGGACAATATTTCAGACAAAACCTACGACAAATGATTATTCATATTATACCCTAATTAGCTAGATTTTTCAAGGGGATTCAGTAGATTTTTGGTGAATTTTTTCCATTTTTTCCCATAGAAAACTTGGCATCACATTCGAATCACACTATGGTACAAAAAACTGAAAAAGCTATTGACTGAAAATCATTTTCAAGGTATAATAATAAACGTTAAGGCGGTATAGCCAAGTGGTAAGGCACGGCTCTGCAAAAGCTTGATCGTCGGTTCAAATCCGTCTACCGCCTTCTATAACTTGATTTATCAGGTTTCAAATGAACAGAAAGCCCAATTTGAAGGGCTTTTTTATTTTTTCTTCTGATAAATACGGATAATTTTGAAAAACTTTTGGGGCAAAGTTCTTTCCATGACATAATTCCCTCATGAAATCAACTGAAAAAAGCTTCGTCACGTATGGTGACAAAAGCCTCTAGTTTACTCTGTTTCTTCTTCTATTTCGACTTCTGTAATTTGGATCTTTACCTTGGTAACACGTCCATTTTTCACTTTATCATTGGTTAAGATAAGTTGTTTGTTTTGGCTGACCAATTCATAGCTGAGTTTCTCAGTCGTTGGAATGGTTCCAATTCCTGTCAAATAATAACCAGCGATGGTATCAACGTCATCACTTTCCAGTTCAACATCAAAGTAATTATTGAAATCATTGAGGGTCATAGTTCCTTGAACAATGTAGGTATCCTCGCCAATCTGATGAACATCTATTGCTGCTTTGTCCGTTTCATCATCAATTTCACCAACAATTTCCTCTAAGAGGTCTTCCAAAGTCACCAAACCAGCCATACCGCCGTATTCATCTAGCAAGATTGCCATTTGTCTTTGGGTATTTCGCAATTCTTTTAACAAGTCATCCACAAAAATGGTTTCAGGAACAAAAAGTGGATCTTGTAAGATTTTCTTCCAAACAATATTATCAAAACCGTCCACAAAACCAGCCTTAAGGAGACTCTTGGTGTGAATGATGCCAATCACGTTATCCTTATCCCCATCATAGACAGGGATACGAGAATAATTTTGTTTTAAAATACTTTGGATAATGCTTTGACTATCATCCTGAATATCCACCATAAAGGCATCCGTTCGAGGAACCATAACCTCTCGTGCCATTAGTTCATCGAGCGAAAAGACACCTTGTAGCATCTCAATCTCATCAGCATCCAATGTTTCTTCACTATTTGTCAGCATATAGGCAATTTCATCACGGGTCATCTTTTCATCCGCATCATCGAATGACATAGGAGTCAAATGACTCAAGAAATTGGTCGAAGCAGCTAAAAGCCAAACAAAGGGACTGACTAGTTTTCCGATCCCAATGATAACCGGCGCTGTACGAATTGCCAAGGAATCCTTTAGATTAAGAGCGATTCTCTTAGGATATAATTCCCCAAAAACGATAGAAATATAGGTCAAAAATGCCAAGGATAGAAAAGTTGCCACGGCTTGTGCTGTTTCGCCATTCCCAAGCCAAGAGGCAATCACACGTCCTAGAGTATCAGCTAAACTCGCCCCTGATAAGATTGTAATCAGGGTGATTCCTACCTGAATGGTTGATAAAAAGTGGTTAGGATTTTCTAGTACCTTCAGCAGGCGGATGTAGCGTCTGTCTCCTTCTTCCGCCTTTTGTTCAACCCGCGCACGATTAAGAGAAACCATGGCCATTTCTGTGGCTGAGAAAAAGGCATTTAATACCGTCAAGATAAACAATAAAACAAATTGTAGCAACAAATTCTGACTACTTGGGTCTTCCATAGTTCTTCTCCTAAAATAGTATCTTGTCACTTATTATATCACAAAAATTAGCTCAGTACATATTATTTTTTCTCAGTGTCTATTCTAGTTCTACTTAAATTGTCCAAAAAAGAACCCCTACATCCACAAGTGACATAGGAGTTTATTTTGTATTTTACTGAGTAACAGTGACTTCTCCAGTTCGGTAATCCAGTTGAAGCCCCTTTTGAACATTGGGAACTAGAACATTGAATTCCAATTCTCCGTCTGAAGACTTGGCTTCAATCTGTGAAGCTGAAGGAACTAAATCCTCGTTCGAAGCGTAGTAAAGGGTTACACGGTAACGGACACGCTTGTTTTGGTCTAAGGCTTTACGCACCTTACTTTCATAGTAGTTTTGACCAGTCGAATCCTCGGCTTGTGCCTGATTTGCCCATGCTGTCTGAACAGCAATATTTTTGGGATTGCTTGTTGAGGCATCAAAACCATCCAAACCACCGATTAAGGCATAGCCTAACAAGTGACCTCTATCGACCGCATGGGTATAAGTACCCTTTAGATTCTTAACCTGATGCCAGCCTGGAGGAGTCCAAGAAGTTGAACCATTCCCAGTTTCTTCACGATTCTTGTACTGACGAGTGGCCTTAGACAAGAGGGCATTAGCTACGATTGGCACTGTTTCCTTGCCCACTGTCTTTGTTTTATTATCAGCGTAGGGCTTACTTGAAATCTTAGCATTTAGATTTGTTTTATTACCATTGACGATAAAAGCACCCGATCCATTCCACTCCAGACTCCCTTTTATTTGACTCTTGACTGCATCTGTTAAGACACTTTCTGCCAATTCTTGACCAGGCGCGTCTGGTGATTGACTTTTCTGACTCATTTTTGTCTTAGCAGCCTGATTGCCTAGTTCAGTCTGCTTAATATAATAGCTCCCCGCAGATAAGAGCAATAACACTAGCAAACCAATCAGTGTCTGTCTTGTTTTTTTGTTCATATTTCTCCTTATCTTTAGAAAAAGGCTGGTCTCCCAGCCTAATTTCCTGTAAATTTATGAATCAATTCCTGCCATTTTGCTGGAGACAGGATAGCCCATGGATCTTGACCCTTGCCCAAGATTCCATAACCGACCATTAGACCGATTCCTAGAGCCAGAGCACCTAAAACCAGTACCAAAATGACTAGAAGTAAACGCTTGATTACATAACTTGATTTCTTATTCATCTTCATCATTTGCCTCAATCCGCTGAATCTTAGCACCTAGCTGCGCCAACTTCTCATGGAAACGGTAATAACCTCTATCCAAGTGAACCAATTTACCGACAACGGTTTCTCCTTGCGCTACCAAACCTGTCAAAATCAAGGCTGCGCTGGCACGAAGGTCAGTAGAAAGAACTTCTGCCCCCTGCAAAGGTTGACCACCAACAATACGAGCTGTATCACGGATAATCTCAGAATGCAAGCCCATGCGGCGCATCTCTTCTAGGTGTTGGAAACGATTTTCGAAAACTGTCTCCACCATAGTTGATTCCCCTTTTGCGACGGTCATCAAGGCTGTAAATTGAGCCTGCATATCTGTTGGAAATCCTGGGTGGGGCAAGGTTTTCACATGGACAGCTTTTAGATTTTCTAGTTGAGAGCGAACGCGAATGCCTTCAGTTTCCTCCGTCACTTCCACTCCCATTTCAAGCAATTTGGCAATCAAGGGACGGTTGTGCTCCCAAACAGCGTCTCGAATCAAGACATCACCACCAGTCATGGCAGCAGCTACCATAAAGGTTCCGGCTTCGATACGGTCTTGGACTACATTGTGAGTCGTACCATGAAGTTTCTCAACACCGGTAATAGTAATAGTCTCTGTACCAGCACCTTTGACCTTGGCTCCCATTTCATTAAGGAGAATGGCTAGGTCAACAATCTCAGGCTCACGCGCTGCATTTTCAATCACTGTCACCCCATCAGCTAGAGTCGCTGCCATCATCAAGTTCTGCGTAGCACCAACACTTGGAAAGTCCATATAGATATGGGCACCATGTAAGCGATCAGCCTTGGCTTCGATGTAACCAGCTGTCTGACTAATCTTAGCCCCCATAGCTTCCAGACCTTTCAAATGAAGATCGATAGGGCGACTACCAATCGTACAACCGCCTGGCATGGATACCTTGGCATGACCTACACGAGCAAGGATTGGCCCTAATACAACGATAGAGGCGCGCATCTTGCTGACATACTTATAAGGGGCTTCCTCAGTGATGTCGCCAGTAGCATCCACCTCAACAAGATGGGCTTCCTCATCAAAGTCAACCTTGGCATTCAAACCACCAACTACCTGATTCATAATAAAGACATCCGACAAGATCGGTACATTCTGTAAGACTGTCTTTCCTTCACTTGCTAGAATAGTCGCTGCCAACAAGGGCAAGACTGCATTCTTTGCTCCTTCGATGGTTACACTTCCTACCAGACGATTATCGCCACCTTGAACCACAATTTTGTCCATACTCGTTTCCTTTACATTTGATTTTATAATAATCCTCTAAGCGCTTCTTGCCACAACTGATATAGGCCGATAAAGAAAGAACTCATGATATAGCCCATGACAATGCTGAAAAAGGCTACTAGTAAACGAACTTTTCCTGTATTCTCAGTTGTCACTTTTAAAACCTTTTCCCATCTAACAAGATTCTTTAAAAGGTAAAAACTCACATAAATAAAGAGCATGTGACTGCTTAGAGTGAATAATAATTGAACCATTTGACTATTATACCATCTTCTCTGTTTGTGCGCTAGTTTGGAAACTTCACTTAAAAACTAGGGATTGTTTTTCAAGTAATCAATTGCATCTTGTAAGGTTTTAACTGGCACGATTTTCATATCTGTCTTGATTGTTTTAGCTGCTTCTAGGGCTGTTTGGTAGTTGTTTTTCGCATTCGGATGCGCTTTTTGTTCTTCTTCGCTAACAGGGTTATCAGGGGCAAAGAAAATAGCAGCACCTGCCCTAGCCGAAGCTACAACCTTTTTATCAATACCTCCAATGTCCCCCACATTCCCATCACGGTCAATGGTTCCTGTACCGGCAACAATACGACCATTACGAAGACCTGGGTGAGCTATTTGAGTATAGATAGCTAGACTAAACATGAGACCAGCACTTGGGCCGCCAATACCAGCTGTTGAAAAGCTAATTGGGATATTGCTGATTACCTCTGTACGATCAATCAAGCCGATTCCAATCCCATTTTTGCCATTTTCCAAGCTGATAATCTTTCCTTCTGCAGACTTGGTTTGCCCATCCTCTTCATAGGTCACTTTAACTGAGTCTCCTAATTGTTGAGAACTGACGTAATCAATCAAGTCTTTGGAACTATCAAAGGTCTGATCATTGACTGCTGTGACCGTATCAGAGATATTGAGAATCCCTTTAAAGGTTGAATTATCCGTCACATTCAAGACATAAACCCCAAAGTACTT
This sequence comes from Streptococcus sp. Marseille-Q5855, assembly GCF_946901985.1. Lineage (NCBI taxonomy): Bacteria > Bacillati > Bacillota > Bacilli > Lactobacillales > Streptococcaceae > Streptococcus > Streptococcus sp. Marseille-Q5855. Next base: position 343,314 of record NZ_CAMPPR010000001.1, read on the forward strand.
GAGTTCGATATCCTTACCAGCTGTTTTTAGTCCTTGATACTTGGCCATATTTTGCGATGTCTGCATGTAGAATTGATTAATTCGCATAAATTCAACATCGGAAGAACCACCTGTAGTCTCCTGGGCACTCCGAATATCTGTAAAAGGCGTCAACCAAGCATAAACCATATGAGCTAAAGTTGCGTGTTGGACACCAACTGTAACGAATTGATAGGCACCAGCTTCCTTATCTTCTGTGTCATTGACTTTAAGGACTTGGCGAATATCTTCTGAACCACCTGGAACCTCTATATAGTAGGGCAAGGGCACTACAAATGCCAAGAAAGTCACAATCAAGGCCGCAATGACGTATAAGGGCCATCTAATCTTTTTTTTCATTTCTTATTTCCTCCAAAATACTCTCAGGAACATAGCAGGTAATATCCTGACCAAACTTCAAAAGCTCTCTAACGCCTGATGAACTGATATAGAGATGTTCAGGTCGGCTATGTAAATAAATAGTCTCTATATCAGGAGACAGCTGATGATTGTAGTAATCAAAACTAGCTTCATATTGCAAATCCGCTGCATTTCTCAAACCCCGCACTAGGAAAGTAGCCCCCAGTCTTTTTGCGACATCGATCACCAATTTATCATGAGAAGACACGACTTCAACATTTCCCAAATGTTCCAAAGCCTTTTCTAGTCCCCGTTTACGATTTTCAAGAGGGAGAAATCCTTGTTTGTGGGGATTAAAAAAAATACCGACATAGAGCTTATCAAAAAGTCTGCTAGCTCGTTCAATCATATCCAGATGCCCATTTGTCATCGGATCAAATGAGCCTGTGAATAAGCCAATCTTATCTGACATAGACCGTCACCTTACTAATTCCATAAATTTTTTCCTTCCAGATGCCCAGGCAGGCAATTTCTTCTGGAAGCTCAACGGCCTTATCCGTCTCACACACGACCATGACATCTTCAGAAAAAAGCTCTCTCTCAGCCATTTTTTCAATATCTGCTACGATTTGTTCCTTGGCATAAGGAGGGTCTAAGAAAATGAGGTCGAATTCCCCAGATACCTGCTCCAATGCCCTTTCTGCATCCATCTTGAGAAGTTGAAATTTTCCAACATCCTTGGTCATCTGGATATTTTCAGCCACGATAGCCTGAGCCTTACGGTCTCGTTCCACCAAAACAGCACTGGACATGCCACGCGATACTGCCTCGATAGATAAACCACCACTACCTGCATAAAGGTCCAAGACGCGTCCCCCTTCAAAGTAGGGACCAATCATGTTAAAAATAGCTCCCCTAACCTTATCTGAAGTAGGTCTTGTCGTCTTTCCTTCTAGTGTCTTGAGGGGACGTCCCCCATAGATTCCTGATACGATTTTCATACCGTTTATTATACCAAATTATAGGCAAAAAGAGAAAGAAAACCGAACCTTACGGTTCGATTCTCTACAAAATATTTTCGTAAGTATCGCGGACTTCTTGAGGCCAAACACTTGTTTGCACCTCTCCGATGTGTTTCTTGCGAAGTAAGAACATGGCCATACGAGATTGTCCAATTCCTCCACCGATTGTCAATGGGAATAAGCCATTCAACAGAGCCTTGTGCCATTCCAATTCCAAGCGGTCTTCATCACCTGTGATGGCAACCTGACGGCGAAGCGTTTCTTCATCTACACGAATCCCCATAGAAGACAATTCAAAGGCTCCACCTAGAGATTCATTCCAGACAAGAATATCACCATTCAGACCCTTGTAGCCATTTTCAGACTCACTTGTCCAGTCATCATAGTCTGGTGCACGTCCATCGTGCGGTTTACCATCTGGCAACTCGCCACCGATACCAATCAAAAAGACGGCTCCAAATTCTTTACAGATCGCATTTTCACGTTCTTTCGGTGTCAAGTCTGGGTAGCGTTCTACCAACTCTTCTGTGTGGATAAAGGTGATTTGTTTTGGCAAGATAGACTCGATGTCATAGCGGGCTTCAACAGCTAGCTCTGTCAGGCGAATAGCCTTGTAAATCTTCTCAACTGTTTCTTTTAGATAAGCGATGTTACGCTTACCATTTGGGATAACCTTCTCCCAGTCCCACTGGTCAACATAAACAGAGTGAGTCGCATCCAGCGAATCTTCGTCTGGACGAAGGGCCTTCATGTGGACGAAAAGACCTTCACCCTCACCGAAACCAAAACGAGCCAAGGTATGGCGTTTCCATTTAGCAAGGGAGTGCACCACTTCATAAGTAGCATCAGGGATTTGGAGAACCTTGACCGATACGGCATTCTCCACACCTGATAAGTTGTCCTGCATCCCATCACCGACCCTACTCAAGATAGGACCTTGAACTTCGACAACTTCTAACTTATCTTTCAAATACTGGGTAAAAGTATTTTTGACAAAGGAAATTTCTTCTTGTTGGTGAATAAAACTTTTCTTCATAGGCTACTCCTCAAAAATTAGTTAAAAACATTATACACCTATTTCCAAGAAAAGAAAAGAGAAAATTTAAAAAAATCAGTGTCACTCAAAACACTGATTTCATAGACCTTTTAGTCATTGCGACCGAAGATACGTAGAATACTTAGGAAAAGATTGATAAAATCAAGATAGATACTGAGAGCCATTGACACCACCCAGCCTGTCGCTACACGACCTTGCGATTGTTCATAAGCGAGACGAATTTTTTGGTTATCCCAAGCAATCAGTCCTGAGAAAACCAAGACCATGGCTACGCTAATCATATAATCAAAGAAACCGCTAGACAAGAAAATATTGACTATCATAGCAATCAGCAAACCGATGAGAGCTGCCATCATCGCTCGACCAAGACCGCTCAAATCTTTCTTGGTGAAGATACCAACTGCAGCCATGACAAAGAAGAGAAGGGCGCTCGATACAAAGGCAGATAAAACTGTACCCGGAGTATAGAAGGCTACCACAAAACTAAGGGTAAAGCCGTTTAATACTGAGTAAAGTAAAAATACTGGAAGAGCTGCTGGACTATTCCTTGAAGCCATACTACTGGCAACGAAAACTAAGGCCAACTCCGCAAAAGTAGCAATGGTCAACCAGAGACGCCCCTGCATCAAAAAGTAAACCAACTGAGACTGAAAGACCGTCAACATAAGGCCCGATACCAAAGCAGATAGTCCGATTCCCAGACCAACAAAGGCATAAACCTTAGCGTAAAATTGATTGAGACCTGCACGGTCATGTATAATAGTGTGATTCATCCTTTTCTCCTTTTCTATGAACATCTTTCCTTGATTATAACAAAAAAAGTTAAAATTAGCTTAAATGGAAAATCAAAATACCGGCCGCAACGGCAACATTCAAACTCTCGGCCTGCCCCTTCATGCTAATATGGACCAACTGGTCTGCACTTTCAGCCATAAGGGGACTAATTCCTTGACCCTCATTTCCCATGACTAGTACAAAATTTTCTATAGGAGGCAGTTCTCTGTAATCAACAGAATCTTTAGATAGGGTTGTTGCCAGCACTGGGATACCTGCCTCTTTGGTTTCCTTAAGAAGCGCTTGACTCGACATCCGGTAAATAGGCAGATGAAAATGACTGCCTTGCATGGAACGTAAGGTCTTGAGACTGTAGATATCTGCCGACTTATCTGAAACAATCACGCCTGTAAAACCTGCTGCATCCGCAGTCCGAATGATCGTTCCCACATTCCCAGGATCTTGCACAGCTTCCAAAAACAAGAACTTGCCCTGACTCAAATCAGCTTGTCCTACTTCTTCTTTTTGAACCACGGCAACAATGCCCTGTGGAGTCTGAGAATCCGCCAAATCTAGCAAAATATCCTCTGACACCCAGACAGTTTGCGGAAAAGCAGCTAACTGATCTCGGTAATTTTCTAGGGCAAAGATTTTCTCAATCGTCACTCCAGCTTGGACAGCTTCTTCAAACAAGTGCCAGCCTTCAATCAAATAGGCAGACTTGCGGTATTTTTTTTGGTGTAATTTCTTGGCATTTTTTACCACAGAATTGGCTTTTGAGGTTATAATAGTCATAGAAATATTATAACACAATCAAAGGGGTTTGGTATGCAAAAGGTTAGAATGATTGCCCAAGGTAGGGTACAGGGAGTCGGCTTTCGTTGGGGTGTTTACAGCCTGGCGCTTGAAATCGGTGGCATCACAGGTCGGGTATGGAATAACGACGATGGCACAGTGGAAATCTTAGCCCAAGCAGACTCATCTGCTGCCATGGCAAAATTTATCCAAGAAATCCGAAAAGGACCCACACCTTTTTCAAAAGTCAGCTACTTAGATGTCAAACTGAGCAACTTTCCTCCCTACTCTGACTTTAAAATCGCAAATTAGGTCTCCAGAACTATTGTATATTTTGTAAAAAAACAGTAGAATAGAAAGGTATAATTTTTAAAGAAGGAATAAAAACAGTGAAATCTATTAAACGTTTTGCACTCTCAGCTATGGGAGTGGCTATGTTGCTTGTCTTGACTGGCTGTGTCAATGTCGATAAAACCACAGGCCAGCCAACAGGAGTCATTTGGAATACTTTCGGAGCGCCTATGGCTGAAGCTATCAAGTACTTCGCCAATGATAAAGGTCTAGGCTTTGGTGTCGCTATCATTATCGTAACCATTATCGTGCGCTTGATTATCTTGCCACTTGGTATCTACCAATCATGGAAGGCAACGCTTCACTCTGAAAAGATGAACGCCCTCAAGCACGTCCTTGAGCCACACCAAACGCGTCTCAAGGAAGCAACTACTCAAGAAGAAAAACTCGAAGCCCAACAAGCTCTCTTTGCTGCTCAAAAAGAGCATGGCATCAGTATGTTTGGTGGTGTAGGATGTTTCCCTCTCCTCCTTCAAATGCCTTTCTTCTCTGCCATCTACTTTACTGCCCAACATACTGAAGGTGTTGCTCAAGCAAGCTACCTAGGCATCCCTCTAGGCTCTCCAAGTATGATTTTGGCTGCCTGCGCTGGTGTCCTTTACTATCTTCAATCACTCCTTTCACTTCACGGAGTAGAAGATGAAACGCAAAGAGATCAAATCAAAAAAATGGCTTACGTGAGCCCAGTCATGATTGCCGGCTTCTCCCTCATCTCACCAGCTAGTGTCACACTTTATTGGGTTGTCGGTGGTTTCATGATGATTCTCCAACAGTTTATCGTCAACTATATCGTTCGTCCAAAACTTCGCAAAAAAGTCCGTGAAGAACTAGCCAAGAACCCACCAAAAGCAAGTGCTTTCTCTACACCAAGTGGACGAAAAGACGTTACTCCTGAACAACCAACTGCTATCACAAGCAAGAAAAAACACAAAAATCGCAACGCTGGAAAACAACGTTCGAGATAAGAAGAAAAAGGCTTAGCTTGTTTGCTAAGTCTTTTTGCAAGTCATACTCTTCGAAAATCTCTTCAAACCATGTCAGCTTCGCCTTGCCGTATATATGGTTACTGACTTCGTCAGTTCTATTCACAACCTCAAAACAGTGTTTTGAGCTAACTTCGTCAGTTCTATCCACAACCTCAAAGCAGTGCTTTGAGCAACCTGCGGCTAGCTTCCTAGTTTGCTCTTTGATTTTCATTGAGTATCAAAAGCCCGATGTTTCCATCAGGCTTCTTTTTTATCCATGTACACGTTTCATATAGTCTTGGTAACTTTCGGTATCCATGAGTTTTTTAGCGTTCTTGACGCGGTCTGCTGTTGGTGGTTTGACTCCTTCAAGTGAGTATGGAATTCCCAATTCACGCCATTTAAACTCACCCATGGTATGATATGGTAGAATTTCAAACTTATCAACATTTTTGAGGGTCTTGACGAACTTCCCAAGTTCAATCAAGTCATCGTCTCTGTCTGTCAATCCGGGAACTAGCACGTGACGAATCCAGACAGGTTTTCCAATATCTGATAGATACTGGGCACAGGCCAAGATGTTTTTATTGGTTTGGCTAGTGACAATCTTGTGCTGTTCTTCGTTGATTTCCTTGATATCCAAGAGAACCAAGTCAGTGACAGCCATGAGTTTGTCAAACTTTTCAAGGTAACGTGGTTTATTACGGAAAGGCAGGGCACAGGTATCCAAGGTACAGTGGATTCCTTTTTCCTTGGCCTTGGTAAAGAGAGCAATCAAGAAATCAATTTGCAAGAGGGCTTCTCCCCCACTGACAGTGATTCCTCCCTTGTCTCCCCAGAAACCGCGGTAGCGCAAGGCTTCTGTCAAGACATCATCTACCGTCCGTTCACGTGATTTATTGGACTCCATAGCCCAAGTATCTGGGTTATGGCAATACTGGCAACGCATGTGACAGCCCTGCAAAAAGACAATAAAGCGAATACCAGGGCCATCTACCGCCCCAAAACTTTCTGTCGAATGCACCATTCCTGTCACTTGTCCATAATCAATTGTTTCTTCAGACATATCGTTACCTTCCTTGAAAACGTTTTATAGTTTTATTATATCACGACTTGAAGGAAAAACAAGATTTTTGCCTATTTTTTAGAAAGCAATCTGTTTTTCAATTTCATTTTCAATTACTTATCATTTTATTCTTCAAAATCAAAGCCATACAAGGTTGCAAAATAATCCTCAGGGCGCTCTGCACGGCGGATTTGACGGGCTTTACCTTCTTCAGTATAGAGGATTTCCGCAGAACGAAGTTTGGCGTTGTACTGGTAGCCCATTGAAAAACCATGAGCACCTGTATCATGAATGACCAGCAAATCACCGATTTCTGTATGAGGCAGTTCGCGATTGACTGCAAATTTATCATTGTTTTCACAGAGTGAACCAACCACATCTACCACTTCAGCTGGTCCATCTGGATGGGTCACGTTAGTAATGTGATGATAAGCTCCATACATGGCTGGACGCATAAGGTTGACTGCTGATGCATCCACACCTAGATAGGTACGGTAAGTTTTCTTCTTATGAGTGACTCTTGTCACCAAAGCACCGTGAGGTGCCAGCATAAAACGACCCAATTCGGTAAAAATCTTAACCCGACCAAGACCTGCTGGCGTAAGGACCTCTTCATACACCTTACGAACTCCCTCACCAATCAAGGCAATATCGTTCGGCTCCTGGTCTGGACGATAGTTGACACCAATACCGCCAGAAAGATTAATAAAGTCTAGCGAAATGCCCAACTTTTCCTTGATTTCAACAGCCAATGCAAAAAGCTGACGAGCCAACTCTGGATAATAGAGATGGGTCACGGTATTGGACGCTAGGAAGGAGTGAATCCCAAAAGTCTTGGCTCCTTTTTCCTTCAAGATGGCAAAAGCTTCAAAGAGCTGGTCCTTGGTCATGCCAAACTTGGCTTCTCCAGGATTATCCATAATATCTGTTCCTAGCTCAAAAACGCCTCCAGGATTGTAACGACATGAGATGATTTCTGGAATGCCTGCTGCTCGCTCCAGATGTTCAATATCTTCAAAGGCATCCAAGTTAATGGTCGCACCCAATTCACGCGCATAGGCATATTCCTTGTCTGGCGTGTTGTTGGAAGAGAACATAATCTCAGAACCAGGGAAATTCAGTTTATGGCTCATCAAAAGTTCTACATAACTAGAGCAGTCCACACCGCAACCTTCCTCTTGGAGAATTTTTAAAATAGCTGGTGTTGGAGTAGCCTTAACTGCAAAATATTCCTTAAAGCCCTTGTTCCACGAAAAGGCTTGATTGACGGCTCTTGCCTTCTCACGAATTCCCTTCTCATCATACAAGTGAAAAGGAGTCGGGAACTCGGCAACAATCGCTTCTAAGTCTTCTTTATTGATAAATGGTGTTTTCATAAGTTTCCTTCTATTCTATTTGCAAAGAAAGGCTGGGACAATCGTTCCAACCTTTAGTTCTATCTCTTATTTATCTTCGTCAAAGATATTGCCAACCTCAACATCGATGGCTTGGTTCTTGACATCAATATTGGTTACCTTCAAGAGTGACTTGTAGTCAAACTGCTTTTCACGTTCTTCTTGGGCATTGTCCGCAAAGACTGCTACACCTGCCAATTCTGAATCAAACTCACGCAAGAGACTGATCATCCCGTTGACAGTTCCTCCACCTTTCAAGAAGTCATCCACAATCAAGACACGGCTACCTGCCTTGAGACTGCGTTTTGAAAGGAACATTTTTTCAATGCGGTCACCACTTGAACCGGATACATAGTTGACGCTGACAGTTGAACCTTCGGTAATTTTCAGGTCACGGCGCACAATAACAAAAGGAACATTGAGGACATTGGCAACTGCATTTGCAAGTGGCACACCCTTAGTCGCTACGGTCATAACCGCATCAATTTTTTGGTCCATAAAGCTCTTGGCAATAATACGACCAATATTTTTCAAGATAGCTGGTGTGCTAAGCAAATCAGACAGGTAGATATAGCCACCTGGCAAGATACGGTCACTTTCTGACAACTTGGCACGCAAGTCCTCAACCATTTCCTTGGCATCCTGACTTGAGATTGATGGTGTGAAAATGACACCACCACCAGCACCAGTTACTGTCTGGATATGACCGATTTCAATTTCCTCAAAGGCGCGTTTGATAATGACGATATCCTCTGAGATAGATGATTTAGCAGATTCATACTTTTCAGCAAAAGTATTGAGACTAGTTAGTTTATAAGGATGATTAATCAAATAGTTGGAAATGACAACCATCCGATCACTTCTTCTTAATTTCATTTCTATTTCCTATTCCATTTTTATTCAAAAAATCAAAAAGCAAACTAGAAAGCTGGTCGCTGGTGGTTCAAAACACTGTTTTGAGATTGTCGATAGAACTGACAAGGTCTGTAATATAACTACATATATACATACGACAAGGCGATGCTACCCTAGTTTGAAGAGATTTTCGAAGAGTATTCATTTTTGTCTTTTACTTATTATACCATATTCACAGAAAAAAACGAACATTCTTATCCTAAAAAATGCTCATTTTTCTTAAATTATTAATCTAAATCTGGTTTATAGAAGGAACGATTATCCATAGCGAAGATTTTATTGGTCATCTCTCCCTTATTCACCAAAGCCAGAGCTGTTGACATCATCATCATGCTGGCATCCAGATTGTCAATCATATGGATAATCTCTGCCTCCATGATACGTGGACGAACTGGACTTCCATACTCAAGTAAGCCGTGGTGACTGAGGATGACGTGGCGAAGCAGAACGACTTCTTCCTTGGTATCATCAATACCGAGTTCCATAACTGTTTTGGTAATTTCGCTATCAATTAGAGCAATATGCCCAAGAAGATTACCTCGTACTGTATACTCAGTCTGGTCTGGTCCAGTCAACTCGATGACCTTAGCCAAGTCATGCAGCATAATTCCCGCATAGAGCAGACTCTTATTGAGCTGAGGATAGATTTCGCTAATGGCATCTGCCAAGCGTACCATGGTCGCCGTATGGTAAGCCAAACCCGTTTCAAAGGCATGGTGATTAGTCTTGGCAGCGGGATAGGAGTAAAATTCCTTATCATACTTGGTGTAGAGCTTTCGGACAATTCGTTGCCAAACAGGATTTTCAATTTTAAAAATCATTTGCGACATGTAGTCACGGATTTCCTTGACATCAACTGGCGACTTGACCTTGAAATCAGCTGGGTCATTGGGTTCACCAGGTTGAGGCAGGCGAAGGGTAATTTGATTGACTTGAGGGGTGTTGTTATAAACTTCTCGGCGACCTTTCATGTGGACAACCTTACCTGCAGTAAAGGCCTCAACGTTATGAGGTTGAGCATCCCAGAGCTTTCCATCAATCTCGCCACTATCATCTTGGAAGGTAAAAGCTAGGTAATTTTTCCCAGCGCGAGTTTGTCTCAGGTCAGCTGACTTGATTAGGTAAAAGCCTTCAAATAGCTCATCTTTTTTCATGTGACTAATCTTCATATTCTTCCTCATTTTCTTGGAAATGGAGTAGATCAAGCGCAGGCTCACCTTCTGACAACTCAATGTGACGGAGCGTCCGCTCGATAGCTGTGGTACGACGGTTTAATAATTCATCAATATTGCCAGAGGCATGTTGGAGGTGCTTTTGTGCCTTAACCAGAATGCCACCAAACTTGCCAAACTCAGTCTTGACACTGGCAAGAGTCTTGCTGATATGGTCGGCACTCTTTTGGATATTGAGAGTTTTGAATCCAACTGATAGGGAATTGAGGAGGGCTGATAGGGTACTTGGACCTGCAACAATAATCTGCTCCTCCCGCCTCAAATCATCAAAGAAGACAGGATTGCGGACGATTTCTGAGTAGAGACCTTCTGTCGGGACAAACAAAACTCCAAAATTGGTCGTCCGAGGTGGTGCTATGTACTTGTTCCTGATATCCTTGGCAAAGCGCTTGACGCTGGCTAGGAGCGACTTACGACAGCGTTCGATCTCGTCCTTGTCACCCTCTTCATAGGCTTCTTCTAGGCGGTAATAATCTGCCAGTGGAAACTTAGAGTCAATTGGTAGATAGACGTAGTCTTGGTCGCCTTGTCCGGGTAACTTGATGGCATACTCAACTCGTTCACTAGAGTTTTCAACCGTTGCGTATTCTCGTTCGTACTGGACTGGTGTCATGATGTCTTCGATGATTTGCCCCAGTTGCAATTCTCCCAGAATCCCTCGCGTTTTGGTTCCAGAGAGAACCTTGTTGAGGGCTCCGACATCACGGGCAACTGTCTGCATTTCTCCAAGGCCACGATTGACTGACTCCAGTTGTTTGGAAACTGTCTCAAAGGAAGCCTGCAAGCGTGTCTGTAAGGTCTTTTCTAGTTTTTCCTCGACTGTCTGGCGCATTTGTTCCAAACGTTGCTCATTGGATTCCTGCAGGGCTTGGAGACGTTGGTCTGTCTTATCTCTGGTTTGGAGGAGATTCTCTGTCATTTCTTGACGGACTTGCGTCAGACCTTGGTGCAATTCGATTCGCACTTCTTGCAAACGGTCGCTGACAGCTACTTCCAAGTCTTTTTGGTCCAACTGGCTGGCTTGTCTGGCTTGTTCAAAACGGTAATCCAACTGGTCTGACAAGTGATCTGCCTGATCCTCCAAGCTCTTGCTGAGATGTTTTTCCTGCTTATCCTGCCTCTGCCAAATCAGAAAGAGTCCAGCTAGGTTGGCAATCAATAATAGAACAAGTAAACTTTCCATCCTACCTCCTGTCCTTACTATGTAGCACGACCACATAGCCATCTGGGCAAGTCACCGACACTTCCCTATCTATATATTCGTTAGAAGCGTACACTTTTTTAAAGAAAAAATTTTCCTCTGTCAACTCATACTTGGCACCGAGAATGGTCAGCTGGCTATCCCGAACTGGCATAAAGGCTAGGTAGTCATAGTCTGAACGGGGTTCAAGCTGACTGGTCCCTTCCGGACAATAGGCAATCAAATTTTGCCCATCCTCAATTTCTATCTGGCGCATAAAGGGTGCTAATTTGGGATTGCTGGGCAGAAAGACATTGGCCAACATATGATCAATACGACCTCCCAAGGCACCGAAAATAGTAACCTGAGCCTCAGAATTCTTCTCAAAAATGGTTAAGAGAGCCAATTCCAGATCTGTATCATCCTTTTCTGGTCGAGCTTGAACAAAATACTGGGCACGTTTTTGAATCACCTGTCGCTCTTCTTCGGTCACAGAATCAAAATCTCCGACTGCTAGAGCAAGAGGTAGTTTTTCCTCCAAGACCCAGAGCGAGCCTCGATCCACACCAACAAAACCATCAAAGTCCGTCCGATAATGACCACGGTCTCCGCCTGCAAAAACGGCAACCTTAGTCCAGTTGTTTTCTGAGAGTTTGTACTCGCTCATTGACATCTCCCTTAAAGACATAGGAACCTGCTACAAAAACGGTCGCACCAGCTTCTTTGGCTAGAGCAATAGTTTTATCATCAATCCCACCATCGACTTCAATCTCAAAGTTCAAACCTTTTTCCTTACGAAGTGCAACCAACTCACGAACCTTATCCATGGTTTCAGGCAGAAAGGCTTGCCCACCGAAGCCTGGGTTAACTGTCATGACTAAAACTTGGTCAACTAGGTGAAGAACGTGCTTAATCGCCCCAACAGGCGTACCAGGATTGATGACAACTGATGGCTTGACACCGAGTGAACGAATTTTTTGGAGGGCGCCATGAATATGAGGCGTTGCTTCTACATGGATACTGATGATATCTGCTCCCGCACGCGCAAAGTCTTCTAAATGATGCTCAGGATTTGACACCATCAAGTGGCAGTCAAAGACCATCTTGCTGTGAGGACGAAGACTCTCGACCACACCCGCACCAAAACTGATTTGTGGCACAAAATGACCGTCCATAATATCAATATGGGCATATTCTGCCCCAGTTGCTTCTAGGCGTTTGATTTCACGTTCAAAGTTGGCATAATCTGCTGCCAGAATTGACGGAGCAATCTTGTATTGAGACATAGGTTTCTCCTTATTTTGGAATTTTTTTACTGACTTTTTTATAGGTTTCTCTGCGATTTTCAATCTCACTGAGGAATTGCAGGTAGTTGTCAAAACGGAAGGACGCAATGGTACCTTCTTCAACTGCTGGCTTGACAGCACAGGACGGCTCATGGGTATGGGTACAAGTGCGGAATTTGCAGTCTCGACTGACAGTAGCAATCTCTGGGAAGGCCTGATTGAGGTCTTCAGCCGTTGTTACTTCATAATCCAGTGATGAAAAGCCTGGTGTATCTGCGATTTTACCCCCATTAAGATTGTAAAAACTAACTGCTCGAGTAGTGTGGCGCCCGCGACCCAGACTGTCTGAAATTTCTCCTGTTTCAAGATTGAGATCTGGTGCGATTTTATTGAGAAGAGTTGATTTCCCAACACCTGTCTGCCCCATAAAAACTGTAACCTTACCTGTTAATAAAGGCAGGAGTTCCTCTTTGCTGGTCACAAAGTCATAGCCGATGTCACCATAGGTCTGCTGGTAAAAATCCAGTTCTCCCCCGTCTTCCAACAAATCCATTTTAGAAATATAGACGATGGGATGAATACCCTTATGCTCCAAAAGAACCAAGAAACGATCCAGCAAATTGCTGTTAAAATCAGGTTCCTTGACGGACATGATTACTACAGCTTGATCAATATTAACAATAGGCGGACGGACTAGACTGTTTTTGCGTTCATGAATCTTAAGGATATATCCCTCAGAGTTTTCCTCGGCAGAGAAATCTACCCAGTCCCCAACGTAAGGGGTATGACCTTTTTTACGGAAATTTCCACGCGCCCGTGTTTGATAAACCTGACCCTCACTCTCTACATAGTAGAAGCCTGCCAAGGCTTTAATGATTTGTCCCTGCATCTTAGAGTCCTTGCCCTTTAAGTGCGTCTGCTAGGCTGGCAAATTCTTCCAAGCTGAGAGCTTCCCCACGTACACTTGGTGACAAACCTGCTTGGTCCAAGGCCTTGGTCAGCTTGTCCTTGACTTCCTCAGTCTTGCCAAAGTAACCTGTCAAGTTATTCCATAAGGTCTTGCGACGATGAGTGAAACTTGCCTTGGAAACCTTAAAGAAGAAGTTCTCGTCTTCTACTGCTACAGCTGGCTCTGGACGACGCACCATTTTCAAGATGGCTGAGTCCACGTTTGGCGCTGGCACAAAGACCGTACGAGGTACGATAAAGGCAACCTTGGCTGTCATGTAGTACTGAACCGCAATCGACAAGCTACCATAAGCCTTGGTATTCGGTTGGGCTGAGATACGATCCGCCACTTCTTTTTGCATCATGACGACAAACTCACTAAAAGGAATGCCACTCTCAATCAAGTGAATGAGAATAGGCGTTGTGATGTAGTAAGGCAAATTAGCCACTACCTTGATTGGCAGGTCAGGATTTTTGAAATTCTGGATATGTTGCGCCAAGTCTACCTTGAGAATATCCTCGTTGACTACGGTCACATTATCAAAATCACGCAAGGTATCTGCCAAAATCGGTACCAAACGGTGGTCGATTTCAAAAGCCATGACCTCTGCTGCACGCTCAGCCAAAAACTCCGTCAAGGCACCAATACCTGGGCCAATTTCAATGACATTAACTTGGTCATCAATCTCAGCCGTATCCACGATTTTTTGTAGGATATTGGTATCCGTCAAGAAGTTTTGCCCGAAAGACTTTTTAAAGGTAAAACCGTGACGCTCCAGCACTGCCTTGGTCACGCTATAATCTGCAATTCTCATCTATTCTCTTTTCTATTATCTGTTACTACTATTGTAACACATTCCCCTTGTATTTTGGGGGTGAAAATCATACCAAAAAACTATCTTCCCTCATGAAGAAAGATAGTCTTGAAAATCTTTAAAGGGGGAATTAGCGCTTCTCTCGAAACATCCGTTCATACTCTTCGAAAATCTCTTCAAACCACGTCAGCTTCACCTTGCCGTACTCAAGTACAGCCTGCGGCTAGCTTCCTAGTTTGCTCTTTGATTTTCATTGAGTATCAAAAAAATCAGCTTCCTGATAACTTCGATTTTCGGGTAGGGTCAAATCTACATCCTCCTCCACATCATCCACTGTCAGTTCAACCGTTTGAGGTAAATTTTTCAAACGATAATGCTTTTGTCTTTGCACTTCAATGCTAGCAAAATCAAGCAAATAGCCATTCACTCGGATTTGAACTAAAAGAAGATGATTGGTCATGTTTTCCATGATGAGAATATCTTCTAAACCACCTCTGGCACTCGGATAATCAGATACCCTGCGAATACGGATTTTTTCACACATGAGCAAGCTCCCTCATATCAATGATTTCATCGGCCTTATTCCAGACTAGGGGATTATGGGTTGCAATGATGATCATTCTATTTTCATCTTTCAAGCCAACCAAGAGATTCATAACCTCCTCTGAATTTTCAGGATCAAGAGCTGCTGTTGGTTCATCTGCCAAAATCAAGGGTGGATTTTTCAAAATAGTCTTCGCAAGGGCAACTCGTTGGGCCTCTCCCCCAGATAAAGTATAAATTTTTTGTTCTAGATCCAAATACCCTAGATTAACTTTTTCTAAAGCCTCCACTTGCCTTTCCAAACGTTCTACTTTTGAGATTTTCTGACCAACAAAGCCCAAATCCAAATTCTCTTTGATTGATTGGTTTTCTAAGAGGCCAAAATTTTGAAAGAGATAGCCCATCTGGTCTCGAAAATACTCACGAGTGGGAATGGTTTTTAAATCTTTCCCCTGATAGAGAACCCTTCCTCCATCTATCTTTTCTAGCTTTCCTAAGATATTCAGCAGCGTCGTCTTTCCGCTCCCACTCTTCCCGATTAAGGCATAGACCTTGCCCTTCTCCAGCTTGAGATTCAAACCAGAGAAAATCGCGCGGTCATTAAATTTCTTTTCCAATCCTTGAATATCAATCATCTTATTTTCCTTTCAATACTGCCATGCTACCAGCTTCTTCTTTTTTGTCCTGCCTTACTAAAATCAAGAGGGCGTTAAGCGTAAATAAAGCTACAACTAAAGCGCTAATCAAGCTATCTCCTGTCAAAACACTAGATAGGATTAGACCAAGCAAGAGAACTCCTCCTTGCGCCAGTAAGTACTTGCCATGAAGCTCATAGATTGTCATACCAGAAAGACGTTTAATCATGATCTCCCGTCTAAACTGCTCAAAATAGAGAAGATTCATGGAATCAAATAACAAGATAGCCGTAGACAGGGTCAAAATAGTCCCTATAAGGAGAGAGTAGAACTCCATCCGTTTGTCATTTAGTACCTTGGCAAAAAATAGCTGGCTTTTTACCAAGTAAGAGACCTTGTGATATAGTCCTTGATCTTTTAGAGCTGTGATGCTATCTCCATATCGATCTAGTTTCAAGGCACTATTAGCCGTAGTTCCCCACAACATCCCTGCAACAGGTCTTGTTCCAGTCGCTTGCGGCGTTAAAACTACAATAATTGGGTCTTTTAGGTACTGGCGTGTCGTCTTGTACCCATCGTTATAGAGGAAGCGTTCCTGTCCTGTTTCTGTAAAAGCTAGCGTTACCTGTGGGAGGTAGTGTTTCTGACTCGTCACTTCTACACTTTCAGATGAAAAGTTTTGCAGGTAATCTGTAAATAATCCTTGATAGTAGGAAGACTGCTCTCTCAAGCTCTCAGGTAAGATCAGCCCAAACTCTCCCTCAGACAAGTTTTGCATCTTGTCCATAAACTCTGAAGAAACGGTAATCTTTTCTTCTATCAGATAGCGCGGTGAGACATAGATAACATTCCCTGACGGTGTGTAGTCATTGAGACGATTGCCATCTAGATCCACTTCTGCTCCATCTGAGAAATTGTCAACATTGCTCATGATATAAAAAGAGTCTGTATTTGCTAACCGTTCTTCAGTAAATGTCTGCCACTCACGATTATCCTTACGCATTCCTTCTTCATCGGCAAATGCACTAGACCAACCAAAGGATAGACGGTAACGGTCTGAGGACTGGCTCCATTTATCGCTTGCCTTCTCCATCTCCTGCATTTCACGGTAGTGGGGTAGGAGAGCTGTCGCACTCGATCCGACAACCAATACAGCTAAGAGTTGCCCCATCATCATCAATGTCAGCATACGTTTGAGAGGGAGTTTCCCTTTCAATAGATCCACCAGACTATTTTCCTGTAAACCAAGTAGATACACGACACTTAGTAAGGTAGAAATCCCGGCCAGGATCAATCCATAAAATAGAAGAGCAATGATGACAAGTTGCACCGTTGCCATAAACAAGGCACCTTGATACCAGAGAAGCCCCAATCCCACAAGACTGGATACCAGCACTGAGCAGATAAGCTGTCTCACATCTTCTAACACCGGTCTGAGAGCAACCCCAAACAAGCTCTCACCAGCTATTAAGCGAATCCCTGCCTGACGAAGGGACTTGATCCGATAAATCAGGGTCAAACTCATAAAGGTCAGCAGAAAAATAGCTAAACTCAGTAGCACCATAGGGGTGGCCGTCAATAGTAAGACTATCGAAAATGGATCTTCTCCATTCGAAACAAAGCCTTGATAACCAAGCTCTTTCAAGGTGGTCTGTAAGCTCACTCCATCCAAACTTCCTGACACAATCAAGTAAGAACCTAATAAATCACTCGTTTCTGCACTCTCCTTGGAGGAAATGGTCAGACCTTCTGGAAGCTCTCCCTGACCGTAAGTGGCATAGGTAAAGCGTGTTTCTCCAGCTTCATTTGGCTCAACAATCCGACGGGCGATGAGACTATTATGCTCTACCGCCAAGTGACTCAAAGCCTCTGTCACCTCTTCGCGACTAGCTACTGGTTGATTTATCATCATTCCTGTCACATCAACAGAGAGATAGTTACCAAATAAAATCTCTTCTTGATGGTCAACGGAAGTTATCGCCATATAAAGCGATACCAATACCATTGAAATCAAAATAAATAAACGTTTCATCATTTCCTCCAAAAAGTTACTTGGTCACTTAGTGAGAAGGTGACCACAGTCACTGCAATGTTAAGAAGTTTATTAAGTTCTTTCTACTAGCAACATCTTTAAATATATTATATCCGTTTTTTCAAGAACTATCAAGGACATCAATGTCCTTAAAATCTAACTATTTCATATTATTTTTGGCTCATATCTAAAAAACAGCTCTAAAGACGAACTTTAGAGCTGTTTTGATGCAAGAACAAGGACATTTTTGTCATTGCTTCACTATGTTTATAAATATTTTTTTACATCCTCTTGCCATTCCTCTGTCAATTTCTTTACTAGAAATTCATCTCCAATTAGCTGCGCAAATGTTTTAGAAGACTGATAAAATGATTCAGCTAAACTAAAATCTCTTTCTTCTCTTAATGCTTGCTTCCACAAAAACATAAATACAAGAGGTTTCTTTTGATAATCTTGAGTTTTATCCATAATTTCTTGTAAACACGATAGATAATCATTAAAACAATCAGTTACTCCTACCTTTTCAAGACAACACATTCCTGAAATAAGAGTATCTCTAATTATAAAGTAATTCTCTATTTGAGTTATCTTCTTCTGTCCCAAAAGCAAGAACATTAGCTTTTCGATTTGATTCACAAATTTGGCAAGATCGTTTCTAATGAGCATTTGATAAAAAAACAAACGAATCAACAACATATCATTTATTGAATAAGCTTCTTTTTCTATAATCTGAGGCATATATTCCTCAAGTATTAACTCTGCATATTCAGGCCTTCTAGTTCTAGAAGTATCTAAACACGCCTGCAATACTTCACATGCTAATTGTTCTTCTTTAGGAAGATTATCAAAGTATATTTTATAAATCTCTTCCAAACACGCTTCTTTCTTATCATACTCCTCTTCTTTACCATAGATTGGTTCACGTAAAATCTGGTATTTCAATTCTAAATAAGCAGGAGGAAGAGCTGAAAAATCCGGCATAAGGCTATAAGCTGGAACTCCTAGCCGGCGAGCAATATAGTCTAACTTGGGCAAACTTGGTTGCGAAGCTCCACTTTCAATTCGCGACAGTTGACGAACTGTCAGTTCTTGCTCATCTCCACAAAAATCTGGACGACTAATTCCTTTTTCTATCCGAATCTCTTTAATTTTTTGACCAATTAACATCAGACGCCTCCTCTTCTACCTGCTTCGAAAAATACTGTGAAACTTAAAAAATTGTAACGGCTACATCTTTCCTACTCATAAGATTTCATAGCTTCTTCCACTTCTGCCAAGGTGACCCCAAACAACTCTAGGCGTTTGAGGAGTTGCTTGCCGTTGGAATAGCCGATTCGGAGAGCCTCTCCCAGATATTCTCGGCGCTTACGGCTGTCTGCCCCTGCTAGAAAACCAAGGCTAATCAAGTCGCTACGACTGATGTCAAACTGGCTCTCATGTTCAAATTGTTCTGTCACCTGAGCTAGAGCCGTTTTCAAGTCTTCATAGCTGGCATGCTCAATTCCCAGAGAACGCCCCTTGGTCTTGGACTTGGGAACAGCTTCATCTCGTTTGAGGAAGGCATGCTGAACTGTTGGAATGGCCGTCATAATCATACGACGAATCCGCTCCCCATTAAAATCTGGGTCTGTAAAGACAATGACTCCATGACGTTGGTGTAGGCGTTGAATCCGCTCTAGATCCTGGTCATTGATGGCAGAACCTCGTGTCTCATAGGTCTCTACATCGAAATAGCGTTTGAGATTGGCCGTATCATCGCGCCCTTCAACCACGATAACTTGGGAAATTTTCTCTTTCATTACTTGCTATCCAATCCAAAAATTCGTTCTGCATTTGCAGTTGTTACCGCCGCTAGCTCTTCTGTCGTCATACCACGCAAGTCGGCGATAAAGTCCACCACATAGCGAGTGTAGGCTGTTTTGTTTTCGCGACCCCGTTTAGGAACAGGAGCCAAGTAAGGAGCATCCGTCTCCACCAAAATCTTGTCCAAAGGTAACTCTTTAGCTGCTTCTTGGATGTCAGTTGCCTTCTTAAAAGTCACCACTCCTGAGAAGGAAATGATCATACCAAGCTCGACAAACTTCTCTGCCCATTCAAGAGTTCCTGAGAAAGAATGCATAATGCCACCTCTAGAACCAACTCCCTCGCTCTTGATAATCTCATAGGTGTCTTCCAGCGCATCACGGGTATGGACAACAAAAGGCAAATCCAAGTCCTTAGATAACTGGATCTGACGCCGAAAAACCTGCTCCTGCACCTCTTTCGGCGCTGTCATCCAATGATAATCCAAACCAATCTCACCCAAGGCAACCACCTTGGGATGTTTGAGCTTGTCAAGCAAGTAGGCTTCAATCTCCTCTGTGTAGGTTCCAGCTTCTGTCGGATGCCAACCAATGGTTGCGTAAAGTTGGTCATACTCATCTACCAACTCCAAGGCACGCTCAATCGTCGGTTTATCAAAACCCACAATATTCATCTGTGTCACACCCATCTCAGCAGCCAAGGCGATTTCTTCTGCCTCACGACCCGCAAATTCTTCTACATTCAAGTGTGTATGTGTATCAAAAATCATCTCTTCTAACCTCGTTTTCTATCTTCTATTATACCAAAAAAGAGGAGGGGCACCCAATTTTTCGGTTTCCCTCCTCTCTTTAATAGAGCTATTCTGCTAGCTTTTCTATCCGATATTGCCCATCTTCTATTCCACAGCTAGAGACAGAAGATATTGGCTATATTGATAGAACATCCCTATTCATCTAATACTCTTCGAAAATCAAATTCAAACCGTGTCAACGTCGCCTTGCCGTACTCAAGTACAGCCTGCGGCTAGTTTCCTAGTTTGCTCTTTGATTTTCATTGAGTATAAAATATGCGATTATCTTGGGTTCTCACTTTTCTCACCTATCACTAGGATTGATGACTTCTCAAAATCCCCCTTATAATCTAACTTTAAGTAGAGAATATAACTTTCTAGCTGTCCTATTTTCTACGTCTAGCTTTTCTTCCTAGCAAAGCAAAACCACTGGTTGCCGCCACTAGACCAAGACTAGCAAGTGCTGCACTTGATGCTGAACCTGTGTTAGGTAGTTGTTTGCCAGCAGGTGACTGGTAGGTAACATCTTGCATTGTTCCTGCAGTTGCTTGCGGTGCACTTGTTGCCTGACGAGCAGCATTAGGAGCCACTGGTCTCTTAGGAACTGTAATCATGGCAATGGCTTGCACGCCAATCGTTTCTGCTTCCTTCACATCTTCCACAGTTTTCGCATTTTCAATCTCTTTGAGAGCTACTTGTTTTTCTGCTTCCACTCTTGCTAAAAGTTCTGCTTTTTCTTTATCAGAAAGCGGTGAGCCTTTGATTTCATCCTGCTTGTCCTTGGCAGCTTTTTCAATGGCATTTTTAGCTGATTCTTTTTCAGTAGCTAATTGCTTAGAAGCTTGTGATTGAGCTGGGTTTTGTGAACCTGTATTAGCTTGTCCGCCTGCCTGGCTACCACCGCCTGCATTCGCATTAGCATCTGAGCTTCCAGTATTGCCTCCATTATCTCCACCTGGTGTAGTTTCTGGCTTATACTCTGGTGTAGCTTCTTGAGTTACAGATTCACCTTTCGCAGATTGTTGAACTGTATCTTTTCCTAGAATCGTCACTACTGAACCATCTGGGAATGTGATTGTTGCTGTACCATCTCCAGCTACATTGATTGTCGCTCCGTCTAATGCTGAACCATTTGCTTGTAAAATAGCAACCTTAACTTTTTCTTTTTCTTCATCTGTTAAATGAGTTATATCTTTTACATCTACTCTTTGAGCAGGCGCTTTAACAGTTGATTTTTCAGCAGTCGGTTTAGTGCTATCTTGTGCTTTTGGATCTTGTGCTACCAATTGATTTCCTGGAATTGTAATAGCTGAACCATCTTTAAAGACGATTGTCGCTGTGCCATCTCCAGCTACTTCAACTTTAACATCGCTTCCGAATCCATTTGCATCTACTACAGCTTTTTTAACAGCTTCTTTTTCTGCATCTGTTAATCTTGTAGCTTCTGCTACTTTTGTAGGGTTAGCTGGGATGATTACTTTTGTCTTCTCTGCGATTGTTGGTTGCTCTTGTGTTGAAGTTTCCTCTTTTTGAACTACTAGACTGGTTCCTGGAATTGTATTGACTGAACCATCTGAGTATGTCAATGTCGCTGTTCCGTCTTTAGATACCTTAACATCTGTAGCAGTTGGATTTGCTTGTTTCACTTTCGTAGCTACTGCAGCTTGTTCCTCAGGTGTTAAGCTATGAGCATTCCCGACTTCTGTAGTTGCTGGCACCACTGCTGGATTTTGCGTGGCTTGTGTTGCAGCTTCATTGTCAGTATCTTTGGCTACTACTAGACTGGTTCCTGGAATTGTGTTTACTGAACCATCTCCATATGTTAGCGTTGCTGTTCCATCTTTAGATACCTTAACATCTGTCGCCGCTGGATTTGCTTCTTTGACCTTAGCTGCTACAGTATCTTGCTCCGCCTGTGTCAAGTTGTGAGTATTTTCAACAGGTACAAAGTTTCCTGGAACTTGCGCTGGGTTCTTCTCTGCATCTGTCTGAACTTTTGGAGTTTCTTGTTTACTTCCTTTTTCAACAAGTTTATCCCCTGTTATTGTATCTACAGATTTATCTGGATAGGTGATGACTACTGTTCCATCAGGTCTTACTTCTACTGTAGTTCCTGCTGGGAAGTTGTTCGCTTCCTCAACCGCTTTTTTAACCGCAGCTTGTTCTCCTGGTGTTAACTTAGTAGTGTTTCCTACTTGTGTTTTTCCTGGAATAACTGGCTCGGTTCTTGACGCGATTGTTCCTGTCTCTTTGTTAGCTGGCGCTACTAATTTATCTTTAGAAATCGTATCGCTTGAACCATCTTTATATGTGATAACAGCTGTTCCATCTGGTTTTACTTCTACTGTTGTTCCATCTGGGAATGTGTTCGCACCTTCGATGTTTTGACGAACTTGTTCTCTTTCTTCATCTGAAAGTTTTGCTGGATTTTCCACTTCCACTTTGTTTTCAGGAACTTTCGGTTCGAATTTAGATGCAATAGAGCCATCTGGTTGAACTTCATTTATCTTATGAATACCAGCTTCTTTCGCCGCGTTGATTTCATCTTTAGATTGACCTTTGTTGATGTCTTCAATCGCTTTATCTTTGGCCTTATTGATTTCTTCGATAGCTTTTTGTTTCGCTTCGTCTGATAAATCTTTATTGTTCTTGATTTCGTTAATGCGTTTTTGAGCTTCTTCTAGTATTTCAGCTTTTGCTTTCGCTTTTTCTTCATCAAGATTTGTCACATCTGGTTTCTTAACTTCTGTATCTGCTTTTGGATCATATTTTTCAATATTTTCTTTTGCTTGATCTGCAATTTGTTTAGCTGTTCCTGCTGATGATGCTTGGTCAATAGCTTTGTTAGCATCTTCTTTGGCTTTATTGATTTCTTTTTCAGCTTTTTGTTTTTGCTCAGCTGTTAAATCTTTAGCTTTATTGATTTCTTCAAGTTTTTTCTTAGCTGCATCTTCTACTTGTTTTTTAGCATCTTCTTTCGCCTTAGCAAGATCATTATCTTTATCAGCTGTTCCTAAGGAATCAACTACTTCAACCGGTACTTTTACAGTCACTTTGCTACCATCAGCTAGCGTTACTTCTACTTCTGCTTCTTTAGTTCCTGTTTCAGTTGTGGTTGGTTTAGAAATAACTTTCGCTGTTAGTCCATCAGCTAGTGCTAATTGTTTTAGGATTTCTTCGTCTGTTAAGTCTTTGCCTTTTTCAACAGTTGCTTTTCCGGATACTAAAGCAGTTTGTAAGTCTAACTCTGGTTTAAAGATACTTGTAGATTGCCCTTTAGCAGTTTGTGGATTATAAACATCTGCGATTGCTTTCTTACCTTCTTCTGTTGCTTTCGCTATTTCTTCAGGTGTTTTAGCATTGTTAATCTTATCTTCTGCCGCTTTCTTAACTTCATCTACTTTGGCTTTCAAGGCTTCTTTTTCTTTATCAGTTAAAGTTGTATCTCCGCCAATTTCACCTTTTTCTGTGTTAGCTGCAGCATCTAAGTCAGATTTAGCTTGTTCTGGAGTTATTTGATGAACTGCATCGATTGCTTTCTTACCTGCTTCTGTTGCTTTTGCTACTTCTTCTGGTGTTGTCGCTTTATCAATGTTAGACTCTGCAGCTTTCTTAGCTTCATCGACTTTAGCTTTTGCTTGGGCTTTTTCATCTTCGCTTAGTTTTTCATCTGCGTCGATTTCTGCTTTTTCTTTTGCAGCTGCTTGGGCTAAGTCTGATTTTGCTTGAGCTTTTGCTTTGTCTAGGCCTGATTGGTCAGCAGGTAAATCTGGGCTAGTAGGACCTTCAGTATTTGAATCTGTATTTCCTCCTTGACCGTTTTGGTTACCTTGAGAGCCTGAACCTCCTTGACCGTCTTGGTTGCCTTGAGAACCTGAACTATCTGTGGATTCTGCTTGCTTAGTGACTTCTACATCAATTGTTTTTGCTACGCCATCACGTGTTACTGTTACTGGTACGACTTTCTTACCATCTTTTTCTGTAATATTTCCGTACGCTACTGTATCAGTATCTTTTAGTGCTTCACCGTTTGCTGTTACTTTTTCTTTTACTTTCGCTTGGTCTTCTGCTGTTAAGCTTTCGCCTGCTACTGGTGATTTTGAAATTTCAACTGGTTTTGTGGTGTCTTTTACAGCTAATGTGAATTCTTCTGCTTGCTTAGTGACTTCTACATCAATTGTTTTTGCTACACCATCTCGTGTTACTGTCACCGGTACGACTTTCTTACCATCTTTTTCGGTAATATTTCCGTACTCTACTGTATCAGTATCTTTTAGTGCTTCACCGTTTGCTGTTACTTTTTCTTTTACTTTCGCTTGGTCTTCTGCTGTTAAGCTTTCGCCTGCTACTGGTGATTTTGAAATCTCAGCTGGTTTTGTGGCATCTTTTACAGCTAATGTGAATTCTTCTGCTTGCTTAATGACTTCGACATCAATTGTTTTTGCTACGCCATCACGTGTTACCGTTACTGAAACAACTGTTTTATCCTGCTCTTGTGTAACTTTGCCAAATTCTACCTTGTCACCTTCTTTTAACGACTCGCCATTGACTAGTAAGTTTTCTTTGACTTTTTCCTTATCTTCGTCTTTTAAGTCTTCTCCTATTGTTGGGGTGTTTGGTATCTCAATCGGTTTTGTTGAGTCTTTTACACCTACTGTAAATACTTGGTCTTTTTTAACAACTGGAACTTCAACTGTTTTTGTAATTCCATCACGTGTCACTTTTACCGGGACAACTTTCTTACCGTCTTTTTCTTTGATTGGTTCGTATTCTACAGCATAGGTATCATCTAATTCCTTATCATTTACAGTTACTTTTGCTTTTACAGCTGCTTTATCTGCATCTTCTGTTAAATTTTCTCCTACTACTGGCTCTTTTGAAATTTCTGCTGGTTTTTCGTTATCTTTCACAGCTAACCTGAAATCTTCTGCCTTCTTCACAACTGGAACTTCAAGCACTTCTGAGCTATTGTCTCCATATGTTACCTTGACTTCCACTACCTTCGTTCCTGGAGTTTTGCCGTCTTTAATAGCACCAGAATTTAAGATTTCTTTCTTAGTCGGTTGTGGTTGTCCTTCTGGTACTACTACAGCTTCTGTAATTGCTTTTTTATCTGCTTCCGCTACTTTAGGAGCGTTAGATGGGTCAACACTTACTGGAACTCCTCCTGCTGTAACTGTTGGAGTTGCTTTCTCAGCATTAGTTTTATGAACAGCATCGATTGCTTTCTTACCTGCTTCTGTTGCAGTTGCTACTTCGTCAGTTGTTCCAGCTTTATCGATGTTAGACTCTGCAGCTTTCTTAGCTTCATCGACTTTCGCTTTTTCAGCTTTCTTCTGATCTTCTGTTAAGGTCTTGTCTGCTTCGATTTCTGATTTTTCTTTGTTAGCTGCTTCTGTTAAGTCTGATTTCGCTTGTTCTTTAGCTTTATCTAACTCTGTTTTGTGTACTGCATCGATTGCTTTCTTACCGTCTTCTGTTGCTTTCGCTACTTCGTCAGTTGTTCCAGCTTTATCGATGTTAGACTCTGCAGCTTTCTTAGCTTCATCGACTTTTGCTTTTTCAGCTTTCTTCTGATCTTCTGTTAAGGTCTTGTCTGCTTCGATTTCTGATTTTTCTTTGTTAGCTGCAGCCGTTAAGTCTGCTTTCGCTTGCTCTTTTGCTTTGTCTAACTCTGTTTTAGCTTCTACAGTTTTGTTTGCTTCCAACGTGTTTGTTGATGTATCTGGATATGTTACTGTTACTTTTCCTTTTTCATCTACTGAAATATCTTTGTCGTTTAAGTTTGGATTTGCTTTCTTAACTGCTGCTTTTACTGCTTCTTTTTCATCATCTGATAAATTATCAACATTATTAACTTTTACTTTTTCTGGATCATTTAGTGGAGATTTCGCTGCTTCTGTTCCTTCTACTGGAACTTCAACAGTTTCTTTTGAGCCATCCTGATAAGTTACCTCAACTTTGACAACCAATTTACCTGTATTATTCGCTCCACCGTTCGCACGTTGGTCTGTACCTTGTACTACTTTCCCATTGTCAACTAAGTCTTTTCTTGGTTGAGCCTGACCTTCTG
Source organism: Streptococcus sp. Marseille-Q5855 (assembly GCF_946901985.1). NCBI lineage: Bacteria > Bacillati > Bacillota > Bacilli > Lactobacillales > Streptococcaceae > Streptococcus > Streptococcus sp. Marseille-Q5855. The sequence goes on from NZ_CAMPPR010000001.1 coordinate 369,368, forward strand.
GAACTGGAACTGATACTGCTTCTGTAACTTTTTGTACATCTTCTGCTTTTGTGATTGTCCCGTTTTCTGTTGGCACTTCACTTAATTTCGCTGTACTTACTGTCGGTGTTATTTTCGCCGCTTCAGATTGAACCACTTCAATTTCAATTTCTTTTGAAACATTTTCGTGTGTCACTTTTACTGGAACAACTGTCTTGTCACCTTTTTCTTGTATTGGGTTGTAGATTACTGTTGAACCTTCTGGAATACCAACAATCTTATCCTTGATTAATTTCTGATCTTCTGGTTTCGAAACAACTACTCCAACCGCTGGTGCTACAGAAATAGGTACAGCACCATCTTTCTTTGATAAAGTAAATTCTGCTTCTTTACCATTTAGGTCTGCTTTCGCTGATAATAAATCTTCTAAAGCACCATCTACATCAGTTTGTCCAGCATCTTCATCACCTAATATTGTTTTCGCTGCCTCTAATTTTTTATCATACTCATCTTTTCTTTGTTGAGCTGTTTTACCATTTTCGTCTGTAGAATTTTTATAAAGTGGACTTTCTTTTACTGATGTACCTTTATTATATTCTTCTTGTAAAAGCGATTTATCGGCATTAACTTTTACTTTTTCACCATTAGGTTGTAAATTATTAATTGCTGTCTCTAATGCAGTAAATAAATTACCCACAGTTGTAATAGTTTCATCAGCACCATTTTCTTTATTTAGCACACTTTCTGCTTTTTCTAACGCATTATCAAAGGCTGTTTGTTTCTCTGTTGCAGCCGATGTATATTTAACCGTTGGTTTAATTGTTTTTGCTTTTTCAGCTAAGTCATGAAGTTGTTTCATTTTACTATTTAATTGTCTAGCTTGTGAAACATAATTTTCTATATCTTCTTTATTAGCGCTGTTTTCTACTCGATCTTTAAATGATTGTTTTTGATTATTATTTAAGTATTGTAGTTTTTCTAATTCAGCTACAGCTTTTTTACGTTCACCTGATAATTTAGCAAAGTCAACGATAGCGTCCATTTCATCGGTACTAGTTGCTTTATCAATTGCATCATTGTAATCAGTTTTTTCTTGATCCGTTAAACCTGGAATATTAGCAATCATATCCTTATATTGCTGACGAACTTTATCGGCTTCTGCTTTTCTACGAGCAGCTTCTGCATCTGACGCTTTTTTTTGTGCTTCTTTTACAAGATTTAAGATAGTTTCCTCGTCATTTGCTTTCTTTATGTCCTCTATATACTTATCTTTTTCAGCTTTTGGTAAGTTCTCATCTGAAATTTTGTTAATATTTTTAATTGCTTCATCTCTAACTCTTGTTAAATTTGTTGCTACCAAGTCTGCTACAACACTTCCTAAACGAGCTCTTGTTGCATCACGATCAGTATCAGTATCTGTTTTAGCAGCAGTTGTAGCACTATCGACATCAGCATCATTTTGTTTAATCGTTGCGGAATTAATCTTGTTAATTGCAGCATCTTTTTCAGCTGGTGTTAGATAACCTAACGCATTGATCTTATCATTAGCAGCTTTTTTCATTTTAGCTAATTCTACAGCATTTTCATTAGCTTTTGATTGAGCTTCATTCAGAACTCTTTCAATACCTTCACGGTCTGTTGCTCCATCTATTCTAGTTTCAAAACCAGTTTTTTCGCTTGGATATAAATTATCCAACGACCCAATTACCTTTTTAGCTTCATTTCGTGCAGTAGCCACATCAAATGCAGGTTCTTGTTTTTGCTTATATAAATGTTTTTTAGGTACAACAGCTACGATACGTTGAAGTCCTGTTCGTATAATCTTTAATTCATCTTTTTCATTGAACTCAAATCTAAGAGGAAACTTAGGCGAGTTAAAGTTAGCCCCAGATTTAAGATCCCCCGGGCGTACTTCCTTATTACTATTACTATTGTAGTAATTCTGCCCATTTTCTGTTAAATTGACACTTAAAAAGCTTTCCAAGGCTCTGTCTCGGTCATCTGGAGTAATAACATTATAATTTTCCACTGGTATAGGTTTAGTATAATATTTAATGTTTGGGCTTCCATCTGTTTCTAACTTAGTTGAAGCCGTATCACCTTTTTCCGCTTTTGGTTTTTCATAAATCAACCTAGAACCTTCAATAGTATCAGTACTACCATCCTTATAAGTAATCGTTGCATTACCAGTTTTTTCATCAATACTAATTGAATCTTTACCGTTTTTTAGATTATCTTTAAACGATTTATTAGTAGATAAAAGCTCACTTTCATTATTGTCATTTGTTGTCCAAATTTTTTCTTTAATTGTTGTTACTTCATCAGCTGTAAGTTTTGTTTTATCTACTACTCCTGTACGTCCTGGTACCTTTGGTTCAAAAAGTTCATTTAATTTATACAATACCGGAAGCTTAACAGTTTCAACACGAGCGTATTGTTGTCTATTTAATTCTTGATAGACCCCCATACCAAACGTTAACTCTTTAGTGTTTACAGGATCTTTCACCTTGGTAGTATAAGTAACCGTTACAGTTCCAGCAGCTCTTTTTTCCCAATCAACATAAATACTGCGACTCTGAGTACGAAGATCATTCATAATTTTTTGAGTAGGCATATTACTATTATCGTACCAACGATTATTATAATCTCCTAAAAACTTATTAAATTCACTATTTAAACTTACAAATGGAGTTTTTCTTAACGTTTCTCCAGTAGTAGTGTTATGTCTTTCCCACGCGTCTGGATTATTATTATATTTACTATGAATAAAACGCGAATTACTTTCCCAACTACTCCAATTTGTATACTTATTAGTAACTTCACTACCGTTTGTTAGTGTAAGTCCATAGTCATTTCCTAATTCTTCTGTTCCTTCGGGCACAGTGAACCAATGAAATGGTCGCCCACTCCAAAATATCGGAGCTTTTTCATTCGGGTTATCTGGAGCGTTATACCTTAATGTAACCGTAATGACTGGATTTTCTTTTGTATACTTGGAAGTATCAACGTCCATGCGGAATGCATTATAAATACTTGTTGAAGTACCTCTAAGTTTATACACACTTTCTCCATGAGCATAAGCGGTCACTTTATCACCATTAGCTTCATAGAATGTTATCCCGTCCGCACTAGCTATTTGAGATGATGGACCAAGTACAGTAATAGCCCCAATCAAACACGACGCCGCTCCAAAGCTAAACTTTCTAATCGAAAATTTTTCCACACGCTGCCACATCTGCTTAGAGCGTTTCTGCGTTCTCTTATACTTCATTCTTTGATCTCCATTTTTTATTTTTATTTCTTCTTATTCAAAAAGCTAATGCACTATAATAAAACTTTATTATAATATATCTACTTTAGGTGATAAGAATATACGTACATTATAGCATAAAATCCCCCCCCCCCGTCCACTTTTAGCCTAATTTTTACTTTAATTAAAATATATAGAAATTTACCCTATTTGCTATCGTTTTGTCACTAATCCCTTATACAGATTTATAAATTTTAATCGATTCCCATTCAAAAACATAAAATAAGTCATTCTAGGTATCTGAAGCCCTATCCCCCTCCACTTACTTCATCACAAAATAAAGAAAAGACCCTACCAGAACCAAAAGCGTCTGGTAAGGCCTTTTTCTAAATCCAGTCACTAGGCTTAACTAAAAAGCATGACTAGAAATTTTATTGAATATGGTTAGCTAAATCTTCCTGAGCTTTTTTATTTGACTCAGCTTTTTCTTTTAACCATTTTTCATAGAGTTCTTGGTACTGTTTCGCAGTTACCGGCTCTTTTTGCAGTTCAACATATTTGTAGTTATCAGCATCTCCCTTATGACCAACGAACGAGAAGGCTCCTGTAAACGGTACAGTCTTACGGAAGATTGGATTAGCACCACCACTTTGAACTGGTAGGAAGAGGGCGCTGTCAGTCAACCAAGCTTGGACTTCAGCAAATTTTTCATAACGAGCCTGAGTATTTTCAACTTCGCTATCTGCTTCATCTAGTAACTTCTTATAAGCAGAAAGTCCAATTTTTTCTTTTACTTCATTATCTTTTCCAGCAGTCAAACCAATATTGTTAAGCTGTGAACCTGACTCTGGATCCAAGAGATCAAGATAAGTTTTCGGATCTGAGTAATCTCCGCTCCAACCTGAAATATCAATGTCATAGTCCTTTTGTTCAGCTGTATCTGCAAAGAATGTAGCTTGATCCTTCTCGTCTGGAGAAAGTTGAATCACGTCAATCACAACGTTGTCCGCCCCAAGGGTTTCTTCCACTGTCTGCTTAAAGGAACTTGCTTGTTGCACATCTAACTTGGCCGTCTGGTCAACCGGCATATCCAAATGAATTGGGAAGGTCACGCCTTCTGCTTGCAAGGTTTCTTTAGCTTTAGCAAATGCTACCTTGGCTTTTTCAGCATTCAAAAAGGCAGGTTGTGCATCATTCAAATTGATATTCGACCACTCTGTACCATAGTTAATAATCTTTTCATTGACAACATCTCCAAAGTTTTTACCACCGATTTGGACAAAACCACTTGGGATAAGCGTGTTACGCAAGATACGGTCTGCTCCATCTTCACCATTTGTCTGCGCTGCATAAGCATGACGGTCAAAGGCAAAGTTGACAGCCTGACGGAAATCCTTATTTCGCATGGCTGCAAGTGAATCTGTCTTTTCCTTATCAGACTGTTTCATGGTCTGCTTGTAGCTTTGACGATTAACGTTAAAAAGATAATAGAAGGTAATTGAGTTTTGTGGTGTGTAGGTGATTTTGTCCTCATTCCCTTTTTTCAACTGATTAAACACTGAACTTGTCGGGAAGATACGACCGTCCGAGTAGTTCCCTTCCAAAAATCCTCTCGCTAAACTATCTTGATCAGAACCGTCAAAGAAAGAGAGCTTCACTTTCTCAATTTTCACATTATCCTTGTCCCAATAATTAGGGTTTTTATCAAATTCAATCAAAGATTTTGATGAGAAAGATTTAAACAAGTAAGGACCATTTGACAAGATACTGGATGGTGTTACACTACCAAAGTCATCTCCCTTAGATTTCAAAAAAGATTCATTTACAGGACTCAAAATACCCCCAGTAGTCTTAGAATTCCAGTAAGATTCCGGCTTATTCAAAGTATATTGAAGAGTATAGTCATCCACTGCTTTAACTCCAACAGTCTCAAAGTCAGATGTTTCTCCCTCAACGTAGTCTGCGAGGCCCTTGATAGAGTCTTGAACCAAGTACAAGTTTTCAGCCTTTTTATCAGCTGCATACTTGAGACCTGTCACAAAGTCATGAGCCGTTACATCCGCATACTCTTCGCCCTCTGAAGTGTACCATTTCGCCCCCTGACGGATTTTATAAGTGTAGGTCAAACCATCTTTTGACACCGTCCATGATTCAGCCATAGATGGAATGAGATTACCATACTTATCATTTTCTAACAAGCCATCAATCAGGTTGGTCGTGATACTTGAAGTAGAACCACGTGTTGACGTAATGTAGTCCAAGGTATCAGGATTACTAGTAAATACATAAGAGTAGGTTTTCTCAGCATTACTAGATTGGGAAGACCCACACGCTGCTAAAGCTAGACCTGCTGTCAAAACCATAGCTCCAAAAAGCATAACTTTTGATTTCTTCATGATTATTCTCCATTTTTTACAGTATGTGAAATATTATACACCATTTAAGGGAAAATATAAAGTCTTTTGAACTTTTTTACAAAAATAAAAATCAGTAGACTCGAGTTCCTACTGATTTTTGTTATGGTTCGTTTGGATTATGCAGCCAAAACTTTGCGTCCTTTACGACGACGAGCTGCCAATACGCGACGACCGTTTTTAGTTGACATACGGTTACGGAATCCGTGTTTGCGCGCACGACGAAGTTTACTTGGTTGATAAGTACGTTTCACGATGAATACCTCCTCATAGATTTTGTATTCGTTTAGCCGGCTATAAAGTGATCAGTTACTAAACATACTTTACTATTCTATCTGATTCTTTCACTTTTGTCAATAGCTCTAGACAAATGTTTCCAGCTTTTTCGAATGTAAGCCCTATCTACGATACTGTTTCAAGAAACGAGTCATCTTTTCTTGGATTTGGGCTAGTTCATCGACACGAGGAAGGTAAACGATACGGAAGTGGTCTGGTTCCTGCCAGTTGAAGCCTCGACCATGAACCAAGAGAACCTTTTCCTGCTTCAAGAAATCAAGGACAAACTGCTCATCATCATCGATACGGTACATATTGCGGTCGATTTTAGGGAAGATATAGAGTCCAGCCTTGGGTTTAACCGCAGACAAACCTGGAATCTCTTGAATGGCATTGTAGATGAAATTTCTTTGCTCGTAAATTCGTCCACCAGGAAGGAGCAATTCATCCACTGACTGGTGCCCACCTAGTGATGTTTGTACGACTTGCTGGGCCAAAACGTTAGAGCAAAGACGCATATTGGACAGCATATTGAGCCCTTCGATATAGCCTTTAACATGAGTCTTAGGTCCAGACAAGACCATCCAACCCACACGGAAACCAGCAATACGATGAGATTTTGACAAACCATTCATGCTGACACAGAAGACATCTGGTGCCAGGCTCGCCACAGGCGTATGCACATGTCCATCCATGACCATGCGGTCGTAAATTTCATCCGCAAAGATAATCAAATCGTTTTGACGGGCAATCTCAATAATTTCCAGCAAGAGTTCTTTAGGATAAAGGGCTCCAGTTGGGTTGTTTGGATTGATAAGGACGATTGCCTTGGTATTGGAAGTGATTTTTGACTTGATATCGTCAATATCTGGGTACCATTCTGCAGCTTCATCACAGATATAGTGAACGGCATTTCCCCCAGCTAGGCTGACAGCTGCTGTCCAGAGAGGATAGTCTGGCATTGGTACCAAGACCTCATCTCCATTGTCCAAAAGCCCCTGCATGGACATGACAATCAGCTCACTGACACCATTTCCAAGGTAAATATCATCAATATCCACATTGGGGAATTTCTTCAACTGGCAATACTGCATGATAGCCTTACGGGCTGAGAAAATCCCTTTGGAGTCAGAATATCCTTCACTATCCCGCGCATTCATAATCAAGTCATGAATGACTTCGTCTGGCGCTGTAAAACCAAATTCTGCTGGATTTCCTGTATTCAGACGTAAAATCTTTTCTCCGTTTGCTCGCATCCGCATGGCTTCTTCCAAAACAGGACCACGGATATCATAAGCAACATGCTCTAACTTACTAGACTTGTTATATTCTTTCATCTTGTTTCCTCAATTCATCGAGATAGTAACATTATACCACTAGAAAGAGAATGCGACAAGTTTACTGAAATGTGTTACTAAAATCCTACAGAAGAAAAACCTCACTAAAAGCGAGGTCAAGACAGGGGAGATAGCAGGTGTTTTGCCAAAAAAAACATCACATACCAAAAGATAAACCTAGAAAAAGTAAGCCTAAAAAGGAGTCATAGAGAAGATTGAACATGAGGAAAAGCCCCCATATCATCAAGTAATCCCAGCGACCACTTCTTTTAGCGACTAGGAATAAAAACAGATGATAGAGTATATGAAAGACTAAAAAGCCAATAAAACCTGGATAAAGAAGCGGTACCAGACTCTCTAATTGCCAGATCATAATAACTTCTAGCAAGACTGAAACTAGGATGATTCCATAATAAAGGAAATTTGATTTTTTTGTTTCTTGAAAAGAGTGCTTCATCATTCTCCCTCCCTTCACTTCTTTCCTGCTATCCTTTCTTTTATTTTATCATATATTTATATAGATTTTAATCGATAACATTCTTTTGAAAAATACTTTTTTTGCTTTACTTCTATAGTGAAAAGGTTTACAATTATAGTAAGAAAATTTCAGGAGGTTTCATTATGGCACAACGTTACCAAAATATCATGGTCGCAATCGATGGTTCTAAAGAAGCGGACTTGGCTTTTGTCAAGGGAGTTCATTCTGCTCTACGAAACGACGCTAAACTCACCATCGCACATGTCATTGACACACGCGCTCTCCAAAGCGTATCCACCTTTGATGCTGAAGTTTACGAACAACTCCAAGTCGACGCTGAAAGTCTGATGAAAGAGTACGAAAAACGTGCTAAAGATGCTGGGGTGGCAGATGTTCATATCGTCATTGAAATGGGAAATCCAAAAACTCTACTGGCACGTACTATTCCAGATGCAGAGGAAGTGGACCTCATCCTCCTTGGCGCAACTGGTCTCAACGCCTTTGAACGCCTCTTGGTCGGTTCTTCATCTGAATACATCCTCCGCCATGCTAAGGTCGATTTGCTGGTTGTGAGAGAACAAGAAAAAACCTTATAATCACAAAGAAAAGGAGCTCAGCGCTCCTTTTTGTTTACTATTTATACTCTTCGAAAATCTCTTCAAACCACGTCAGCTTCCATCTGCAACCTCAAAAACATGTTTTGAGCTGACTTCGTCAGTCTTATCTACAGCCTCAAAGCAGTGCTTTGAGCAACCTGCGGCTAGCTTCCTAGTTTGCTCTTTGATTTTCATTGAGTATTATTTCTCTCTTTATGACGCTCATAAGCCTTGAGCTGGCGCTGCAGTTCCTTTTTAATAGCAGGTTCTGGAGCATATTTTTCTTCCCAATCATCTGGTTTTAAGATTTTGTGGGTCACTGGATCAAAATGAGCCTTGCCATCTGGAAAAATTTTCCCCATATTAGCCTGATGGACAATGTCAAAAATACGTTCTGGATCCACCCCCATCAAGACAAAACTACCGTAGGTGAAATAAAGCGTGTCAATCAAGGCATCCACCTGACCTATCAAATCTTGCTGAGCAGGCGTCTTCTTAGCTACTTTATCTGCTGCCTTATCAAGAGCTTGATGAAGTTGCGATAGAGCTTGACCAAAGTCCTCTTCAGAAGGGCTGGCAGCTCGAACAAACTCCACCAATTCTTCTATTTTAAAGCCAGCCCTATGGGTTGCACCTTCTAAATCCCAAGCTCGAGGTTCTTCTTGAGTTCGTTCATCCATCATATGGTGGAAGGTCTTGACCTTATTGAAATGATAGTCACGGCTGACAAAGACTTTTTCTGAAGCCAAAACACCAAAATGTTCCAAGGCCTTGTGGATTCCGTCTTGTTGATTGCTGGTGGTAATGTGCTTGGCAACTTCCTTGACACTGCTACTACCATTTCCCATAGCCACAGACATACCGACACCCGCCAACATTTCTAGGTCATTGTCCGAGTCTCCAAAGGCCATGACTTGGTTGAGGTCAAAGCCATATTCTTTCCCGACTAGTCGAATGCCTTCCAATTTAGAGTTTCCTTGATTGATGACATCCGCAGCAAAAGGATTGCTACGTGTCAATTTCAAGTCTTCAAAATCAGCTGCCGCCTTCTCAGATTCTTCTGGCGTCATCAGCATCAAAACTTGGTAGATAGGCTGATTCATCAGGTGAAGCAGGTCTTCTTCCTTTTGAGGAACAACCTTGCTGACCATACGATTAAAGGAATGACTCACCGTCCGGGTTAAGACAGAGGGAACGAAGCGACTGATTCGTTGGGAAAAAGAACCCAGACCAAAGGACATGATTTTAGAACCCAGCATGGCATCCTTGGTCCCTAGGGCAATCTCCTTCCCCTCTTTTTTAGCATAGCTAATTAGATGGCGCAAGTGCAACTTGGAAATAGGGCTCGTGAACAAGACTCTGTCTTTAGTAAAGATGTACTGGCCATTATAGGTTACCGCAAAATCCAGGTCCAAATCGTCCATCAATTCCTTAACAAAAAAAGGTCCTCGTCCTGTCGCTACACCGACAAGCACCCCTTGTTCTTTAACAATCTTAATCGCGTCCCTAGTGGATTTCAAAACACTCTTGCGATTGTTGACTAGTGTTCCATCGATATCAAAAAAAACAGCTTTGACTTCCATCCTATCCCAATCTCCCCTTTTGTGATACAATGATTATACCACATTTCAGAAAGAGTAAGTAAATCATGCCTAAGAAAATCCTTGTTTTACATACGGGTGGGACTATTTCCATGCAGGCCGATGCTTCTGGCGCTGTTGTGACGAGTTCAGATAATCCTATGAATCATGTGTCCAGCCCACTTGAAGGAATCCAAGTTCATGCCTTGGACTTTTTTAATCTGCCAAGCCCTTATATCAAACCCAAACATATGCTGGCTCTCTACCAGAAAATGAAAGAGGAAGCAGATAACTACGACGGGGTGGTGATCACACACGGAACCGATACTTTAGAGGAAACAGCCTATTTCCTTGATACCATGGAAATTCCCCACATGCCCATCGTTCTAACAGGAGCCATGCGCAGCTCCAATGAGCTCGGTAGTGATGGTGTTTATAATTACCTAAGTGCTTTACGAGTGGCCAGCGATGACAGGGCTGCTGACAAAGGAGTTTTGGTTGTTATGAACGATGAGATCCACGCTGCCAAGTATGTTACCAAAACACATACGACCAATGTCGGTACCTTCCAGACTCCTACTCACGGTCCCCTTGGTCTGATTATGAAACAGGAAATCCTCTACTTTAAAACAGCTGAACCTCGTGTTCGCTTTGACCTTGATCACATACAAGGATTAGTCCCTATCATCTCTGCTTATGCTGGTATGACAGATAAGCTGATTGATATGCTGGATTTGGAACACTTGGACGGTTTGATTATCCAAGCCTTCGGAGCTGGTAATATTCCCAAAGAAACGGCTGAAAAGTTAGAAAGCCTTCTACAAAAAGGAATCCCAGTCGCCCTGGTTTCACGATGCTTTAACGGTATCGCTGAGCCTGTTTATGCCTACCAAGGTGGGGGCGTGCAATTACAAAAATCTGGTGTCTTCTTTATTAAAGAACTCAACGCCCAAAAAGCCCGCTTGAAACTCCTCATTGCCCTCAATGCCGGACTAACAGGGCAAGCTTTGAAAGACTATATGGAAGGCTAAGACTCTTGAAAAATCTCTTCAAACCACGTCAGCTTCCATCTACAAGCTCAAAGCAAGGACTTGAGCTGACTTCGTCAGTTCTATCCACAAGCTCAAAGCAGGGACTTGAGCTGACTTCGTCAGTTCTATCCACAAGCTCAAAACAGGGACTTGAGCTGACTTCGTCAGTTCTATCTACAAGTTCAAAACAGTGTGTTGCGCAGTCTTTAACCAGCCGCCTAGTCCGCTCTATGGTATTCATTAAGTCAACATCTCTTGTTTAAGAGCACAAAATCAGGAAATCTTCTCGATTCCCTGATTTTTTCTATTTACGTTTTCGTGTTGAGCTACGTTCTGTTAATCCATGAGATAATAGAACTTCACGTTCTTCCAACACTTCCTTGTGCATAATCTTAGTCAACATACGCATACTAATGGCACCAAGGTCATAAAGAGGTTGGGCAATAGTTGTCAAGTTTGGACGGGTAAAGCGAGAGACTTGCGAATCATCACTGGCAATGATCTCAAATTCTTCTGGTACTGACACACCTTTATCAGCCAAACCGTTCAAGACACCTGCCGCCAACTCATCACCTGTTACAATTGCTGCAGTTGCATTTGATGAAATCAAGCGCTCTGCCAAGGCATAGCCATCTTCATAAGTGTATTTAGATTCAAATACCAATCCTTCGCTATAAGGAATATCTGCTTTTTTCAAAGCTTCCTTGTAGCCAACCAAACGAACCTTACCATTGATGTCATCCACTAGTGGACCACTGACAAAAGCAATGCGCTCATTTTCTTTAGCGAGGTAGGTCACTGCATCAATCGTAGCTTGTTTGTAGTCAATATTGACACTTGGAAGCTGATGCTCTACATCCACAGTTCCTGCGAGAACAATCGGAGTACGTGAACGCGAAAATTCTGAGCGAATTTTATCTGTCAAGTGATACCCCATAAAGATAATGCCATCTACCTGCTTTGAAAAGAGGGTATTGACAACAGAAACTTCTTTCTCGTTATCTTCATCGCTATTAGCTAGGACAATATTGTACTTGTACATTTCTGCAATATCATCAATCCCCTTAGCCAAACTCGAAAAATAACCATTGGTAATATTTGGAATCACGACACCAACAGTGGTTGTCTTTTTACTTGCAAGACCACGCGCAACTGCATTTGGACGATAATCCAAACGATCAATTACCTCTAACACTTTTTTACGGGTATTCTCTTTTACATTTTTATTGCCATTAACCACACGGCTGACCGTCGCCATGGAAACACCTGCTTCACGAGCGACATCATAAATGGTTACTGTGTCATCTGCATTCATTCCTTTTCCTGTCCTTTCTATCCCACACATTCTTTTACAAGTAGAGGCGCCGATTAAAGCTCTATATCTACTTACAAAAGTGAAGATGTGAAAATTTCGTTTTCATATTTTTACTTATTCCATTCTATCACTAATTGTAAACACTTTCAAGTGTTTTTTGAGGATTGATTGAAAAAATTTCATAGAAAGCCTAGGTTTAGCTCCTTGCTACCACCTTAGAGCCACAAAAAGGAGGAAACTAAGCCCCCTCAAGTTACAAATTGTTTGATTGAATAATTTTAATTTTAACACATAATGGTTTTCGCGTTATGATAGTATCACAACCAACCAGATTCTTTCGCGATATTAGCTGCCTCTGTTCGATTACCTGCATCTAGTTTCGAAAGAATATTGGTGACATAGTTTCGGACTGTTCCGTTGGATAAATAAAGTTGATCTGCAATTTCTTGGTTAGAGAAACCCTGAGCAATTCCCTTTAAGACTGCGATTTCTTGTTCTGTCAACGGATTGGGATGCGTCATCACCACTTCCATCAATTCAGGCGAATACTCCTTGCCTCCTTCGAGGACAGTATGCAAAGTTTGCATGAGGTCTGCAATGCTTCTTTCTTTCAAGACATAAGCATCTACTCCAGCCTTGACTGCACGTTCAAAATACCCTGGGCGCTTGAAGGTCGTCACTACAACCACCTTTGTTTCGAGCTTTTCTGCTCGTATCCACTCCAAGACTTCAAGACCAGTCTTAACAGGCATCTCTACATCAAGAATGGCAATATCTACGGACTCTTTTTCTAAGAGTTGGATTGCTTCTTGCCCATTCTTGGCTTGAAAGACAGACTCTATATCCGGTTGAAGCGTGAGCAACTGGCACATGGCATCTCGCAACATACTTTGATCTTCTGCGACTAATACTTTCATCTACTTTCTCTCCTTATAAGGTAGTCGAACTTGCACTTCCGTTGGATGTTTCTGACTGATTACACTTACTTCTCCTGAAAATGGAGAAACACGATCTCGGACTGTATGGAGCTCATTTTCTGTTACAGTTGCAAAACCTTTCCCGTCATCTCTGACCATCAGGAGCAATTCCTGATCTGTCCGTTCTAATTTTAAGTAAGCTTTAGATGCATTGGCATGTTTGATGATATTGGTCACCAACTAGCAAAATCATGGAAGCCGTTGACTCCAATTCCTGAGTAAGGCTAGCAGTGTCTAGTTGGTTAGCCGTTTCCACCTCAATTCCAGCAATTTCTAACATCTTTTTCACAGTCTCTAGTTCAGATGTCAAAGTTCTAGACTTAAGATTTTCCACAATGGTTCGCACTTCACGCATTGATTCTTTGCTAATTTGCTGTATTTCTCTTAATTCCTTTTCCACCTGTGGATAAGCCTGTATTTGAAATAACTGCAAGGCTAGATCAGTTTTAACACTAAGCATAGCAAAGGTATGTCCCAAGCTATCATGCAAATCTTGACCGATACGACTGCGTTCATTTTCAGCAAGCAATAGATTTATCTGGGCATTTTGCTTAGCCTGTGCTTCTTTCAAATCCTCCACAATTCGAATCCGAACCGAGCCCAAAGTCATCAAATCGACAAAAGTAAGAATTACAATCAGATAGACTAGAAACTCAACTTCGATTCTCTGAAAAATCAACAGTTGGCCCACAACAAGGACTTGAGCAAGGAGAAATGTCCATACATGTAAAGACTTTAAACTACGTACGCCAAAATGATAAATTAAGAGATTGGAAAGAAAAAAGAAAAACCAGATATAATTCACAGCAACAAAGGCGGTATTCCCAGCTACATAGACCAGCATGATCCCCCAGAAAAGCCATGATATGCGCTGGTTCTTAGTTATTAAAACACCCAAATACGTCACTACAAATAGAATATCAACCAATAAATGCCAAGCAGGAAGCTCCCCAATCACTACAGGTAGGATGGGAAAAAGCATAAAAATCAAACTTGCCCAAAACATATAGTGTATGCTTTTCAGTCTTTCAAGCATTAAGCATTCTCCTTATGACCTTGAAGGTAAATAGTCAAACCAAATAAAACTGCTGAAAAAACAAGTAAATAAACTGTGGCTGATAGATTGATGCCACCCTCGTTTAAGAAGGTCTTGAGCAACTCCATCAACTGATAGGTCGGGAGACACTTACCGATCGCTTGCATCCAGTCTGGAAATAAAGAGATAGGCATCCAGAGTCCGCCTAAAACAGCCAATCCTAGATAAAGAAGATTGCCCACGACAGACATCAGCTGACTAGTTGGTAAGAGAGTCAAGGTCAAGCCAATCGCTACAAAAGCAATACTTCCCAAAATCAGCAAAATTGCAGCCCCAACCCAGCTTCCTAGAGGCATCTCTACACCTCTTACAAAATGCCCAACTGAGAAAACCACCAAGATTGAAACCAAATAATCAACCAGCATACTTGTTATCTTTGATAGATAATATTCTACCATATTTACAGGGCTATGACGTAATGTTTTCTGCCAATTGTTGATCTTGTCGGTATGTAAAACAACTGGGAATGAAAAGATAGCTGTCGACATCATGGAAAAGGCCGTCATGGAGATAAGATAATCACGCATAAAATTCGCGGGTCCACCTGGTGTTTCCTGGTACATGCCTGAAAAGAATAAATAGAAGGTTGTCGGCATCCCTACGGATAATAGATAATAGACTAATTGCCGTTTGGTCAATAGAAATTCTATCTTGTTTAGTGCGATCCATCGTTTCATCTTAGTCATCTCCCTTCTGTGTTTCTTCAAAGATTGTATCTAGCAAACTACGGTTATTAACTTCGATTTCTTGTATGCTACATCCTGCTTGAACTAACAGTTCCCAGAAAGCATCTGCTTCTCGTGTGACTACTTGCAGAGCATCTTGTTTTTGTACCCATCTTTCAACCAAGTTAGACTGCTCAACGACTTCCTTGTAAGCTAGAGGAAGGATAAAATGCTTTTCAATCTCCTCACTACGCATAGCTAGAGGCGTCGTATCACGAATCAACTCTCCCTTATTTAAAACCAAAATCCGGTCAGCTATATGCTCTACCTCTTCAATATAATGAGACGAATAGAGAATGGTGACTCCTTGCGTTTTTAGGTCCCGAACAATTTCCCAAAAACGTTGACGGGTAGAGGTATCCATGGCAGCAGTTGGCTCATCTAAAAAGACAAGCTTTGGTCGCCCAATTAAGGTCAAGACAAAAGATAAAAGACGCTTTTGCCCACCTGACAATTTTTCTGCAAATTGCTCTTTCTGTTGCTGATCAAACTGCAATAGTTGATCGATTTCCTGGTTACTCAAGTGATTTGGATAAATTTTTTGAAAGAAATCAATCAACTCTTTTATCTTTAGTTTCT
>NZ_CAMPPR010000001.1:390000-431626 GCF_946901985.1 Streptococcus sp. Marseille-Q5855
AACTTAACCTTATTTTTTGACCTTTCAGTCATAAACTCTTATTAATACTACAGCGTTTTCGGTTTATTTTCTTGTTACTATTTGATATAGATATTCAATTTTCAATGTGCATTACTTGGTGATCTCTCACCAATGGAGCCTAGCGGGATCGAACCGCTGACCTCCTGCGTGCAAAGCAGGCGCTCTCCCAGCTGAGCTAAGGCCCCACAAGACCTCTCAAGACTAAACAAGACCAATGCGCAGTTCCTTATCCTTAGAAAGGAGGTGATCCAGCCGCACCTTCCGATACGGCTACCTTGTTACGACTTCACCCCAATCATCTATCCCACCTTAGGCGGCTGGCTCCTTACGGTTACCTCACCGACTTCGGGTGTTACAAACTCTCGTGGTGTGACGGGCGGTGTGTACAAGGCCCGGGAACGTATTCACCGCGGCGTGCTGATCCGCGATTACTAGCGATTCCGACTTCATGTAGGCGAGTTGCAGCCTACAATCCGAACTGAGACTGGCTTTAAGAGATTAGCTTGCCGTCACCGGCTTGCGACTCGTTGTACCAGCCATTGTAGCACGTGTGTAGCCCAGGTCATAAGGGGCATGATGATTTGACGTCATCCCCACCTTCCTCCGGTTTATTACCGGCAGTCTCGCTAGAGTGCCCAACTGAATGATGGCAACTAACAATAGGGGTTGCGCTCGTTGCGGGACTTAACCCAACATCTCACGACACGAGCTGACGACAACCATGCACCACCTGTCACCTCTGTCCCGAAGGAAAACTCTATCTCTAGAGCGGTCAGAGGGATGTCAAGACCTGGTAAGGTTCTTCGCGTTGCTTCGAATTAAACCACATGCTCCACCGCTTGTGCGGGCCCCCGTCAATTCCTTTGAGTTTCAACCTTGCGGTCGTACTCCCCAGGCGGAGTGCTTAATGCGTTAGCTACGGCACTAAACCCCGGAAAGGGTCTAACACCTAGCACTCATCGTTTACGGCGTGGACTACCAGGGTATCTAATCCTGTTTGCTCCCCACGCTTTCGAGCCTCAGCGTCAGTTACAAGCCAGAGAGCCGCTTTCGCCACCGGTGTTCCTCCATATATCTACGCATTTCACCGCTACACATGGAATTCCACTCTCCCCTCTTGCACTCAAGTTAAACAGTTTCCAAAGCGTACTATGGTTAAGCCACAGCCTTTAACTTCAGACTTATCTAACCGCCTGCGCTCGCTTTACGCCCAATAAATCCGGACAACGCTCGGGACCTACGTATTACCGCGGCTGCTGGCACGTAGTTAGCCGTCCCTTTCTGGTAAGATACCGTCACAGTGTGAACTTTCCACTCTCACACTCGTTCTTCTCTTACAACAGAGCTTTACGATCCGAAAACCTTCTTCACTCACGCGGCGTTGCTCGGTCAGACTTCCGTCCATTGCCGAAGATTCCCTACTGCTGCCTCCCGTAGGAGTCTGGGCCGTGTCTCAGTCCCAGTGTGGCCGATCACCCTCTCAGGTCGGCTATGTATCGTCGCCTTGGTGAGCCGTTACCCCACCAACTAGCTAATACAACGCAGGTCCATCTGGTAGTGATGCAATTGCACCTTTTAAGCAAATGTCATGCAACATCTACTCTTATGCGGTATTAGCTATCGTTTCCAATAGTTATCCCCCGCTACCAGGCAGGTTACCTACGCGTTACTCACCCGTTCGCAACTCATCCGGAGAAGCAAGCTCCTCCTTCAGCGTTCTACTTGCATGTATTAGGCACGCCGCCAGCGTTCGTCCTGAGCCAGGATCAAACTCTCATTAAAAGTTTGAGTTCTCACTCATTTCTGTCACTGACAGATTTATTGTTTTTTCATTGTTCAGTACTACAACCTTGGTTGTAGTGCCCTGCACATTGGTTCGTCTTGTTCAGTTTTCAAAGGTCTTTGTCACTTACTTCTCTCAAGCGACAACTATATTAGTATATCACAGCCACTTTCGCTTGTCAACACTTTTTTGAAACTTTTTTAATCTTTTTTTCATCAAGTGTTCCTACCGCAACATACCATAGTCCGTACGGGATTCGAACCCGTGTTACCGCCGTGAAAAGGCGGTGTCTTAACCCCTTGACCAACGGACCAGAGTTGTTATTTTCAACTCTTACTATTATACCGACTTTTCAAACTTTGTCAACACCTTTTTTAAAATTTTTTTACTTTTTTGCATGAATTCCTAATGAGCACGGATGTCAAACTCTTTAAACACAATACGTAAGTCTCTTAACACTCTTTGACGCCCTCGGAAACGTTCATTTCTTAAGACGCGTTCTAACTCTTCTCGTTTCTCTTTACTTTGTTTGTTTCTATAATCTCTTAGTGTTTCATGAAAGAGATAATAGTCATCTAGCCACAGACCTCCCTCACTTATACGATGACTGATCTCGCCTACTTCTTCATAAGGTTCTTTATTATATCTTCGTTTGTGGCTCTCTTGTTTACGGATATAGTCTAAAATTCGATTTCGAAACCTGGTTTTGAAATATTTCCTTAAACGAGGGATATCTTCTACAAGCCTTTCTTCTCTACTGATCAATTCATGTAAGCAAATCATTCCCTCTTGGTCCCAGTCCGATAACTCCCACAAATGAAGGTAATATTCATTTCTACACTTGTATACAATTCCTTGGACTTCTTCATACATTTTTTTAAGCATAATTTTCCCCTTTCTAGATACAGTCTAACAGATTCAGAAACACTTTTGGCACATTTCCTCCATTCTGCACCCTTTAACTCCTCAACTGCACAAAAAAGAGAGGACAAGCCTCTCTCAGGGTTATAATTCTGCAATTTGGTTTAGGTTTACTTCTGCAACTGTGTCATTACCAAACATAGAGATAATCATTTTTACTTTGTTATTATCAATTTCTGTAATCTTACCAGTGTAGTCTGCAAAAGCACCATCAATAATACGTACAGTTTGACCAACCTCAACATCGAAATCAAATTCTTGAACAGTTTGTCCCATAGATATCAAAATGTCACGAATTTCTTGTTCCAATAATGGAGTTGGTTTTGATCTGTTCCCGTGTGATCCGACGAATCCTGTAACATTTGGTGTATTTCGAACAACAAACCAAGCTTCATCTGTCATGACCATTTCTACAAGAACATAACCTGGAAAGCGATTTTCTTCTACTTCTTTTCTCTTTCCATTTTTTTCAACTTGCACTGTTTGTGTTGGAATTTCAACGCGTAGAATATTATCCAACATATTGTAGGTTTGTGCACGTTGTAATAGATTTTCTTTTACCTTATTTTCATAACCAGAATAAGTTTGTAAGACAAACCATCCTTTATCAAAACTATCCATGATATTTCCTTTCATAAATAGAAGATTTCTAGTGTAATTAACTCCACTAACCTTCTAAAAAATGTTAATAAATCGAATCAAACCTGAAACAATCAACTGGTCAAAAATGTAAATAATTATTACAAAGAAAGCTGTGTATTCCATTATAGAACGAAAATCTCTCCAGCTTTCCTTGCGAGTTGGCCATGTTGTGTCTTTAAGAAGTCTAAAAATATCTCCAATAAAACGCATCGCTCTCTCCTATCTCGTTTCTCTGTGTGTAGTGTACTTGCCACAATGCTTACAAAATTTATTTACTTCTAGTCGTGTAGGCTTGGGGTTTCCACTAATCTTGATTGAATAGTTTCTCGAACCACAAACCGCACAAGCTAGGCTTGCTTTTTTTAGTGCCATAACGCCTCCATCTTATCTATTATAACAAGAAAGCTAGGCTTTGACAAGCATCTTAGCGAAATAGATTAACTACCGAATCCCATATTGTTTGAGCCTTTTCCTTAATCTTCGCATCTGAGATAGCCCGGCTAGCCTCATCTACTAGACTTTGCGCACGTCCTCGAATATCAGACAAATTATCATCTGTCTGGCTATTATCATTGGTTTGTACTTGTCTTTTTGTGTTAGCTGGTGCAATTCCGTTTTTCTTATATGCATTTTCAACTGTAAAGGTACTTCCTGGCGTATAAGGTAAAATGGTATTTGCAATGTTTCTAAAGACATGAGCTGCACCATTTGAAGTAGATCCTGCTAGATAGTGATTTTCATCAGTGGTCGGGAAACCAAGCCAGTGACTAATCACTACATCCGGAGTATAGCCAATTACCCACTGGTCACTTGTGTACTCCGGATTGAAAACTGCTTCAGTTGTACCAGTTTTCCCTGCCATAACATAATCTGCAGGCGATGAACTAATACCGGTTCCATTGGTGAATGTACCCAACATCATACTGGTCATCTTGTCAGCTACAGACTTATCAATCACTCGTTTTTGTGAATTTTTATGGCTAGCAATAACTTGCCCACTAGCATTTTCAATTCTACTAATAAAATGTGCTTCCGGCATTAAACCTTCATTTGCAAAGGCAGCATATGCTTGAGCCATTTGAAGAGGGTTGGTTTCAACACCGCTTCCCAAGGCGACACCAAGAACACGGTCGACCTTTTCCATGTTGAGTCCGAATTTTTCGCCTGCCTCAAAAGCCTTGTCGACGCCCAAATCATTAACAGTGGCAACAGCAGGTAGATTAAGCGATTCTGCCAAGGCTTGATACATGGGAACTTCTCGACTCGTTTTGATTCCTGCATAGTTATCAACCTTATAGCTGTTATACTGCATGGTATGGTTATCCAAGAGCTTATTCAAAGCCCAACCTGCCTCAACTGCTGGCGTATAAACAACTAAAGGCTTAATTGTAGAACCAGGGCTACGTTTCGATTGGGTTGCATAGTTGAAATTCCGGAATCCAGTTTTATCATTGTCAGCAACTTGACCGACAACCCCACGAACTCCCCCTGTTTTCGGTTCAAGAGCTACACTTCCTGATTGAGCAAATGTTCCATCCTCTGCCCTCGGAAATAGCGCTGTATTTTCATAGACAACCTGCATATTTGCTTGGTAGTTTTGGTCCAGCTCTGTATAAATGCGGTAGCCATTATTGACAATTTCTTCCTCTGTTAGATTATACTTGGAAACAGCTTCATTAACAACCGCGTCAAAATAAGAGGGGTAGCGGTAATCTGAAATTTTTCCTTCATACTTATCTTGTAATTGCGAAGTCATATCAACTTCTGCAGCTTCGCTTTCTTGATTTTTATCAATATATCCTGCTGCAAGCATATTTTGCAAGACAGTATCGCGACGATTAGTCGAATCTTGTACAGAATTCAAAGGATTATACAGTTCCGGCCCCTTTAGCATTCCTGCCAGAGTGGCAGCTTGATCCAGACTCACTTCTGATGCAGAAACTCCAAAGTATTTCTTACTCGCATCTTCTACACCCCACACACCATTTCCAAAATAGGCATTGTTAAGGTACATGGTTAGAATTTGATCCTTACTATATTTTTTTGTTAATTCTAAGGCAAGGAAAAATTCCTTCGCTTTTCTCTCAACAGTTTGATCCTGAGACAAATAGGCGTTTTTAGCCAGCTGTTGGGTAATAGTAGAACCACCACCTGAACGTCCAGCAGTGACAATAGCCAAGAAGAAACGACCATAGTTAATCCCGTCATTTTTATAGAAAGAACGGTCTTCTGTCGCAATAACGGCATTCTGCAAATTTTTACTGATATCAGTCAATTCAACATAAGTTCCTTTTTGACCAGACAAGGCACCTGCCTCCTTTTCTTCACGGTCAAAAATGAGTGTTCGAGTTTTCAAGGCATTTTGCAAATCATTGACATTGGTTGACTTGGCTACAGCAAACAAATAGGTTCCAACTAGCAAGCCTGCACTCAAACCTAGTATAAGGACAATCTTTGTTAGATGATAACGACGCCAGAATTTTCGAATTGGACCCACTTGGGCCAATTTTTTTCTATCACTGCGAGAACGACGTAAGCTAGTAGAATCAGAATCTTCTAGTTCACTTGTTTCTTTTTTAAAAAGAGAAAGAAATTTCTCGAATAATTTATCTAATTTCATGCGTTTATTTTATCATCTTCATCATAGGAAGACAAGAATTTAGCTATTTCCTATCCAAATAGGGCTTTTTTTGTTACAATATCTGTATGCAATTCACATTTACATTACCAGACTCTCTACCTCAAATGACAGTAAAGCAATTACTGGAGGAGCAACTCCTCATCCCTAGAAAAATCCGTCATTTTTTAAGAATCAAGAAACACATTTTGATTAATCAGCGAGAAGTTCATTGGAACGAGATGGTAAGTCCTGGAGATGTTTGCCAGTTGACTTTTGACGAGGAAGATTATCCCGAAAAAGAAATCCCTTGGGGCAACCCAGACTTAGTGCAGGAAGTTTATCAAGATCAACACTTGATTATTGTAAACAAACCAGAGGGGATGAAAACGCATGGTAATCAGCCAAACGAAATCGCCCTTCTTAACCATGTCACTGCCTATGTTGGCCAAACCTGCTATGTCGTTCACCGCCTGGATATGGAAACCAGTGGTTTGGTTCTCTTTGCCAAAAATCCTTTTATCCTCCCCATTCTCAATCGCTTACTAGAGAAAAAAGAGATTTCTAGGGAATACTGGGCACTAGTTGATGGACATATCAACAGCAAAGAACTTGTTTTCAAAGACAAAATTGGACGTGATCGCCATGATCGCAGAAAGCGAATAGTTGATACAAAAAATGGACAATATGCTGAAACGCATGTAAGCAGATTAAAGCAATTTCCAAACAAAACTTCCTTGGTTCGTTGCAAGCTAAAGACAGGGCGAACCCATCAGATTCGTGTGCACCTTTCGCATCATAATTTCCCTATTTTAGGCGACCCTCTCTATAATAGTAAATCAAAAACAAGTCGGCTTATGCTCCACGCCTTTCGACTGTCCTTTACCCATCCGCTTACATTAGAGAAATTAAGCTTCACTATCCTCTCAGATACTTTCGAAAAAGAATTAAAAAAGAATGGATGATTGCGTCATCCATTTTTCCATATAAGAAAAGCAAGACCAAGAGGCCTTGCTTTTTATCGACTCATGAATTATTTAGCGATTTTTGCGAAGTATTCAAGAGTACGAACAAGTTGTGCAGTGTATGACATTTCGTTGTCGTACCATGATACAACTTTAACCAATTGTTTACCGTCAACGTCAAGAACTTTAGTTTGAGTTGCGTCAAACAATGAACCGTAAGACATACCTAGGATATCTGAAGATACGATTGGATCTTCAGTGTATCCGTATGATTCGTTTGAAGCTGCTTTCATAGCTGCGTTCACTTCGTCAACAGTAACGTTCTTTTCAAGAACTGCTACCAACTCAGTTACAGAACCTGCTGGAACAGGAACACGTTGAGCAGCTCCGTCCAATTTACCGTTCAATTCTGGGATTACAAGACCGATAGCTTTTGCAGCACCAGTTGAGTTAGGAACGATGTTTACAGCACCAGCGCGAGCACGGCGAAGGTCACCACCACGGTGTGGTCCGTCAAGGATCATTTGGTCACCAGTGTAAGCGTGGATAGTAGTCATCAATCCTTCAACGATACCGAAGTTATCATGAAGAGCTTTAGCCATTGGAGCCAAGCAGTTTGTAGTACATGAAGCACCTGAGATAACTGTTTCAGTACCGTCAAGAACGTCGTGGTTAGTGTTGAATACAACTGTTTTAACGTCGTTTCCACCAGGAGCAGTGATAACAACTTTTTTAGCTCCACCAGCGTGCAAGTGTTTTTCAGCAGCTGCTTTCTTAGCAAAGAAACCAGTAGCTTCAAGAACGATTTCTACACCGTCGTTAGCCCAGTCGATTTGTTCTGGATCACGTTCAGCAGAAACTTTGATGAATTTACCGTTAACTTCAAATCCACCTTCTTTAACTTCAACAGTACCGTCGAAACGACCTTGAGTTGTGTCGTATTTCAACAAGTGTGCAAGCATAACTGGATCTGTAAGGTCGTTGATACGAGTAACTTCAACACCTTCTACGTTTTGGATACGACGGAAAGCAAGACGACCGATACGTCCGAAACCGTTAATACCAACTTTAACTACCATTAGTGATTTCCTCCTTATGAAAATCATGAAATTTTTATTGTGAAAAGAGTAACTTGAATCACTACAAATCACCTTTCAACAAACCTATTATATAACTATTTGAGTTGAATTGCAAGTACGGGCATTGTTTTTCTATGTTAGTTTCTTTTTTGGGGACGATAATCTAATAACTCCCTTGACTATTCATAGCGTAGCGATTCTACAGGATCCATTTTACTAATTTTACGTGCTGGGAAGTAGGCTGAGACATAGCCAAGTAAGAGAGCGAAAGCTAGAGTTCCTAAAACAGATAACAAATTTAATTCAAAAATCTTCGTGATGGATGGGTAAAAGTGACTTACAATCACATTCGCCAAACTTCCCACCCCTTGTGCAACCAAAAATGCCAGCAGCAAGGCAATGCCTACAATCCAAATAGCCTCGTAAATAAAAATCCCTTTGACATCGCGATTTTGATAACCAACTGCCTTCATGACACCTATTTCCTTAGAACGTTGCATGATATTGATGTAAATGATAATACCAATCATGACCGCTGCTACCACAATAGCTTGTGAGGAAAGCACAATCAACAATCCCTGAATGACACGAATAAAAGTAATCACAATATCAAGAACCTTCTGTTGAGAAAGAACAGTATACTTCTTGTTTTTCTGCAATTCTTCTGTTATCGCTTTTGTTTGTGATGGATCTTTGAGTTCCAAGATAAAATAAGATACAGCTTTTGTAAATCCAGCCTCTTTCAAAATCGTTTCCATTTGATGAGACGGCATGAAACTGTTGCTGTCCTCCATGTCATCTTCATCATTGATCACACGTACAATCTTTGTTTGAAATTGAGCGGTCTTGCTAGCTTCAGCATCATTTTCTACAATGCTGGCTGAGACTGATTTGCCAATAATATCACTAGCTGTCAGATTTTTTCCTGTCTGTTCATTCCAATTTTTTAGTAAACTGATTGGAATTGTCAAACCCTGTTCATTTGCATCAGTATAGAGGGAGCCAGCCAATACTTTGTCCGCCTCATTACTACTAACAGAGATACTTGTATCCTCATAGAGACTCACTACTTGAGCATAAGAAGGCATCGTTTGGCTAAGATCCATTTCTTGACCATCTATAGTAATATTTGACATGATCATCCCAAAAGGACTCTCCAAATATTTAATAGCTTCTTTTCCAACTGTATCCGTGATATAGTTCTTATCATCTTGGTTCAAAAAGCCTCGTCCAACATTTTTTGTGTTTAAAGCAATCTGAACTTGAGAAGGGATTTGACCTCCATTCGTATTTTCATCAATCATCGAAATCAATGCATTTCCCAAGCCGAAAGAAATTAAGACTCCTACAAAACCGATTGAGGTTGCTAGCGCAATCAATAGGTTACGCCACTTTCTTTCCAGAAAGTTATTTAAAGAAAGTTTGAATTTATTTTTCAATGATAATCCTTTATTTTTTGACTTCTTCAACGACTTCACCATCCTTCATTTTGATAATCACATCTGCATATTCAGCAACCTCTGGATTATGGGTTACGATCAATACTGTTTTCCCTGTTTGGGCTAATTTTTTAAATACTTCCAATACCATTTCTTGGGATTGAGAGTCCAGCGAACCCGTTGGCTCGTCTGCTACAATCATATCAGGCTGATTTACCAAAGCACGCGCGATTGCTACGCGTTGCTTTTGCCCGCCAGAAAGCTGTTTAACATTTTTAGCCATAAAAGGCTCCATGCCCAAGTTACTTAATTGCTCCTTTGCAATCATTGTCATCTCCCTATCAGATAAATCTTTGACATAGAGAGGTAGCTTGACATTGTCCAAGACAGATTGATGAGGAATGAGATTAAAGTTTTGAAACACAAATCCAATCTTGTTTTTACGAAATTGAGTTAGTTCAATCTCTGATAAGTCACGGAGGGATTCCCCTTTAAATTCTAAAACTCCTTCATATTGTCTATCTAAACCGCTGATGATATTGAGTAGACTGGTTTTGCCACAGCCTGACGGTCCGTAAATCGCTGTAATTTTACCTTTTGCAATCTGCAGGTTTATATTCTTTAAAGCCTGCTCTTGATGTTTACCGTCCAAGGCGTAAAACTTTGAAATATTTTTAATGGATAAAATGGACATTCTTTCCCCCTTATTTAAAACCGTTATCGTCATACATCGTACTGATAGAAAATCCTTCAAGTTGATTGACCCTATAGGCCTACTACTTAAAATTTTCTCTCTATTGCCTCGTTTGCTTCTGGATGTATATCAAGTAATACTCTTCGAAAATCTCTTCAAACCACGTCAACGTCGCCTTGCCGTACTCAAGTACAGCCTGCGGCTAGTTTCCTAGTTTGCTCTTTGATTTTCATTGAGTATAAAATTCATTGTAACAAAAAAGCGGCATTCTCTCAATGACAGAAATGTCACTCCTATAAAGCATTCAACAATACCTTTCTAAGTCTTCGCTCCATTCATTATCTAAACTAACGATTAACTTCTCATTGCCAAACATCCTCGCCATCATTTTTGCTTCTTCATACTTTTGTTTGGCTGTTTCATAATCTGTCTGAATATAATATTTCCATTCTACCATCAAGACAATCGGTTGTTTTTGGAAATCTCGTGTTTTTTCAGAAATCCAATTAAGTTTTTCCACAGCTAACTTAAATAACTCTAAGTCATTCAATAATTCACAACTTCCCAGCCCTGCAAATAACACATCACGAACAAGAAATAAATCGTCCGTACCACTATTTTCTACGTTATTACACACTTTTTGAAACATTAATTGAAGTTTCTGCTGTTCGCTAATAGATAACTGTCCTTTTTTTATATTTTCTAAATAACTACACAAAAAATACAATCTAATTTTTAAAAGGTCTGAAAAGGAAAATTCTCTTTGATTCCATAGTTCCTCAAAAGATTCATCTAAAAGCGCTATTCCATACTGTTCATTATCCGTCGCCCTCACTTCATCTATAGCTTGAAGGCAATCCACTAGCATTTTCTCATCACGTGGCAAATCATCATAAAAATTCTCAAAAATCTCATCAAAATATTCTTCCTTTTGTTCTTGCAACTCCTTGTCTCCGTAGTCAGGGTGATGTAAAAGAAAGTACTTTAATTCTTGGTAGCGTTTAGGCAATTCCTTATAATCTGGCATCAAGACGTAGGACGGAATTTCTAATCGATCTGCAATATATTCTAGGGTTTTTATCGTCGGTCGAAATTCTCCTTTTTCGATCCTCACCAACTGACGCACTGATAGTTCAGACTCATCCCCGCAAAAAACTGGACGACTAAGTCCTCTCTCCTCTCTTAAAAGTCGCACTTTATCCCCTAACTCATTTATCTTGTTCATTTGCCCCTCGCATGATTATTAAAGATTTGATTTTCAAATAAATATATGCGATGATTATACCATTTTTCAAATAGAATTACAAAAAAAGAGACAGGATTTCTCCTGCCTCTAGGCTGATAACAATTATTTACGGCGTCCTGGTCTTTCTTTGTAGCCATAGTAAGAATCTTCGATGATTTCTTGCATATGGTCAACCATTGGAAGACGTGGGTTAGCTGGTGAACATTGGTCTTCGTAAGCAAGGAAGGCCAATTCACGAGAATGTTCTTTCCATTCTTTTTCATCGATTCCTTGTGCCTTGAAGTTCATTTGGATACCTACGCGCTCACCAAGTTCGTAGACAGCTTTTGCGTAAGATTCAACCCCTTCTTCTGGTGTAGAAGCTGGAAGGCCAAGCATGCGTGCGATATCTTGGTATTTTTCATCTGCACGGTAGTAGTTGTACTTAGGCCATGTTGCTGTCTTAGCTGGACGTGTACCGTTGTAGCGAATGACATATGGAAGCAAGATAGCATTCGTACGACCGTGGATTGTGTGGAATTGCGCACCAATCTTATGGGCCATTGAGTGAGAAATACCTAGGAAGGCATTAGCAAAGGCCATACCAGCGATTGTTGAAGCGTTATGCATTTTCTCACGTGAGTGGAAGTCTGCATTCTTAACTGAGCTTTCAAGGTTTTCGAATACAAGTTTGATGGCTTGAAGTGCAAGACCGTCAGTGTAGTCGCTAGCCATTTGTGATACGTAAGCTTCAGTCGCGTGAGTCAATACGTCCATACCAGTATCCGCAGCAACAAATCCAGGAACTGTCAATACCAAAGCAGGGTCTACGATTGCCACAGTTGGTGTCAATGAGTAGTCGGCGATTGGGTATTTACGGTTATTTGCTTTATCAGAGATAACGGCAAATGGTGTTACTTCAGATCCTGTACCAGATGTAGTTGGAATCGCGATGAATTTAGTCTTCTTACCAAGCAATGGGAACTTGAAGGCACGTTTACGGATATCCATGAATTTTTGAACAAGGTCACGGAAGTCCACTTCTGGTTGTTCATAGAAGAGCCACATTACTTTAGCAGCATCCATTGGAGATCCACCACCGAGAGCGACAATTGTATCTGGTTTGAAGGCACGCATAATCTCAGTACCACGATTTACAGTTGTGATATCTGGATCTGGTTCCACATCAGCAAAGATTTGGTAAACAACCTTATTGCGACGAAGATCAAGTTGTTCGATGATACGATCAAGGAAACCAAGCTCTACCATGGCATGGTCAGTAACGATCATGACACGTTCAACGTCACGACATTTTTGAAGGTATTGAATTGAATCACGTTCAAAGTATGTTTTTGAAGGAAGTTTCATCCATTGCATGTTATTTCTCCGTCTTCCGACTTTTTTGATGTTCAAGAGGTTAATGGCACTAACGTTATCCCCAACTGAGTTGCGTCCGTAAGAACCACATCCAAGTGTCAATGATGGCAAGAAGGCATTGTAAACGTCCCCGATACCACCGAAAGTAGAAGGTGAGTTACAGATAACACGAATAGCTTTAACAGCTTTACCAAATTCTTTAGTCAATTCTTCGTCAGCTGTGTGGATAGCTGCTGAGTGTCCAAGACCGTTAAATTCAACCATTTGACGAGCCTTAGTAATACCATCTTCACGGCTTTCAGATTTCAAAACTGCGATAACTGGTGACAATTTTTCACGAGTCAATGGCTCATTTTCACCAACTTCTTTACATTCTGCAGCAAGAATGTTTGTTCCTTCTGGAACTGTAAATCCTGCTTGCTCTGCAATCCAAGTTGCTGGTTTACCAACGATATCAGCGTTCAATTTTGCACCAGCACAGTTTTTGCTGTTTGCTTTCACGCCAAAGCAGAATTCTTCAAGAAGAGCTTTTTCTTTTTTGTTTACAAAGTAAGTGTGGTAAGATTTGAACTCTGCTACAAATTCATCGTAAATTTCTTTATCAATGATAACTGCTTGTTCAGATGCACAGACCATACCGTTATCAAATGATTTAGACATAACGATATCGTGTGCTGCTTGACGGATATTTGCTGATTTTTCAACATAAGCTGGAACGTTTCCAGCACCTACCCCAAGAGCTGGTTTACCACATGAGTATGCGGCTTTAACCATAGCATTACCACCTGTTGCAAGGATTGTCGCAACACCTTCGTGGTTCATAAGGGCACTAGTTGCTTCCATAGATGGTTCAGTGATCCACTGTACGCAGTTTTCAGGCGCTCCTGCTTTAATCGCAGCATCACGAACGATTTGAGCTGCGTGAGCTGATGATTCTTGAGCTGATGGGTGGAAGGCAAAAACGATTGGATTACGCGTCTTCAATGAAATCAATGATTTGAAGATTGCTGTTGATGTTGGGTTTGTTGTAGGAGTGATACCACAAACAACACCGACCGGTTCAGCAATAAGAGTCAAACCTGTTACATCGTCTTCTTCAATAACACCAACTGTTTTAGTGTGGCGCATGTTGTTTACTACATGTTCACAAGCAAACAAGTTCTTAGTTGCTTTATCTTCAAATACACCACGTCCTGTTTCTTCAAAGGCATGTAAAGCCAATTCTCCGTGGGCATCCAAAGCTGCCACTGACGCTTTCGCTACGATGTAGTCAACTTGCTCTTGGTCCAACTTACGCATTTCTTCAAGGGCAACTAGAGCTTTTTGCACCAAGCCATCGACATGCTTTTCAGCAGCGAGTTTCTTTTCCTCTGGTGTCACAGTTTTTTTATCAGCCATATTTTCCTCCATAGCTTTCAAGGATTAAATCCTTTGTTAATTTTTTCACAAGTTTATTATAACGCATTATTTCAACTTTGTAAACAGTTTCATAAACATTTCACAAAGAATTTTTAGCACCTTGTGAAATGTTTGCTAGTTTCTTTTCTTAGCAAGCTTTTTCTTTAAAGTTTGTGAAATTTATTTCAAATATTTTTTTATTTCACAAACTTGCTTGGAAGAGGAGCTTGGAAAGAAAGGGATTTACAGGTAAGCGCTTACTTATTTGGTTTTAACAATACCTCCTTTGATAAGGAGGCTTTATTTTTGTTGAAAAACGCCTTGTTTAAAAGTCCCTTCATACACGACTTCTTGTTCTGTTGTTAGTTTTCCTTTTCCTTCAGCCTGACCATTTACAAAATCACCTTCGTAGGTCCAGCCTTCTTTGGATTGAAAGGTACCTTTTCCGTTGAAGGCTCCATTGTTGAAGCCACCTGTATATTGGTCTCCATTTTGGAAGGTGATGGTACCTTGTCCATTCATTTTACCACGGACAAGACTGCCATCGTAAACAATATTTCCATTATCGAGTTTTAAGACACCTTTTCCGGGAATATTTAGAAAAAAGACGAGTACAGCACAAAAAACAATCGTAACTACTGCCAAAAGCTCTAAACGTGGACGAGTCAGATAGACACGATACTTCTCGTAAAAATTCTTAAGATTTTCCACCTTCACTCTCCTTTTCTAAACGTTCTAGCCAAGCTTGACAGCCCTCTTGAACACGTCGATAGGTTTCTTCAAAATCTCCTGTATACCAAGGATCTGGAACACTTTCAGATGCGAATGAGTAAATCTTATCTTGACAGTCTGCTGGACACATCTGACGTAAGTCAGAAACATTTGAAGCATCCATTCCGATAATATAATCAAAGGATTCAAAATCTTCCTTACTAATCTGAAGCGATGTCTTGCCTTTTTCATAAGGAATCTCATACTCTTGAAAAATCCCTTGAGTTCCCTTATGAATCGGATTGCCATGTTCCCAAGAGGAAGTCGCTCGACTTTGGATTTCATAATTATCTGTCATTGATTTCATCACAAACTCGGCCATAGGGCTACGGCAAATATTTCCCAGACAGACAAAGACTAGTTTTTTCATCCCATTTCCTTTCTTTTACAGAAAAACGGGAGTCAGTAATCCCGTCTTATTTTTCAATTGCACCTTCGAGTGAAGCTGTTTCTTTAAGTGGTAATACGGTCTTGATAGCAGCTAGTTCAAAAGTCAAGTAAACTCCATCTACATCAAGAACAATTGTCCCCTTCTCCGTATCTACTTCATCGACTGTTCCATAAAGGCCCCCGATTGTAATCACTTCATAGCCTTTTTGTAGTTTATTCAAACTTTCCATACGTTTTTGTGCTTGTTTCTTTTGAGAGCGTTGCGTAAAGAACATCAAGCCCAACATAGCCACAAGAATGATTAAAAATGTATATTGTGATTCCATTATATTCTCCTTTGTCTTTTACATAGGACTACTATATCAAATTTCAGCTACTTTTACAAGATTGTACCTTGCTTTTCTAATAAGAAAAACCAGAGCTTGCGCCCTGATTTTTAGAATTATTTCAAGTTTTGAACAACTTTCACAAGATTTTCTACAGTAAAGCCATATTCTGCCAATACTTTTGGTGCTGGTGCAGAGGCTCCGAAGGTATCAATACCAAGAACAGCACCATCTAGTCCAACATATTTGTACCAGTTTTGAGTTGCACCCATTTCAACTGCAACACGACGGCGGACTGCATTTGGAAGAATTTCTTCCTTGTAAGCTGCATCTTGTTTATCAAAGACATCTGTAGATGGCATACTGACTACTCGGACTTTTTCACCTTGACTAGCCAATTCTTTGGCAGCTGAGACAGCAAGATTGACCTCTGAACCTGTCGCAATCAAGATGGTATCAAAGTCTGCTGCATTTTCATAGACAACATAGGCACCTTTTGCAACCTTGTCGAAGTCTGTTCCCTCTTCAACAGTCAAGTTTTGACGTGTCAAGACAAGGGCAGTTGGTGTTTTCTCACTTGTCACTGCAAGGTACCAAGCTGCTTGCGTTTCACG
Source organism: Streptococcus sp. Marseille-Q5855 (assembly GCF_946901985.1). Taxonomy (NCBI): domain Bacteria; kingdom Bacillati; phylum Bacillota; class Bacilli; order Lactobacillales; family Streptococcaceae; genus Streptococcus; species Streptococcus sp. Marseille-Q5855. The sequence continues at coordinate 406,263 of NZ_CAMPPR010000001.1, forward strand.
CGCATCTGCTGGACGGAAAACGTTTAGATTTGGCATGGCACGAAGACCTGCCAAATGTTCCACCGGTTCATGCGTTGGACCGTCTTCTCCAACTGCGATTGAATCGTGGGTAAAGACATAAGTCACAGGAAGACCTTGCAAGGCTGACAAGCGGACAGCTGCCTTCACATAGTCAGAGAAGACGAAGAAAGTTCCACCGTATACACGAAGTCCACCATGAAGGGCCATCCCGTTCAAGATCGTTCCCATTGCAAATTCACGAACACCAAACTGAATGTTACGGTTCAAGCGATTGGCATCGTCTTGAAGTCCGTCAGTTTTGATATAAGTCATATTTGAGTGAGCTAGGTCAGCTGATCCACCTAGGAAGGTTGGTAACTTAGCTGCCACAACATTCAAGGCATCTTGGCTTGAATTACGAGTTGCTTGAGAGAAACCATTTTCTAAAGCTGGGAAGTCTGCTGGAGTCACTTCAACTGGATCACGTCCATCAATAATGGCTTCTACTTCTGCAGCCAATTCTGGATGCGCTTCTTTATAATCAGCAACTAATTTTGTCCAAGCTTCATAAGCTGATGCGCCACGGTCTGCAACATGTTCTTTGAAATCAGCATAAACTTGTTCTGGGATTTCAAATGGTTCATAGTCCCAACCGAGAGCTTGACGAGTAGCTGCAGTTTCATCTGCTCCAAGAGGAGCACCGTGTACGGCATTAGTTCCTTGTTTATTTGGAGAACCGTATCCAATAACAGTCTTCACTTCAATCAAAGATGGTTTACCTGAAGCTTTTGCTGTTTCGATAGCTGCATGGATTGCTTCCAAGTCTGTTCCATCTTCAATCAAGGCAGTATGCCAACCGTAGGCATTGTAACGGTCACGAACGCTTTCTGTAAAGGAATCCTTTGTCTCACCATCCAAGTTGATGTCATTTGAATCATAAAGGACAACCAACTTATCTAGTTTTTGCAAGCCTGCGTATGAAGCCGCCTCACTTGAGACACCTTCCATCAAGTCTCCGTCTCCACAGATAACGTAAGTATAGTGGTCAAAGATATTGTAGCCTTCGCGGTTATATTTGGCTGCCAAGAAACGTTCTGCCTGGGCAAAACCAGTGGCAGTTGAAATTCCTTGCCCTAGAGGACCTGTCGTAGCATCAATCCCTGCTGTATGGCCAAATTCTGGGTGACCAGGTGTTTTTGAACCCCATTGGCGGAAGCTCTTGATCTCATCCATGCTGACATCTTCAAAACCAGAAAGGTGAAGAAGGGCATAAAGAAGCATTGAACCATGTCCTGCTGAAAGAATAAAGCGATCACGGTTAATCCAGTTTGGTTGAGCTGGATTGATACGAAGTTGTTTTGTAAAGAGGCTATAAGCCATCGGAGCCGCTCCCATAACCACACCTGGGTGACCTGAGTTGGCTTTATTGATGGCGTCAATACCTAAGAAACGAATTGCATTAACAGATAAATTTGACATAGAGTTTCCTTTCATATTTGACAACGAGGCAAGTACCTCGCGCATTTTCTATCTATTTCTATTATATGAAAATTATCCGCATATAGCAACATACGGATAATCTTATTTACGTGTTTTATAGCTATTGAAAATCTATTTGGACTAGCAAGGCAAATCCCTTCCAAATCTTCTCAAATAATTAGAGCAGAGCCTTGAATTGGATATTAGAGTCGTGCTCGAAGCAGTCGTCAAATCCACGTGGGTGGTGGTACTCAATTCTATCCTTATCTTGCGGATAAGTGTACTTGCCACCAACTTCCCAGATGAATGGGTGGAATTGATATTGCAAGCGTTCCTTACGCATTTTCCAAAGGGCAAGGATTTCGTCGGTTGAAGCCATAAAGTTAGACCAAATATCGTAGTGAACTGGGATGATAACTTTGGCGCGCAGATTTTCAGCCATACGAAGCAAATCGATAGACGTCATCTTATCTTGGATACCGATTGGGTTGTCCCCGTAGTTGTTAATGGCAACATCAATATCAAAGTCTTTTCCGTGTTTTGCAAAGTAGTTTGAGAAGTGAGAATCAGCCCCGTGGTAAATAGTTCCGCCCGGAGTTTCAAAGACGTAGTTGACAGCCTTACGAGCCATTTCTTCGTCTGTCACTGGCAGACCTTTCAAGTTGTCGTCGTTTTCTTTGGCACCTTCGACTGGCAAAGTAACCAAGCAAGTACGGTCGAATGATTCAACGGCTGTGACTTTAATGTCTTTAAATTCAAAACTTTCACCCGGTTTGATAACGATGATGCGCTCTTCTGGCACACCCCATTTTTTCCAGATTTCACCACATTCGTAAGGTCCGACAAATTTCACATGGTTGAGTTTTGGATTGTTGACAATCGCAGCCGCTGTATTGATGTCAATATGGTCACTATGGAAGTGAGAAACCAAGTAGTAGTCCAGTTCATTGATTGCAAATGGGTCAATAACCATTGGTTGCACGCGCAAGTTTGGTTGAAGTTTGCGTACACCAGCCATATTGGCCATTTGGTGTCCCCAGACCATGTCTTTTACTTTCTTAGTTGATTTCCCACGGTTTGACCACAAGTCCATAACCACATTGGCTCCGCCTGGTGTCTTAATCCATACACCGCAGTTTCCTAGCCACCACATGGAAAAGTTGCCTTCAGGAACGACTTCCTCTTCGATTTCTTCGTTCAACCATGTTCCCCACTCTGGGAAAGTAGCTAAAATCCATGATTCTCTTGTAATCTCTTTTACATTTGGCATATGTTATCTCCTTTGGATATATTTATTATCTTTGAGATTAGTATACCACCCTTCAAAACACTAAAAAAGACCAAGAAAAACACATGTTTGTGTTCATCATTGGACTGTCCTTTACATATCTTCTAAAAAAGCTTGAACTACTAGTTCTTGATTGATGAGTGTTTGTACTTCTTCCTGAAAATTACTGGCTAGCTGCCTATCCACAATATAGGACGAGATAAGACTAGATAGACTTTCGCTGAAACTGTTGCTATTATTGCGAAACACCTTGTTTTTGAGATAGTCTATCATTTTTAAAATATCTTCTGCTTCAAGTATAGGATTGACCTTCAAAACAGGAAATTTGCTATCTAGATCATCATTAGTGGTAATCACTACATCAACCTGTGCAATATCTTCTACACTCTTAAATTGTTCTGTAGTAAATACGGCATCAATTTGCTCATTCGGCAGATAAAGTCGACATTGCTTCAGCAAAAGTTTCGAAACCCCGACACCTTCATCACAAACGAGATAAATTTTTTTCATATTTTTTTGAGACGATGGTGTATACTTTAAAAATCCTCCAATATGAATCGTCAAATAGGCGATATCATCATCTGTTAGCCGAATAAACCATGCTCCTTCTAAAATTTCCGCAGATTTTCTAGTGACTAAAAATAATTCTCCATACTTGGATCGAATTTGTTTTGTTAGAGGATTTTTAGAAAAAATACCATAAGTTTTTCTAAATAACAAGGCCTTACAGTGGATCATCAAATTTCGTAACAAATCATCCTTGTTCTCAATCTCCATTCTAATTTGTGATTCAAAATACCAGATAAATTCTTCTAAAGCAAGTTTTAATTGACGAAAATCATCGCTTTCTGCATGGATATCCAAATCCTTACGATAGGAGAGGAGGAGAACGGCTACGAGGGAAACCTCAAGTTCTGACAAGGAAATCCCAAACTTCTGAAACAAACGTTCTCCTAATTTCTTGGACACTTGATACTCAATTCGTTTTCTTATCAAGGAGAACTCTTTTTCTATCTCCTGATGCCGTTCCTGATACCGCACCACATTATTACAACTCAACAGCAAATAAGGAAGCACCTGTAACATAAAGGTGACTTCATGATGGTTTATTTTCTTTCCTAAATCTTGTTCAACCAGGGGAACCTGTTCCTTAAAAAATTGATGCATCTCAACAGAAAGAAAATACTCATCCTCTAGTCTCTCTTTCATCTTATCTTCTAAGATGGCAATAAACGTTGCATTTTCCTCCATAAAGATGTGATATAAAAGCGATTGAAGATACTGAATTTTGTTGAGAGGATGGGCATGAAGGTAATAACCCTGCGATTTGCTAACTTGCAAGGTCACCTGATACTGCTCCAAGGTCAGTTGGTAGCGAATAGTATTTAAATCATTGAGAACCGTATTCCGAGACACTTCTGTCAAGTCCATCAATTTTTCAAGTGTGATACGTTCTTTAGAAATACCTATCCAAAGTAACATCATCATCATACGTTCATGCGCACTCATGATATAATCGTACGAATCTACTTCTGATAATAGTTTACAACCAGCATCTCTCTGCTCTTCAGTTAAATGAATACCGATTCGTGGAATACTAATGATGTGAAGTGCCTCGTCACCTAGAGCAGCATTGATTTTATCAATGTGATAGTAGATTTTTCTTCGAGATTGAGCCAGATCTTTTGAAATGGCCATGATCGTTTTGGACGTCTCTTGATTTATCAAATATTGAAGCAAGTCGCAGCTCGCCTTATCTAACACCATATTTCATCCCCCTCTATCAATCAACTGCCTTGAAAACAACTTTATAATAGTATCACATTCACTAACGCATTTCAACTATCAACAGTAGTCTCTTAATAATGAATACTTACAATTACAAAAGCGAGGCTTGGATCGAAAGGTCCCAGCCTCTTTTCAATTCATTTTCTTATTTCTTTTGACCATAATAAGCATTTGGTCCATGCTTACGTTGGTAGTGTTTTTCTAGGATGTACTGAGGAGCAGGTTCAACCCTTGGATTAATCTGTTCTGTGAAACGATTCATCTTTGATACTTCCTCTAGTACAACTGAGTGATAAACAGCATTCTCTGGATTTTTGCCCCAGGTGAATGGACCGTGATTGCGTACGACAATCCCTGGAACTTCAACAGGGTTGAGACCACGACGTTCAAACTCTTCTACGATAACCAGCCCAGTATCTTTTTCATAAGATACTTCTACTTCATCCTTGGTCAAACTACGGGCGCAAGGGATTGAACCGTAGAAATAATCAGCATGGGTTGTTCCATAGAAAGGAATATCACGTCCAGCCTGAGCCCAACCAACGGCTTCTGTCGAATGGGTGTGGACCACACTAGCAATTTCTGACCAAGCCTTATATAACTGCACATGAGTTGGAAGGTCAGAAGATGGTCTTAAATCTCCTTCTAGAACCTTACCATCTAGGTCAGTCACCACCATGTTTTCAGGTGTCAATTCGTCATAATCTACACCTGATGGTTTGATAACAATGACACCGAGTTCGCGATTGACTTCAGATACATTACCCCAGGTAAATTTGACAAGTCCATGTTTTGGCAATGATTGATTGGCATCACAGACTCGTTTACGCATAGCATTAATTACTTGATTCATCTTACATCAAACCTGCTTTCTTAATTAGTGGATAGAGAAAAGCTTGCGCCTCTTGAATGGCTGCGCGTGTTTCTTCTACAGTTTCACAATTTTCAGACCACATTTCGATTAGGAAAGGTCCATTATAATTGGTTTGCTTTAAAATATCGAAAGCTTCTTCCCATTTGACACAACCTTGCCCAAAAAGTACATCTCGGAATTGGCCCTTTGAACTTTCTGTCACTGCATAAGTATCCTTGAGATGGAGAGCCGCGATGGCATGATGACCAAGATAAAATTCACTGTATACATCATTATGCCATGCAGACACATTCCCAATATCTGGGTATACAAAGAGGTAGGGAGAGTCAATCTCTTTTTCTACAGCCAAGTATTTTTCGATGCTATTGATGAAAGGATCATCCATAATTTCAATAGCAAGTACCACCTGAGCTTCTTCAGCCCAGTCACAAGCTTTTCTCAAATTTTTGATAAAACGTTGGCGTGTCTGGGGTGACTTTTCCTCATAGTAAACGTCGTAACCAGCTAATTGAATAGTACGAACTCCCAAGTCTTGGGCTAATTCGATACATTTTTTCATGAGTTCCAGAGATTTTTCCTCTAGAACTGGATCATTTGATCCCAATGGGTAGCGACGATGACCTGAGAAACAGATAGACGGAATACGGACACCTGTTTCATAGATAGCTTTGACAACTTCCAAGCGTTCTTCCTTGCTCCAGTCAAGTCTTGCTAAACGCTCGTCACGTTCATCAATAGACATCTCGACAAAATCAAAGCCTAACTCCTTAGCAAAATTTAAACGTTCTAGCCAAGTAAAGTGTATCGGGGTTGCCTTTTCGTAAATTCCAATCGGACGTGCCATGGTTTACCCCCAAATTCGTTTGATTTCATCCTTGAAGGCACGCGCTGCTCCTGCTGGATCCGCAGCCTCTGTAATTCCACGACCTGCGATAAAGGTAAAGACATCAACACCTTCAAAAAGTTTGAGAGTATCTACATCTAGACCACCTGTTACAGAAACACGGAAGCCCATATCGATGAGTTTTTTAACCTTATTAAGATCTTTTTCGCCCCAAGTTTCACCAGCAAGAAGGGCATCACGAGATTGGTGATAGATAGCTTGCGAGATCCCAGCATCTAGCCAAAGCTGAGCTTGTTCAAAAGTCCAATCTCCATAAAGTTCAATCTGGATTTCGCCTCGCTCTCCACGTTCAGCTTTGATAGCCTTTAGAGCTGCTTCCATAGTAGGGATGGTTGCACAACAGATACAAGTCATCCAATCTGCTCCACGAACGGCATTATTTTTGGCAACTGTTCCACCAGCATCGGCACATTTTGTGTCTGCCACAATAATCTTATCTGGGAAAAGGCTTCGCAAGACTTCAACCAGCTCACTTCCAACTTGAAGCAAGCAGACAGTTCCAGCTTCAACAATATCTACTTCATGACCAACAGAAACAGCTGCTTTAATCGCTCCTTGCAAGTCTGAATGGTCTAATGCAACTTGTAAATTAGGTATTCTTTTTGTCATCTCTTTATTCCTCTTTCTAACTTTCCAAATCCAATCCTTCGAGATAAGGGCTATCCTTAGATTCTTCAATCATGGCCAAGACGTCTTCTTTAGTCTGGCAAGCCTGTAAACGTGCGATAGAATCTTCTAATTCAAATAAGGCAATAATTTGTGGAATAGCTACACTTGTGTGAATCTTTGAACTTGTAGCGGCCAAAGCTAATAAGACAGATACTTCTTTTCCATCCGAAAAGACAACTGGTTGTTTCAAAGTGATAAGTGAAAAGGCGTCTCGCTGTACTCCTGCCTCTGGTCTAGCATGGGGCATAGCCATCCCTGGCATTAAGATATAGTAGGGACCATATTCTTCAGTCGATTCAATAATTGCATCATAATACTCTGGTAAAATAGCCCCACTTTCAATCAAGGGATCTACCGCTACCTTGACTGCTTCTTTCCAGTCCGTAGCCTCTAATCCTAGTCTAATCGAATCGTTTTCAATCAATGCTTGTTTTAAATTCATATTTACCTCCTTATATAAACAAGGGAGGATGTTTCCTCCCCAATCTGCTACTCCAGTGCTAGACTCAGCTTTTCAGTAATTTCTCTATCATCCATCAAATTATCCAAGCCAATTAATTTGCCATTTGTACGTCCATCCAATTCGTGAATTAAATGAAGGGATGCAATTACAATATCATAACCTGCTGCCAAACTTTTTGCTTCACCAACACTGCATGAATTGACTGTAAAATCAATTTGATCTAGTTTACGCAGGGCATTCTCCACTTTCATTTTGATCACCATAGATGAACCCATACCATTTCCACACGCTGCTAATACTTTAACCATTTTATTTTCTCCTTTTCTAAAAACTATGCTTCTTCTTGAACTTCACCGTTGTAGTATTTTTCTTTATCTTTTGCTTTGGCAAATTGAAGTTGAGGAATAACAATCAAGAAGAGACATACAAGTACATAACCGACAATGCCGAGATATTTAAAGATGTATCCAAATCCAAGCCATGGGAACTCAAAGTCGATATTTCCATGGTACCCACCGTAAGATGCTAAGTCGAGAAGGGCTACACAGAGAGCTCCTAAAGCAACTTGGAGGACACCTGAGATGAAGGATAAGATAACGGCTGCTTTCCAACCACCACGCTTATCAGCGTAAACTGCAATTGCTGCATTATCAAAGAACACTGGTACAAATCCTGTAATAATAAGGATAGGGTTTTTAAAGACGATGAGCAAGACAATTGTAATCAATTGACCAATCAAACCAAAGGCAAATCCAGACAAGACAGCATTTGGAGAACCAAATCCATAAGAAGCTGCAACGTCGACTGCTGGGAATGAACCTGGCAACAATTTGTTTGAAATACCTTGGAAGGCATTTGTCAACTCAGATACGAACATGCGAACACCTTGCATCAAAACGAACAAGTAAACTGAGAAGGTGAAGGCTGTTTGGATAATGTACATAAAGAAATCTTGTTTAGCAGGATTGAATAGAGTTCCTGAAGTGATGACTTCTTTATTAGACATAATGTCTGGACCCAAGATTAAAAGAATGGCTCCAAAGAAAACGAGCATCAAAGTGGCAGATGCAACAACTGTATCGTGGAAGATTGAGAGGAACTTAGGTAATTTAAGATTGTCTAGACTTTCTTCTTTCTTACCAAAACGTCCTGCTACTTTATCTACAAACCAGATTGCAAACTGTTGTTGGTGACCAATCGCAAATCCGCCACCACCAGTCAAGCGTTGAGTTGCTTCAACAGTCATATTTGAACTAACTGCCCAGTAAAGACCACAGATGATACCGATAGCTGCTGTACCATAAGCATTACGCAATTGTGGGACTAAGAATAGAACCATAAGAGATACAGTCGCAGCTTGTTGGACCATGATGTGACCAGTAATAAAGAGGGTTCTTACCTTCGTAATCTTGCGAAGAGCCACAAGCAAGATATTTATTCCAAAACCAATCAATAGAGCTGTAGTTGCAGTTCCAACAAAATCTGGAAACTCTGCCGCAATTTTGTTGTTTGCTGCAGCAAGTCCAAAGTAAGGGTCGATAACCGCTGCACCAATTTGGAATTTGTAGTTAAGAGCTGCCAAGATTGGGCGGAAGGTTGTAACCAAGCCACCAGCACCCACGTTGAGCAACATATACCCTACTGTTGCTTTAACGAAACCTGAGAAAACGTCATGAGCAGGTTTTTTCAAAAGTGCATATCCTATTAGCACCAATAAACCTACGAAAAATGCGGGATTCTGCAAAATATTGCTAGAAAACCAATTTAGAACACTTGAAACAACTTCCATAATTGTTCTCCTTTTGAATTGTTTTTGTAAGTTTATTATATACTTTGAAAGCGGAAACAAAAAGACCAAGAATTACACAGCGGACTGTTCACTCTTGGACTGTATGATTTACGATATTTTACGGATTATCTAATTTTCTCGTAGCTAGATAATAGGGAAGAATTTTAGCATAAGATTTCAATAGACCTTCTACGATTTCCTCTTCAGATGAATTGGCAGTCACAGGAACATCTGCCTTCACTAAAACTTTGCGAACTTCCTGATGGGATAGTTTTTCTCTTAACACTTGTCGATTTTCCTCAGTAGCCTCCCATCTTTGACTTTGACCATCAGAGTAAGCTAGATAATAAATCCCTTCAACGGTTGGAAGTTCTAAAACTTTGGTCTGCTTGTCTAAAGTTCGATCATCCTTCTTACGTTCGATGAAACTGACCTCTAAGGAAATACCAAAATCAGAAGGATTCCCGTACAAACGTAAGGCTAGCATAGGCTCTGTTACTTGTCCGTCTCTCTGTAGATAGACCCAGAAATGTGGTCGCAAACGTTGCGCTTGATTCATCCACTGGCTAGTCTGTTGGAGTTGCCATTCTGGATGACTTGCTTGAAAGGCTTTGGCTAGCTCTGTAAAAGCCTTTCGAGCCTCTTGGCCTTTGTGGCGCAATTCCAGCATTTTCTCTCGCTCTGCTCCTGCTTTATCAGGATTACGGTACTGCAAACCAGCAAAGTCTAAATAATCTCTTATCTTATTCAACATTAGTTTCATCTCCTCTAGCTAGCAAAAAATCAGGTCAAGCCTGATTTTACTTATTCTGTATCTACAACGACATAGCGATTTGGCTCGTCACCTTCAGAGTAACTGGTCACGCCATCCATACGTGAAATAATACGGTGGATAATCTTGCGTTCGCTATTTGACATTGGATCCGTTTGATGACTGCGACCTTCTTCTAAAACACGAATCGCCAATTTTTGCGCATAGGTCTGCAAGACTTCTGCACGGTGTTCAACATAATCATTGACATTGATAGTAATGTAGAAGGTTCTTGAATAGCGGTTATAAAGATAATTTTGAGCCAACAGCTGCAAGGCCTTCAAGACTTTACCGTGGTAGCCGATAATACGACCTGGTTCGTTAGTGTCAATTTGCAAATTGATACTACGACGGTTATAATCATTTGAAAGTGTGGCTTCAACATCCATGTCATCCACAATTGCTTGAACATAGGCAGTCACATCCGTAGCCACCTGGGCAATATCAAAGCTCGGTTCAACTTTCAAGCCCATCTCTGTCAAGTCTTGATTTTCAGTTTGGTCTTGCTCAGTTTCAAGGTCATCAGCGCCCGCTTCTTCCCTCATCGCTTCCTCGATTTGAAGCTCATTTAAAATCTCAATGTGACCAGTTTCTTCTAAGATAGTGCTGGCATGTCTTTCATGTTTTAAGATTTCAGCCTTGACTTCATCAGAAATACCTTGGCCTCCCTCTTCAATCTTTTTAATTGCTTCTACAACATGCCCCAAATCAACAGTTGCTTCACTGACTGTTTTAACAGGCTCATTCAAATCATTGATTTGTTTTGGAACTCCCTTTACAGCTTGTTGGTTTGCTTTTACAACAGTCGTTTCACTAATCGCTTCAATATCCACTTGGGCTGGTTTTTTACCAAATAAACCAAGAAAGCCTTTTTTCTCACGAGAAATGACTTTAATATGTGCCTTCTTCCTTGGAATATCTAATTCTTTCAATCCTTTTTGGATTGCTTCTTCAACAGTTGAACCTGTAAATACTACCATTACCAGATTCCTCCTTATTATTTCGTTTTCTGAGCCTTTTTCTTGGCTTTTCTTTTTCTATTTTCCAAATCTTTCTGTGCCTGTACTACCGCCTCACGTTCTGCGATAATCTTGAATGGATTGTTCAAGAAATAGGTTTGCAAGACTTGGTAAGCATTGGACACTGTCCAGTATAGGGCGACTCCACCTGGCGCATAAACTGCAAAGATAAAAATCAAGACTGGAATCCCATACATCATCGCCGTCGTAGCGCCATTACGCTCAGACAAGGCTTTGTTGGACAACCAAGTACTTAAAAAGGTGAATACTGCTGCTAAAATCGGAAGAACAAGGGTTGTATCTACACCACCAAGGTTAATCCATAAGAAATGACCTGTCTTCAAAAAGTCAACTCTTGATAGAGCTTGGAACAAGGCTAAAATAACCGGCATCTGAATCAAAATCGGCCAAAGAGAATCTGACTGTCTGACACCCATTTCTTTAAAGACTTTACGCATTTCCTGCTCTAGCTTGGTTCTGCTTTCCATATCTCGACCTGGATATTGTTCTCGAAGCGCCTTAATGCGTGGCTGAGCTTCCTGCATTTTCCTAGAAGCCACCATTTGCACTTGGAAGACTGGCAAGAGCACTGTACGAATCAAGACCGTAAAGAGAATAATCCCCACTCCGATACTGATATCAAACGATAAAAAGCGAATGATTTCCGCAAAGGAGTAAACAAATTTACTCCAAAAATCAGCCGAATCGGCTGTAATATCACTAGTTGCCCCATTAGTCGCACAGGCTGTCATGATTAACAGAGACAGTCCTAGCAAACTAGTCAACTTTAGTTTCTTTTTCACTCCCATTTCCTTCCCGGTAAATCTTTGATAATTTTAATACATGGAGTAGATTTTTCTCCATCTCTGCGTATTCCAAGGTTTCAACCCCTTTTCGAGCAATGACAACAAAGTCGACATCTTCTACCAGACTCCCTTTTGCATTCTGGATAATATGCCGAATCCGTCGCTTAATTTGATTTCTAGTGACGGCATTCCCCAGTTTTTTGCTAACTGATAGACCTACTCGAAAATGGTTTTTCTGGTTTTCTAGTTGGTAGACAACAAATTTGCGATTGGCAAAACTTGTCCCCTCCTTGAAAATCGCCTTAAAATCTTTCTCTCTTTTTACACGAAAGTTTTTCTTCAAAACTCAACTCCATCTATTAAATTACTACTATTATACCATATTTTTCAAAAAAGCCAATCATAGCAAGGTTTTGGACAATTTCATCAGAAAAAGGAGCCAGAAAATCTCTTTCCCAACTCCTTATACTGAATATTTTTTCTGATTTTAGTTATTTTTTCAAGCGTTCAACGTCACGGGCAATGACCAATTCTTCATCTGTTGGAATAACCAATACACGGATCTTCGCTGCATCTGTTGAGATGTCTCCTGTCACGCCAAAGACGTTCTTTTCTGGATCAACATCACAGCCAAACCACGAAATTCCTGAGATTACATCACGACGGAAATTCGCTGCATTTTCACCGACACCTGCTGTGAAAACAATGGCATCTGCTCCATTTAGCACTGCAAGGTACTGACCGATATGTTTTTGGATACGGTCAACATACATTTCATAAGCCAAGCTAGCGTCGTGATTCCCTTCTGCTACAGCTGCTTCTATATCGCGCATATCGCTAGAATTAGCAGAAACTCCCAAAAGACCTGATTCACGATTCAGAACACGACTAATATCTTCTGGTGTGTTAAAATCATCTGTATATTGCATTAAGTAAGGAATGATAGCTGGATCAATGTCCCCTGTACGAGTTCCCATCATAATACCACCCAGAGGCGTGAAGCCCATAGAAGTGTCGACAGACTTACCAGCTTTCACAGCTGTAATTGAGCCTCCGTTACCAATATGACAGGTAATCAACTTCAAGTCTTCTAATGGACGTCCCAAGAGTTTTGCTGCTTCTCCTGCTACAAACTGGTGACTTGTACCGTGGGCACCATATTTACGAACCTTGTTTTCTGTGTAATATTTTGTTGGTAGAGGGTAGCGATAAGCTTTCTCTGGCATATTTGTGTGGAAGGAAGTATCAAAAACAACTACACTGGTAATGTCTGGCAACAATTCCTTGAAGGCACGAACACCTGCAGCATTGGCTGGATTGTGGAGAGGAGCTAACAAACTCAACTCTTCAACTTTTTCTAAAACATCCCCTTCAACAACTGTTGATGCTTTGAAATATTCTCCACCGGCAACAACACGGTGTCCAACACCTGTAATCTCGTCATAAGCCTTGATAATATCGAAACGAATCAAGTCATCCAATAAGATTTTAACAGCTTGTGTATGATTTTCGATATCCAAAATTTGTTGTTCAGAACGGCCGTCAAATTTTACAGTTGAAATTGAATCTTTCAAACCGATACGTTCAATCAAGCCTTTCGCCAATACTTTTTCTTCTGGCATTAAGTATAATTGCCATTTCAAACTTGAACTTCCTGCATTGATTGCAATTGTTTTTGTCATAACATGATACCCCTTTTAAGCGTTTTCAACTATTATAACAAAATCTATTTTATATTTCAGTACCTTGAGTCCATTTTTGAAAATTTTCTTTAAATTTCATTAAAACACTTGCATCTTGTAAGCTAGCAAGTGGATAAATAAAGGGTTCTACTGCTATTTCACTTTTCTTCTGTAAGATAAAAATAGTCTTAGATTGTTTGGAATTAGCAAAGAGATTTTCAGGCAGACTAATCATAGCAGCTAGACTTGCCTCCTCTTTCAACCAGCCTTTCAACAAATTACTTTGAGGACTGGTCAACAAATCACTCGGAGCTAGAAAAATAGCATATCCATCTGACTTGAGATACTTAATCCCTTGTTCCATGAGCAAGTGATGAGCGTAAGTATGTTCTTGACTAGAAGCAACTTGATGGCGCGACGCAACGGCATCATCAGGATAATAACCGACAGGCAAGTCGCTGATGACCACATCGCTTTCTTTGAGCATTTGTGGACGAACGGCATCTCCTTGGACAAAGCCAGCCTGCAAACCAATTACATCTGCCATACTAGCCGCCAAATCAATCAGCAAATCATCCACTTCCATTCCCAAGTAATCCACCTTTTTATCAAGCGAGGTCAAGAAAGTAGCACCCAAAATTCCCATGCCAGAACCCATTTCGAGGATAGTAATTTCCTCCTCTTTAAACAACTCTTCCACAATAAACACCAAAAGTAAAGCAATGGCATCTGGCGTAAACTGGTGATTGGCCTGCAAAGGTTCTGTTTTCCCAGCCTTCATCAATAGAAACTGGTAGGTCTTGAGCCATTCTTCTTTGCGAAGCGCTAAACGCTTAAGAGATTGATTGTTGTCTTTGACCTGTTCTAGCTCAGTCTCACCATCCAAATAGATACTGTTTTGCTCCACTAGGGCGTCATAAAAGTTGGTCGCCAAATCACTTTGAATGACTTGGACATTCTCTAGTAAATACGTATAAGCTTGTTCAATTTTTTCAAAATCCATATTCCTATCTTATCAAATTTCCCTTCTTTTTTCCATCCTTATAGAAAAATCACTCCCTGACTAGGCGAGTGATTTTTGGGCTACTGTAAAAAAGAGTTCTGAATAATTTCCTTGAAACAGGTCTTCAGCGCTATAGAGGATCTGACTATGCACAGATGAAAAACCATGCTCAATTAGCCTGTTTTCCAGTTCAGCTAAATCAAATCCATGATGGTTAGCTTCTGTCTTGATAAAATCAGCAACGAGGAGTTGTCCATCTTCCTTCAAATGTTGATGAAACAGTGAGAGAGCCGCATCCAAATCAGGCATATGATGAAGAACCCGACAAACAACAATGAGGTCAAATTGCTGCTCCAAGGGATTTTTCAATAAATCTTGCTCCAAAAACTGGATATTCTTGATGTCTTGTCGCTCCGCTTTCAAACGAGCTTGCTCCAGCATTTTCTCTGAAATATCCACCAATGTTACAGACTTTGCTTGTTTGGCCAGAGGCAAGGCTAATAGCCCCGTCCCTCCACCGAAATCCAAAATTTCTTTGTCTGATAGAAGATCAATCTGTTTCTCGACTGCTTGACAAACCAAGTTTGCAAGAAAGATATTTTTAGGGGAATCGAAAGTTTCTGCTTTGTGGTTAAAATCATGTTTCATATTTTTAGTTTAGCACAAAGTAGCTTGATTAGCTAGGAATTCTCTTTCTTTTCAGGCTTCTCTTCTGATTTTTTCTTCTCCGCTTTTTCGCTTGAATCGGTCGCTACCTCTTCCTTTTTATCCTTTTTCTCTTCTTTGATTTTGACTGAAGGAAAGATGAATTCATATTGTCTCTTAGGCGTACGAACCCTTGTCACCAAGTTTGTTTTCTTGTTTTGATAGCTTACCTGACCCAGATTAAAGACCTGTTCCCCGCTTTCTTGCTCGGCTTTATCCTTGGTTCGTTTAGCCATGGCAAAAGCAATCAGTTTTTCTTTATTCAAAGCATAGTCTTGATAGTGGGCGACTTGTCGGTTCAAGTAAAATTGTAACAAAAGACTAAAAATGGCTGCCATGCTGACTGCATAGAGGAGAACACCTGCCTTAACTTTTTTCTTTTTCCACACGATAGATGAACTCCCTTTCTAAGCCTTTTTTGAACTGGAAACGAAAGCGAACCAGTTGATTGTCCTCTGTAATCTGTGCGGATTTGAGGCCATAAACCATCGGCTGATAACCCCGTCCACTGGCATCGGTTTTCCGAAAATCATCTGATTTAGACTTGCCTATCGCAATTTCCTTGCCATCCTGCTTCATATAGAGGCGATTGCCTTCTACTTTTTCGAACTGCGAACGGTCTAATTCTACCTCCAACTGGTCCACAAACAAGAGCCACTCTTTTTGCTCGCTTTGCTGCTGATAGCGGACTTCTGAAATGAGGAGCTGACTCATGGCTTGAAAGAGGAGTAAGCTTCCACTGATGACAATGAGGGCAATCAGGGATTCCAACAGGGTAAAAGCCTTGACCTTATGGCTCTTTGATAGCCAACAACTGTTCTGAACCATGATAAACCTCCAATCCCTTTTCACTAGAAAACACCTGAATCTCAACTCCATTTATGTTTACCTGATTTTGACCTGTCTGCAGGGCCATCTTAGCTACACGCAAGACTTCTTCCTTTTGCAAGATTTTTGCTTCTTCTTGTCTATTTTTCTGAATTTGTCCCAAAAGGAGGGTTGCAATGCTGGCAAAGATAGCTAGAGCGACTACTGCTTCCAGTAAAATCACTGCCCTAATTTTTTGTTTCCTTAATGCGTTTAATTTTTCCATTTCCTAGATATAATTGATAGCGAATCGCTCCTTTACTGGTCTGAAATTCAACCTTAGCCAGGGACGAATTGCCCCCAGCTCGGTCAAATGTGATACTTTGTCCCGATGGTGCCTGAATTCCTTTAGGAACTGTCAACTTTTGACTGCCATTACTGATTGTCTGCCCATCTAAGTTTAGACTAGTCTTTTGCTGACTAGCTACACTGCGTTTTTGGGTTTCCCGATAGAGTTCTTCAAACTCCATAAAGAAAATCTGCTCCTCTACCGCTGCAAAAGTGGACTGAACAGAGCCTGACAAGCCCAAGGCTACGATACTCACAAGTCCCAAAACCAAGAGACTTTCCAGCATGGTAAAGGCCTTAATCTGCAACGGTTTGACTGGTATTTTGTTTAGCATGGTATTCTTTATAAGCTTTAGCCTGTTCTTCTGTGATTCGCCCATCTGCTTGTAACTTGCTTAGGCTAGCATCTTCATTTTTATCCAAGCTATAAAGCTCTGCCTGGCTTTCCACCACCTTAACAACAGCAGCTTTTCCTTTGTCGTTGACTGCTTCTTTTTGTTTGGTCAGATTAGGTACAAAGAGCAAGAGAAGCACGCTGATGATGAGCAAGACCACCAACATTTCCACAAGTGTGAAAGCCTTCACTTTCACTTTTTTCAAGAATGTCATCATTTTTTTCATTTTAAAAATTTACCTCCATATTGTGATACATGGGCATGAGCATTGCCGCATAAAGTAAAACGATAATCAGAGCCACAAAGATAAAGACCAGTGGCTGCACCAAATTCATGGTGCGGTTGACTCGGGTAAAAAAGGCTTCCCAAGTTTTTTCAGCATAGATTTCCAACTCACTACCCAGCTTGGACTTGACTTCCCCATACTCGATGATGAGACTCAATTCCTTCCTAAAGAAAGGATAGGTTCCTATAGTTTGAGAAAATTCTCGACCATTTTGGAGAGCATGAGCCAAATCTTGACCGATTTCTTTAAAGAGCTGGGAACCTTGTTCCTGCATCATCTGAAAAATCTGCGTCAACTCCATTCCCTGCGAAATCATATTCCCCCACTCACGCGCATAATAGGCTGTCAAATAAGTCTGCACAAAGATTCCAAGTAAGGGAAGGCGTGCTAAGATAGAAAAGACACGCATCTTAGAACTTCTTTTATAAAAAGTGAGTGCTAAAAGGACACCTACTGAAACAAACCCTACCATTCCTAGAAAGATTTGTGGCAGATTTCCGATAATTTGGGTGGCAATATTGCTGCTATCCAGTTGTGGTAGTAGATAGTTCCGTAGTCCCAGCATAATTAAGAGAAGAAAACCCAGCAAAATCAAGGGATAGGTCGCTACTTCAATTAATTTTTTCTTTACCTTGGCCAGATTGTCTAGATATTCTTCTATCTTTCCCAAACTCAGGTGGAGATTTCCATGGACTTCCGCTAGGGATAACTGAGTGACAATGGCACTTGAAAAACCCAAACTTTCCATCATTTCTGAGAATGATTTTCCCTGAGACAAGCCTGTACGCATCTGGGTCACACACTGCTTGTCCAACAAGGCACTCCTATCTAAAAAGGAGATGGTCTCCACCAGATGAAAACCGCTGGAAAAGAGATTGTTAAACAAGGTGATGATATTTTTTTGCTTAGCTGTAGCTAATTTTTTCCGTTTCAGCCTGAAGACTTGTGATATGTCCATCTTTAAGAAGCTGGTCAATCTGTTCATTCCAGCTAGTTGGCTGGTGTTCTTGATAGTCTTTGTTGGCAAAGTCAACGATTCCTCCCCCCCCGATTAATCTCTGGTAGCAGACTCCTTGCAGAACGACTGCCAATTCCTCCTCACTCACACCCAACTCCAACAGGCGCTCATAAACACCTCGAATACTCTTGGCGTGAATGGTTGAAAAGACTGTCGCCCCTGTCAAACTAGCTCTGACCACTGCACGCGCCGTTTCGCTGTCTCGAATTTCTCCGATAATCAAGAGGTCAGGACGATGACGCAAAGAAAGTTTGATTAGATTTTCATAGGTTAGTCCAATCGCCTCATTCAACTGCAACTGGAGCATGTCCTCCTGCTTGATTTCGACAGGATCTTCAATGGACATGACTTGCTGTCCTTTAAAGAGAGATTTAGCCAATTCATGCATCAAGGTTGTCTTGCCACTACCGACTGGACCAGCAAAGAGATAGAGACCACGTTGCCTGTACTGCTTGCCCAGTTCATCAATATCCTGAAACCAAAAATGCAAATCCTGCTCCTCATCATGCAACAAGCGAATAACTAAACTCTCCTGCCCTCGATAATCGCCTACAGTAGATAGACGTAGAGACGCCATCTTCTGGTCATAGGCATAATCACAGGAACCCAGTTGGCTACGTCGCTTTTCTCCAACATTCATACCCGCCACAAACTTAAAGTGACTGATAACAGCCGCAAATTTTTCGAAATCATAACAACCGATTTTACAGCGCTTGTCTCCTATCCTCATATAAAGCTCATAGGCGTCTAACTTGGGGACAAAATAAATGTCTTGTGCCCCTTTTTTCCGAGCCGAACGAATGATTTCTTGTGCAATTTCTTGAACCATACTTACCTCCTCACCTATACTATTCGCAAAGATTTGGAAAAATAAAAAAAGCAACTCCAAAAAAGTTACTTTTTCTCTATTTTAATTTCATACGGCAAGAACGGTGCCTTTCCTTACCTGTTTGTTTTTCATAGCCTGGGCGTAGTTTTTCATCTGGGATAACCTGCTCATCCTGCAAAAGAGCCAAAGAATGGTATTGTTGTAAATACTCATCACATTCATCACACCAGCGTTGGTCTTCCGGATCCCAAAAAATGGTCATCAAGTCACTTCTGCTTTTATAAAGAGGGGATTCTTGTTCTAATTTAAACCAGCAAGTTTTGTAGTATTTGAGAGCATCATAATACTGGTCAAATTTCTTACTAGCTACAATATCTTCTTCCCAACCTTCTAAGAACCACCACGGTTCAAAATCTCCGTACATTTCTATAACACGATACATATTCATTCATTCCTTTGTACCGTATATTATAACCAATTCCGCTAAACAAGGAAAGAAATATGCTCATTTCTTAATTTCTTGATAAAAAATCCAGCCATCTGATGGATGACTGAATTTCTATTTACTTGTGTTCCAAAATCTTTTTACTACCTAGGCTTCAGAAATATCGTTTTCGATAATAACCTTAATGGCATGGTGGTCTGCTGCCTTACTGAAAACTTCATAGGCTTTTTCAATTTCACTGAGTTTGAAATAGTGAGTTACCAATTTTTCTGGTTCAATCTTATGACTTTCAAGAGCTTTCAACAATTGTGGAGTGGTATTTGTAGATACCAAACCGGTTGTTACATTGATGTTGCGAATCCAAAGTTTGTCTAAATCGAATTCAACTGGTTTACCATGTACACCACAGTTGGCAACTGTTCCGTCTATACCGATAATCTTTTGACAGAAATCAAATGTTGCAGGAATACCAACAGCTTCAATAGCGACATCCACACCACGTCCATCTGTCAAATCATAAATTTCTTTAATGGCTTTTTCAGGATCTGAAGAATTAACCTTATGAGTCGCACCAAATGATACAGCAGTTTCCAAGCGGTTATCGTCTAAGTCCACCATAATCAATTTAGCTGGTGAATAGAATTGAGCTGTCAAAAGAGCTGCTAAACCAACTGGTCCTGAACCAATAATGGCTACACTACAACCAGGTTCTACTTTCCCTTTCAAGACACCAATTTCATACCCAGTAGGCAAAATGTCTGATAACATAACCAAGGCTTCATCTGACAAGTCTTCTGGAGTGTGGTAAAGAGTGTTATCTGCATGAGGGACACGTAGATATTCAGCCTGCATACCATCAATCAAGTGACCGAAAATCCAGCCCCCTTCGTCTTCACAGTGGGCATAAATTCCTTTTTTACAGTAGTAGCATTTACCACAGGCACAGACACAAGAAATCAAGACCTTATCGCCTTTTTTGAAGTTAGAAACTCCTTCCCCAACTTCTTCAACAATCCCAATCCCTTCGTGACCAAGAATGGTACCACTTTGGCAAGCAGGAACATCCCCTTTGATAATATGGAGGTCTGTTCCACAAATAGTAGTTTTTACGATACGTACAATAGCGTCTGTTGGCTTGCGAATCACTGGTTTGTCTACATCAACAAAAGAAGCAAGTCCTGGTTTAACATAAGTATAGGCTTTCATAAAGCACTCCTCCTTTTTTATTTGTACTATTTATAATATAATTGTAAACCTTTTCATTTGCTTGTTCAAGATTTTTTGTGATATTTTTAACTTTTTCATTTACCGGTAAAGCAATGTAGATAAGAAAGCAGAAGCTAATCTCTAACTTCTGCTTTCTCTCTTATGCTTGATAACGTTTCACACCGTCTAGGTAGGTTGCTACCAATTCCAAATCTTTATCTAATACGATGAAGTCAGCGTCGTAGCCTTCACGGATTTGGCCACAGACATCATCAATGTGAACAGATTTTGCTGGGTTGAGGCTGGCCATCATGACTGCTTCATGCGGATTCGCAATTCCCCATTCAACAACATTTTTCAAACCGTCTTTAAGTTTGAGGATAGAACCTGCCAAATTACCAGTAGATTTGAGACGTGCAGTTCCATTTGCTACTACAACAGGGAATTCTCCCAACATATAGTCACCGTCTTCAAGCCCACCAGCTGTCATACAGTCCGTAATAAGAGCGATGTTTTCTGTCCCCTTTTGCTTAAGTAAAATCTCACAAGCTTTTGGATCTACGTGATAACCATCACAAATCAATTCTGCGTAAGTATGTGGGAGCTCATACATAGCTCCTACCATACCTAGTTCGCGGTGTGTTAAACCACGCATCCCATTATAGGCATGTACCCATACACTAGCTCCAGCATCAACTGCCTTCTTAGCTTGTTCAAATGTCGCATCTGAGTGTCCAAGTGCAACTGTCACACCTTCACCTGTAATAGTACGTACAAAATCTTCCACCCCATCACGTTCTGGTGCAATAGCGATCTTATTTAGCATCCCTTTTGCAGCATCCTGCCAAGAATGAAACTCCTCAACACCCGGGTCTCTCATATAAGTTGGATTTTGTGCCCCCTTAAAAGTTTCTGTGAAATATGGACCTTCATAATAAATCCCACGAATCTTAGCACCACTTGCTTCTTTATAATGGTTTCCAAGATTTTCAGTGACTGCAAGCAATTGCTCATAAGTGGCTGTTAAAGTTGTGGGCAAGAAACTGGTAACACCGGTACTAAGAAGTCCTTCACTCATAGTATGCAATGTACCTTCAATGTTGTTGTCCATCACATCTACACCTGCATATCCATGAATATGAGTATCCACAAGACCTGGTGCAATGCTATAACCAGTATAGTCAAGAACCTCTGCTCCTTCAGGAATTTGATCCACATGTTTCCCAAATTTGCCATCAACAAGTTCTAAGTACCCACCGCGACGAATGCCAAATGGATAGAAAAACTGATCCGCTTTAACGTAATTAGGCATAATAATGACCTCCTTAAAAGATTACTTTTGATATTTATTATGTCAATTACATTATAAACCTTTCTGATTCATTTGTAAATGGTATAGACCTATTTTCTGGAGATATTTTAAAAGAGCTGGATTTCTCCAACTCTTCTCTTTTTAATACAAGTTATTTTGATTTGACTGGCTTGTCTTTAGCTGTTTGCAAGGCTGTGGCAATGGTATCTGCATACAATTTTGCTCCTGTTTCAATAGTGCTAGTGTCACTTCCGAAATGGACTTGGTCTGTTCCTGCCCAAATCTCTGGATGCTCTTTCGCAACTTGATTCCAATCTGCTATCGTGATGTAAGGTGTCTTCTCTGCCAATTCTCTCATATATGCAGCCGCCTTCTCAACGATGGCATAGGTCTCTTTTGTCTTATCTCCCTCATAAGGAGTCACTAAAATCATATGATGGCCCTTAGGAATATTTTTCACGATACTGTCCCAGTCTTCCTTGTAATTTTCAGGATTATTTACCCCAGTCGCAATGACCACCATCTTAGGTAAAAATTTATTCTGGCTATTGTTTAGCATGATTTCATTGGCAGTCTTGGTTGTTCTGCTGACCTGCGCGTTAATTTGTGCTCCAGGAAGAGCTGTCTGCAGGGCTGTATTTGCCCTTAAAGCCACTGAGTCACCAATTAACATAGTACCATCAGCAATCCCCAAACTATCAGCTTCTGCTCGTTCTGCCATCACTTTTGTTTGGGCAATATTACTAGCAGCTTGCTTCAAACCATTGACAGTTAAGTCTGTCTCAAACGCTCCCACTTGTGGTGCCAACAAAGTCACTAAGAGGACAATGAAAGCCAAGATTCCTGTACTTGTCGCAAGAATTGCGTGAATATAAGGCAGGGGACGAAGAGTTTGTAAAACAGGTGTGTTCTTGCCTGCAATCCACGGCTCCAACACATAAAATGATAGGCTGGCGAATCCATAAGAAAAAATCAAAGTCAGTAACACAGCAAAAAGATTTGAGGTCAACTGTGAGAAAATAATGTAGAAAGGCCAATGGAAGAGATAAACTGCATAGCTAGTATCTGCTAAAAAGCTAATAATCTTTGGCTCCTGTATATGAGGAGTCTTTTCATGTAAGACACGCGCCGCCAGAATCATAGCAAGAGCTGCAAGACTGGCAAGCAAGAAGCCAATAAGATAGGCAAAGAAATAGGTAAATTTGACAAAGAAGGTCAAAATGAGTAAGAAGCCAACCCCCCCTGCAAAAATCAACAGAGTCTTTCGTAAATCCCAGATTTTATCCAACAGCTTGACGAGGGAGGTCGTCTGACGAACGCCTACAATCGTTGCTAGGATACTTCCCAAAAAGAATGGATAGACATGAGTTAAACTGGAGAAGTAAACAGAGGAATAAGAGGTCACTAGAAAACTACCAATAAACATGGAGAAGAAGCTGATCAAGAAGGCAGCAGCAGATAAGAGAAAGACCATCCCCTTCAACTGACCATTTGATTTAGCTTGTTTGGATAAGAACCAAACTGCCAATCCCCAAAGAATATAGTAGTGAACCTCAACTGCCAAACTCCAATTATGAACAAACAAATGAGGAATGAACTGAGATTCATAACTCCCACCTGTTAGCAGTTCATAGAAGTTGGTCATGAAGCCTAAGACACCTGCAATCTGACCCCCAATTCCAGCCACATAATCTTGCCGAACCAAGAAAGTAAAAGGCATGGTCACCAAGATCATCAAAACCACAGGTGGCACAATCCGATAAAAGCGTCTTCTAAAAAATCCTATCAAATCAATCTCATTGTTCTTAGAAAATTCTTCAATGAGTAGAGCTGTAATCAGGAAACCTGAAAATGTGAAAAAGACATCTACCCCGAAAAATCCTCCAGGAAAGATCGTCTGAAAGAAGTGATACAAGAGTACCAAAAGTAAACCTATAATCCTAATCAAGGAAAACCATTTAATGCGCATACGAGTCTATTCTTCCTTTCATTGTACACTTTATTCTATCAAAAAAAGAAGAAAAATCCCAAGAGAAAACTTAGGATTTTTAGCTTATATCAATTCCATTTTAGAAATTGCGTCCTGACTTATTATAGCCATATTTTTCCACAAAATACTCACGAAATTCCAAGAGATTGTCAGCCATGATGGCTTGTCGCACTTGCTTCATCAGGTTGAGTAAGAAGTAAAGATTGTGGTAGCTAGTCAAGCGGATACCAAAGGTTTCATCGGCCTTGAGCAGGTGACGAAGGTAGGCGCGTGTATAGTTCTTACATGTGTAGCAATCACACTCAGGATCCAGTGGCGTAAAGTCCTCAGCAAACTGGGCATTCTTGACAACCAAACGCCCCTGACTGGTCATACAAGTTCCGTTACGAGCAATACGAGTCGGCAGGACGCAGTCAAACATATCCACCCCACGAATCACACCATCAATCAAGCTATCTGGTGCTCCGACCCCCATCAAATAGCGAGGTTTATTTTCAGGTAGCAATTGAGTTGTAAAGTCCAAGACTGCATTCATCTCTTCATGGGTTTCTCCCACTGCCAAACCACCGATAGAGTAGCCTGGAAAATCCATGCTGACAAGGTCATGAGCCGATTGGCGGCGAAGATCTTCAAATCCTGCCCCCTGCACAATCCCAAACAATCCTTGGTCATGCGGACGACGATGAGCCTTCAAACCACGCTCAGCCCAACGACTGGTACGCTCGATTGATTTCTTAACGTAGTCATAAGGCTGATAAAACTGAGGACATTCGTCAAAGGACATCATGATGTCTGAACCCAAATTATTCTGAATAGAGATGGCTTTTTCTGGCGATAGGAACATCTTAGAACCATTGAGATGGTTTTTAAAGGTTACTCCTTCTTCTGTGATATTGCGACTATCTGCTAGAGAATAAACCTGAAAACCACCACTATCTGTCAAGATAGGCTGGTCCCAATTCATGAACTTGTGGAGACCACCTGCGCGAGCAATGAGTTCATCTCCAGGGCGAAGCCAGAGATGATAGGTGTTTGATAGGATAATCCCTGAACCCATCTCCTTCAATTCTTCAGGTGACTGAGTTTTGACAGTGGCTTGAGTCCCAACTGGCATAAACATAGGCGTCGGGAAGGTGCCGTGAGGAGTGATGATTTCTCCCAGACGAGCTCCTGTGTGTTTTTCTTTCTTAATCAAACGGTATTTGATTGGTGAATCTGACATTTTTTACCTCCGAAGCTGGGAAAGACAGTCCCAGTTCATACTTTGTGCCCAAGGGCATACTGTATGATTTTATCAAAAAAAGCCGGAACTGTCACGAACTATGGTATAAAGAATTTGTGTTTACAAATAGTTATCATTGCTTTTCAATAGTTGAGTTTTTACTTATTTTTCATTAAAATCATTTTCGTTAATTGCTATCATTTTTTTAAATCGTATTCATCTTCGT
>NZ_CAMPPR010000002.1:0-62500 GCF_946901985.1 Streptococcus sp. Marseille-Q5855
GCTTATGGATTTCATCCGATCCAGCTAAAAGTAGAGTCGTATTCAATTTCGTATTCACTTTTACTTAACACGATAGAAACCCACTGATTTCAAAGAATTAGCAAGCTGTGTACTATTTATGGTATAAAGAATTTGTGTTTACAAATAGTTATCATTGCTTTTCAATAGTTGAGTTTTTACTTATTTTTCATTAAAATCATTTTCGTTAATTGCTATCATTTTTTTAAATCGTATTCATCTTCGTATTCATTTTCATAATCATCTTTGCCCGTATAGTTGAGAAGGTTGCAATTTCATTCTAATAGTTTACAAAAGGATCAGTGAGTAATGTCACTGTTTTTATTTTTAACAAAACTACTACTCTCACAAGCAGATGATTTTACGCATTTGAAATGCGTTTATTCGATTTACATTGCTTGGATTTTAAATCCAACCTTTTTAAGCAACAAAAAAACCGCAAGCCTGAGCCTGCGGTTAGTGTAATCTATTTTGAAGTCTTTCTATTTTGTTGTAATCAAGCCATCTGGTTCAACTGTGAACTCTGGCTTATCAGCCATTGTTCCGTCTGCCTTGATGTAGTACCAGCCTTGACCTGCTCTGACGAATTCATTAGATACCATGTTTCCGTCCTTACTATCTAGGTAGTACCATGTGTCCTTATACTTGACCCAACCTGTCTTCATGGCACCTTCTACGTCGAAATAGTACCACTTCTCAGCGATTTTCTTCCAGCCTGTGGCCATTTCGCCTGATTGGTCAAACCAGTACCAATTGCCGTCTGAGTGCTTCTTCCAGCGGTCTGCAAGCATGTAGCCTGAACCGTCGAAGTAATACCAGGTTCCGTTGATTTTCTCAAACTTGTCTTTTGGATAAGAGCCGTCTGAGTGTACATACCAATAGCCTTTATCGTTCTTCTGCCAGCCTGTTTCGGCGCCTAGGCCGTTCTCAATATCTCGCTTAAACTGTTCACGGCTAACACCCCATTTCGCAAGATAAGGATACGGGTCAACGTGGTCGCTACTGTTATCCGGCTGGTTATTCGTACAGTATTCATGCGTTTTGATACCTGCCAAGTCGTCTGTATCAAGAGTTTTCGGCAAACCTGCTTCATCTGCTAGATTTCGTAGCAATTCGATATAAAGGCGATAGTCTGTCATGAACTCTTCTTTAGTTGAATGGCTTTCAATCAATTCAACTGCTGCATAGGTCTCAGCATTCCAACCACCCCCAACGTCCCAGGCACCATTATCAACAGGTCCTACCTGCATAACACGGCCATTTCCAACGACATGAGAAAAGAACCCAAGTCCAGGGTCCTTTCTATAGTGGTAGTCCGCCTCATTTTGAGCAGTTGAGTTGCGGTTGCCTGTTGAGTGAGCATGTACTTGTCTATAAGGTTGCACTCCGACTTGTGGCAAGCCTGTACGTAGTCTGCTTGTATCGATATCCATCCCTACTCCCTCCAAGCGTCATTCATCTGCTTCACGGCTGACTCCACAAAGGTGTCCAAGTCCTTGTTCGTCATGCTGATGTTATATTTGGTCAGCTCTGCACGGATTTTAGCACGAGCCTGTGCCAATTTTTCATCACCTTTAAAGCCTGTCTCTTGAGCTACCTGCTCCACGGCATTAACTGCGTTCTTGGCTAGGATTTCAGCGATAATAACCGCTTTTTCTCCGCCTTTTCGCAAAAGATAATCTTTTACTGTTTTTACCATGCTGCCTGCGACTACCGCTAAAAAGCCTGTCGCAAAGGCAATGATGATTTCATTAAATTGTGTCATGTGTTTTTCCTTTCTATTCTCCATAAAACTTAACATTAACGGTACCTATATAATCCCTTAAGTTTGTACCAGTTAGATATATGACTCCTCGGTTATACATATCAGCCTTAATTCTTGTTAATTTACCATTATTGAGTTGTACATATCGTATATCAGTAACCTTAATATCATTACCTTTAATATCAATATTGTACCCACCCCAGTACTGCCACATTCTTGTGTTTAACACTTCCAATAATAATGACGGTCCACTCTCCCACACCAACCTATCACCAATATAGCGTTTGACAATCTCTCTACTTCCTAACATGATTCTTACTCTATCTCTCATAGCTTCACCTACTTAAAAATATCGTAAATCGTGTGAGGGTCTTTGGTTGGAAGGGCATCGTACTGTGCTTGTGTTCCTGCCCAATAGTTGAGTGCCTGCGAACCGTTCTGATTGACAATGTTCTGACCAGGCGCCCCCGTTGCTCCTCGTTCACCATCGTTGATATTATCCAAATGAGTAAAAGCAGAGGCTCTCAATCCTCTGTAATTCACTTCAATACGGACTTCGAACCAACCACCAGAGCGCTGAGAAGCGTTCCACTGACCAAATTTACCATTTGCATCAGGCGTTTGATTTCTCAAAACACCCCAGCTATTATTCCCAAAACCTCTGTAGTAGTAATCAAGAGTATAGCCACTCGTGACTGCTTCGCCATCGTAGAATACATCCGCAAACAGATTCAATTGGCTAGTAGAGCCATTCTTATAAGAACCCTCAATACGAACGCTGGCATTTAAACTATGCCCATTATCCCCTTTTAAGCTATCCCGTTGAGTCGGTGTCAGCGTATCGAATGATGGACGATTTTCTAAGGCGGAAATCCTAGCCTTGATGGGGATATCATTGTACAACTCCCATTTTTGAGCGTAAGTAGACAAGTCTTGGTGGGAGGTCAAGTAGCCTTTCTCTTCCAGCTCCGCTTTTGTAACGAGGGTTTCTGGATGGACTCTCGGTCTACTCTCAAGGGTGTCCAGTCTTTTCTTAACCTCCCTATCCTTTAGCT
This sequence comes from Streptococcus sp. Marseille-Q5855, assembly GCF_946901985.1. Taxonomy (NCBI): domain Bacteria; kingdom Bacillati; phylum Bacillota; class Bacilli; order Lactobacillales; family Streptococcaceae; genus Streptococcus; species Streptococcus sp. Marseille-Q5855. Next base: position 2,839 of record NZ_CAMPPR010000002.1, read on the forward strand.
CTGAGTCTTCTTTGATAGCCTTGACATCCTCACCGATTGCTCTTGCTAGATTTTCAAGGTTACTCATAGCACTCACGCTTTCGCTGCGTTATAGGTTGCGACCAAATCAACATTGGCAATCTGGTCTACACGTCCGCTGACTTCAGTTACTTTGCCAAGAAGTGCGCTATTTTCATCTTGTCCCATGCTCGTGATTTTTTCCGCGATTTCTTTCAGCGTATCCAAATTCTCAGGGGTACCTTCACCCAAGATTTCAGCCTTAACTTCAGATTTAGCTTGGGCGATTGCCTGATTCATGGCAGACGTGCTGACTTTCGTTTTCAGCTCTTCGTTTACCTTTTTGTTATCTTCCCCCACTGCCTGCGCAAATGCTGTTAATTTTGTAGTATCCATTTTGTGTTACACCTTTCCTAAATTGTAATAAAAGAGTAGGTCTGGCAATTCCTGACCTACTGGGTTCTCGCCTACAGTTCTACCTGCAAGCTGTTTTTTTACTTCTTCTGCGATATCCAGCTCTTTTAAAGCATGGACTTCTTCTGTGACCAATTCCTTATCTGAGGCGACTATCTTGATATGGACAGATTTATCACTGGGAAAAACATAGCCTCCAGCCGTGATTTCCAAGCGATAACTCCCAATCGGCAAGATAGCGTCCAGATGAAAACTCACACCTTGACTGATAACAGCTACCTGCTTCTTCCACTGGTAGCCCTCCTTGGTCAGACTGATCAGCGCCTCCTCCCCTTCCAGAGAGGAGATGACTTGGTAGTCTTCGTCTAAGAGGGCAAAACCAAAGGTGGAAGCCAAGTCCCCTTGCTTAATCAGATGCCCACCGTCAATCTGCAACAAATTGGTCATATTGAGATTACAGACCATTCTGCACCTCTTTCTATCTAATCATCTACTAAGATGTCTTCCTTAATCTCCAATTTTTCAAAATCGTTGAATAAGCGGTCTATGTAGCCATTACCTCCTAAAGCCTTGTAGCTTTTGTGCAGACTTTCCACTAGTGAAAATTCGTCTTTTGAAGTGAACCCTCTACGAATAGCCCGTCGCATATCACGGTCAAGGCGCAACTTCATGGTATTTAGATGCGCCTCGTCGTGCACTTTCAACTTCTCTTGTACTTCATCGATTTTGGAATTGCTATCTTTAGCGGTAGTCTGGACATCTTCAATCTGTTTCTTAACATCGGTTAGTTCCGAGACGATTTTATCTGTTTCTTCTTTTGTTTTCTTCGGCATTTTATAGCCCAACCAAGCCACGACGATTGGCGTCGCTGCTGATAGCACGTTCATGAAGAAATGTTCTGTTTGTTGTAAGACATCCATAAGCACCTCGCTAGTCTGCCAGATGGCTCAAACCACGGCGCTTCAATTCCTTGCGCACACGGTCTTTCCAGCGTTTATGTACCCATGAAAAGTCAACTGCTCCACGTTCCAGTAGGTTGATGTACATGTCGATTTTTGCTTGGTCTAGTGTAATCTTACTCATTGTTGCTACCTCCATTGTCTTCACTAGGGCTCTCTTGGTTTGTCGTTTCAGAAATGTCATCTTCTTTCTCGCTTTCTTTGTTATCTTCTACCGCTGGGGTTGGTTGTGTAGGTGCTTCTGCTACTGGTTGTTCAGTAGTTGGCTGCGCTGGGGCTGGTTCATCAGCTTGGTTTTCTGTGTCCGTAACCTGAGGGGTGTCCTCCTCTGCCTCTTCTTTCTCCTCCCGGTCAGACTCTCCTTGAGCTTCCAGCTCTTCCAATCGTGCTAAGATATCCTCAATATCCTGAGCATTCTGGAGATTGACCTTCTGCATGCCTTCCATGAGCTGGTTGGCTCTCTCCAGCGCTTCCGTCGTCTTAGCCAGTTGTTCTTGCGTTTTAGCCAATTGTTCTTGGTTTTTGACAATGGCGCTAGTTGGGTCAAGTTCGGTACGTAGAATCTCTTTGACTGCTTCAATGAGCGTTTCGTCCGTGTCACCCAAACGGTCACCCTCCAACTCACGAGTGAAAAAAGTAAACGGCTTGTCGCATTGAATAGAGACTTCCGTCTTGTCAACTCTAAAAAATTTATTTACTAATACAAATTCCATGTTTAATGTTCTCCTGATTATTTAAAATAAAAGTATAGTGAATCGTTTCTAGTGACATTACTTTTGAATACTTGTCTTTGATTATCGTCTTTAAATGAGATATAGAGCGCACTTCCTCTACTGAAATTATCTGGCCTTGTATCCCTATCGTACAACCGCGCATACTTCGCATAAACAGTTGTAATTGTATTGTTCTGGTGCTTAATCCGTACTTTAACATCATTTACTTTGCTCTCGTCACGATATTTATTGTTGAAATCACTTAAATCTATTGAATCAAAAATCAAATAGTCTTGTGATTCAAACGGAGTTCTTAGATTCCGGAAATATCCAACATAGACCCATTTCTCCCAAACCAAACGATTACCAACATATCGTTCTATAATCTCATGTCCTCCGACATAGATTCCTTCTCTTGTAGCCATAATACCACCTACTCATACACATCATAGATTGTGTTGGGATCTTTGGTCCGGACTGCTTCGTATTGGGCTTTCGAACCATACCAATACTTCATTTGTTGGTTTCCGTTTTGGTTTACAAATTTATTCGCGATCACTTCGGACGGTGTACTTGGAATCCCAAGCGCTGACCTGTTTACTCGCAAAACACCCGAACTATCGACTGTAATCGTTGAATTATCAGGTCTGACAACTCCGTTTGAACCAGCTGTTGCGGTTGAGGGAGTTGGACTCACTCCGTTTTTAAAAGTCTGCACAGACACTTTTTTCAACCCACGCCCATCATGAATCATGATGTTGTCCGAGTTGTTAACCTGACTAGCCTGTGGCAAATCAGTTACTTTTCGTGTCTGTGTACTAATTACTGCCATGTTATACCTCCATAATATATTTCCAATCAGCAACAATCACACGGCCGTTTTCATCAGCAAGTAAGGTATGTTCTGTACCGTCTTCCGTACGAATCGGAGCAGTGAAATCATTCTGCAAGAACATGTACTCGATAGCGTTTAGCCTATCTTCGTGCTCCTGAAACTCACGCTTTAAAGCCTCTACAGACTCATAACTTGCTTGTCTAACGTTATCTACGTTACCCAGACCAACTTGGTGCTTTGTAACGCTATGTGGATTGTTGTGATTGTTTAAGTGATTTTGAAAATCTTGCTTACTAGCCTGTTCTACGTTAGTAACATTCCCTAATCCCACCTGTTGCTTAGTGACACCGTGTGGATTGTTGTGGTTTTGGATGTGACCTGTAAGGTCAACCTTCTCGGCCTTGTTTTTAGTGACCTCGTCAATTTTTTCAGGCAGACCGTCGATGTCTGCAACCTTGTGCCTGTGACTTGCGTCGGCTTTCCCATTCCAGCGTGTCCGTTCCTGGTCAGAAACGTGACGGGCAGTGTCTTCAATATGATTATCGATATTGGTTTGTAGCTTTCTTTCTGTCGCTTTCAATTCAGGGACAGTTGCATAAACCAAGTCAGTCGCATTGTATTGAATGGTAATCTGACTATTCTTACTAATAGTCGTATTGAAATCATAATCTCGATATACATAAGCAGATGTTTTAGGAGGAATCACATCTCCCTGTTCTGCCCAAGTGTACATGTACATGAATTCTTCATGATTCCCACGTTTTGCAAACACACCGATTTCGTTCACAATCATTTCACGCTCAATCCGTGAGTTATCAAACCTCGCTGTGAGACGAATCGTGTCAGCTACATCCGTCGATAAAGACTGTGTCACTTGCAAAGAATGAACTATTTGAGCTACATCATTCTTCTTGCCAGCGTCCGTCCGATGCCGGCCACTACCCAAAGCTATTCGAGTGAAAACCAGTGGTTCTCTATTTTGAATTGCTAAAGCTGTTTCGCTGATTGCTTTATCGGTCACAATAGGCTGGATAAAATATCCCATTTATTTCCTCCTATTCAAATCGAACTGAACGAATATCACTGAATGTATGAGCGCTAATATAAATTGTGTTCATCATTGGCGCTTCAACCGAGAATTGGATTCCTAAGTGAGCAGGAATCAATTCACGCACATACTTTAAAAAACGGTTCAAATATCCAGTTGGCAGTTCTCCTAAAAATCGGATATGTACCGCCGAACCCTTGACCGTTACTAAATTATTGACATTCGTAAAGCTCTTTGTAATTTTTTGTAAACTCACTGAGTTTATTTTTATTTTGGAAGAAATTAAAGTGATTAGATACCGCCTTCGCTCTTCCAAATCAATTGTTTTCGGTTTTACCTGCAAAGCTTTTTCCCAACGTGTAATCCAGTCTTCGGTCGCTTCTGGCAACAACATCAACCGTCTTGTGTCAAAGATTAAGTCTGTAATCAATTCCAGCTCTGGAATCTCAGTTTCAAACAAATCATTGATTGTTGGATCTAAGACCTCTGGCAAAGCCGATAACATACGATATCTAACTTGTGACATTGATAGTTACCTCCGCTAGTTTCGGAAGCATGTTGGTAGAAAGTTCAATACTTTGTTCCCTGTCATTCAACAAAATACGGTCCACATCTCGAACCCCATTAATTCTGTCAATGATCGTGGCAACTTTATAATTTCGAACCTCTTTCTCTTCAAATGCTTCTTCACGTAAGTATTTAATGAGTTGGACTTTCGCCTCGTGCTTGATGGTTGCGATATCTACATCTTCATCAATCTTGATTGTTGCGGTAATACGAACGTCGTAGCCACTTACAGACTGCACAGTCACATAGGCACCAATCGGAGCTACACCTAACCCATGGCCACTTGGCTCAGGATCTAGATAATTCTTGAACTTCTTTACCAGCTCTGAACTAGCTTCGTTACCGTCAGCATCCGTAATAGATACACGTACCGTGTTTTCTCCCTTCCAGAGCGGTTCGATAAGTGCCGAACCTACACCAACAAACTCACTTGCCCATTTCTTGTATTGGGCAATGTTCCCGTTTAAGGTCGGTGTTTTCAGATACTCAATAGTCCGTTTACGGAGTTGTTTATCTGTCTCTTCGTCTTCTCCTACAACGATGACAGAGCCGATTTCTGCCCCTTTAAAGTCGCTCAACACATCAATATTGATGAGTTGCCCTCTTACATAGTTAGGTGCATTTCCGACTTGTTCAGCTACTACGCTATACTCGAATCCAGAGCGACGTTCTAAGACACGGAAATTATACTCACTATTAACCACACTGAAACGAGTCCCGAGTGGGATTTCTTGCTTGAATTGAACCAATCGAACCGATGCCGTAGCTGGCAAACGTTCAACTCCGAACTGCCTACATAAACGAGTTAGGAAGATTCCTGTACTCGTATCTAAAAAGTTAACTTCCTCATACGATTTTAAAACCGTATACTGAATGGCAACTTCTCGAGCTGCAGGCGCAACTAGATTGTACAAGACAGACCCTTGTCTCTTGTCATACCTATCATCAAACAAGGCCAGCATATCCTCTAAAATCTCTGGATATGTTTTTACCTTAATCATCGCTTTACCTCCAAATCCATCTCAAATGTTCCAAAATCACTATCAACCATGAACTGCACATAAAACTCATCTTTCTTTACCTTGGTAGAAAAAGAGTGAGCCTCATGAATCCTGTCATCTTCATACAAGGCCTCTTTTATGCGCCGTGCGATATCCATCTGGGCATAATCCATATCCCCACCAAATAAAGCGTCTAACTCAACACCGTAGCGATGATCATAAATCGTATAGATGAACCGTTCAGTCGTCAGCATTCGTCTGATTGATTGCTTCAGAGCATGAATGCCATCTGTTTCTAGCAAGATATTGGTTTCATCTAGTGTTAAGCTAGGCTGTTTCTTAGCTTCAACAACATTTTTAGCGATGTTTAAAAAGTTTGTTTTAGGAGTACTCATTCATCAGAACCCCCTTTCACTTTGCGCTTGTAGTGGAATATCTTCTTGTACAAGACATAATAAAACCCTCCACCATCTTGTCTGATGAGATGAAGGGTTTGACCTACGTACTCAGGATCCAATGCTTCATCGGTCCATGTGACGGCGAGCATAGAATCATCCAAAATCAACTCATTGGTCAATTGGATTTTGAGTGGAGAAACCGATAAAACGACACCAGTCGTTATCTTTGCGAACTGGCGATTTTCAATGAAATTACTAATCAATTTCTTTAGATTTTCTATTACTTCCATCTACTCACTTCCTGCCATAAATAATTTAATTTCCATCGTGTGCTTTTCATCGCTAAAAGAATGAGTTGCCTCTTCAATGACATACCACCCTTTCTTCTCAATATCCTTAACATCCACATAGACTGCATGACCTGCTAAAAAGTCAATACTTCCAATATCAGCTTTCAGACTGAACGTTTCTTTGGGACGGTTTTTCATCTTCAAGAGCATTTCGCCCCATTGCTTGATTTGCCCCTCAGTTGCTTTCTCATCCGCTTTTTTCATGTACTGGAGTTTTCCCCAAGCGCCGATATTGTAGCTGTCCTGATAGATGTAGACCTCTCTCTTCTTGGTTTCTTTGTTCTCTTGGATCAAGCGGACAATATTGGCACTATCCTCAATCGAACCTTCAAACTCAAAGCTAGACATAAATGATTCATTTCCGATGATGTATTGGATTGGTAAGTTTTTGGGAGTTGTTAGCGTCAACTCTCCGAACTTGTCATACAAAACCAGCAATTCTCCACTTTGTACCAAAGTCTCGTCCATGGCTTCTTGGATAATATCCAGAGCCTTCTTATCTTCCTTCAATTGAGGGGATAAAGTCACGGCTGGGGCTTTTAGTTCCCCAATCTTCAAATCAAAATCTCCTGCGATTGCCGAGACGATTTGATTGACATTTTTGTCCTTAGCAACAAAGTTGATATTGCGTAACAAGTACTTTATCTGGTCGTGAAAGGTCAAGGTTGTTTTGGTATCTTTTTCGTACTTGACTTTGGTCAAATAACCAAAGAATACCTCTTTATCATCTAGCTTGAAAGCAAGTGGAGAACCGTATTCAAAAGCTACTTTTGTAGAGTTGTACAAGGTAATCTCCACGCTCCAAGCTGACCCTTTTCTAGTTGTCTTGAATTCGACTTTTTCAGACACAGTTGCTAAATCCCATGTATCTCCAGTTTTATTGTTCTGATAGAATAATTGCATCATGGTATCACAAACTCCTGTCCAGGATAAATCCAATGAGGGTCTTTGATTTTGTCTTTGTTGGCTTCGTAGATTTCAGTATATCGGCTGCCATCTCCGTAAAATGTCTGAGCAATTCCCCAAAGAGTATCCCCACTAACAACCGTATGGCTTTTTTGAGCAGGTTTCTCAGTCGTAGGGCTACGTTCTTCAGTAGCTTTTGCCTGAGGTTTCTTTTTAGTAGCCTCAAGTGCTTTTTTGTCTTTAATAGTGACCTTACGTGGCTTATGAGACCGATATTGTAAGAACTTAATCTTATAAATCAGGTCATTTTCATATCCCGTCTTGGTAGAGACATCGAATTGTTCCACTATAAATTTCCCGTTAATAGCAGAACCAAAAGCACCCCCAATCATTAATTGAATAGGAGTGCCTTCCGTCTTAAATTTACGAATAGATGATACAAAGGATTCTGGAGAGACACGGCTATTCCGTTGGTAGTTTCCGTCATATCTTCCACTAGGAATAAAGGATTCAAACTCAATCGATTGAAGCTCTGGATTTCCGACAAGCGGAACGTTACCAGTATCGATGATAGCGACTGTCTCAATTCCTTGTTTGTCCTCCAGTTTGATTTCTTCTGGATTCACTGGCAATTTAATGCCTTCAATAAATATAAACATCTGCTACCTCCTTCCTAGTAAGCCATAAGACCATCAGCGCCATTATTCAAAGCGTCTACAATCGTTGCATTCAAATCATCCAATACGTTGGCATACTGGCCAGCGTTGTTAATGGAGTCAATATTGGTGACAATCTCTGGTTTCAAGGTAATAAAGTTCTGTTGCCACTTCATTGTCGCAACGTCCTTAATTAACTTGATGTATTCATCGTCCAGTTTGATTTCATCTTCAATCTTTCCGACTTTATCTAATTTACCACCGGTAGGATTGTGACCGCCATCTTTTCCTCCGTCTCCTTGTCCAGGTACTGAACTCGCTGGGCTGAGTTCGTAAGGTGTAGTGCCTTGGCCACCCAAGAAATTGTTTCCTGCACCGTTGGCATCTCCAGCTCCTTTGAAGAAACCACCGACAGCCTTATCAATACCTTTACCGATTTCGTATCCTTTGTTAAAGGCTCCCATTCGGTCTCCAAGTTCAAGATAACTCAGTTGTGGAGTGTCAAGGTGCGGAGTTTCTAAACCAGCCTTGTGTTGTTTCAGACCATCTGCCAAGTGCAGACCTTCAAAGGTTTTTTTAACTGGTTTTTGCATACTATCAATCGCACCAGCGATATTTCCAGCGAAGTTGCTTCTGGTTAGTGAGACTGAACCAACTGCTTTGACGTTCAACCCAAGGCCATTTAAGAACCCTATCATCTTGTTAAATCCGCCAAGAACAGAGTTAATCATCCCCTCAACTGCACCAATAACACTATTGACCATATTATCTACGAAACCTGCAATAGCGACAGCCATATCACGTCCGCCTTGAGCGATATCATACCAAGCGCTTTGAACTTGGAAAGACATCTCGTTCCATAAATTAACTGCACCAGTAACAAACCAGTCGATAAAGTCTAAAATGCCTATCAAAATAGTTAAGATAGCCTGATATAGAAACATCCAGAATGCTATTGCGGTATTAACATACCAAAAAACACCCTGTAGCATCATATTAATCACCCAGATAGCTGCATTGACAATAATAAGAAGTATATTCCAAATGGTCATTCCTAGGTAAAATATAGCCCCTATGATGATTCCTGTAGCTGATACGGCTGCACCAGTAAGATTGTTAAACCATGCGACCAAGGCATAGAAGAGGCCGATAAGAATAATGACTGCCATTACAATCAACATGATTGGGTTCATTGCCAAAACTGCATTAAAAGCAGCCATAGCTGTTTTAGCCGCGTTGGTAGCAATACTAAATAGTTTAGTGGCGATTTCTGCTGCGTTCATGGCAACTACATAGGCACCTATAGCAATTGCTACGGCAATAATAATTGGTTGAATCACAGACCAGTTATCGGCAACAAATTGAGCAATCGGCGCCAACATATTCCAAACAGCCCCAATCATATCCATGGCAAAGATAACCGCTTGAACGACATATTGAAGCACCGTGGCTACAATCTGGGCAAATTGTTGGAAAGCTGACGAGTTCACTATCTGATTTATCTTAATCGATATTGGTTCAAGCGCTTTGGTCACAAAGTTCAGGAAGTTCTGCCATGCCCTGCCCCAAGTTAGGGGCATATTGCGGAATTGCTTGTCAATCGTATCGCTTGCTTCCAGCATGGCAGTTTTGACAATGTCGGCCGTAATCTTCCCGTCTGCTCCAAGTTTCTTAACCTCGCCACGGCTAACGCCTAACTTGTTTGCGATGGCTTGGATTAAGGCTGGTGAAGTTTCAGCTAGAGAACGCAACTCATCACCTTGCAACTTACCACTGGCCATAGCCTGAGTAAGCTGAAGCATGGCACTTTTTTGCTCTTCAATGCTTGCGCCACCAACAACAAAGGATTTGTTCATAGTTTCCAAAAAGGCAATTGTTTCACCGTTGTTTTGGAAAACATCGCCAGCTTGCATCCTCATCTTAGCGACACCGTTTGCCATGGTTGTATAGGCCGAGCCTGTACGCTGTGCGGATGTATAGATAGACTTTTGCAGTTCCTCTGTCGTCTGCGTACTATCTCGAATCATATCTAAACGAGCATGCATATTGGCGTACTCGTCTGACATGCCTATAGCTTGTTTGGTAATTTTACCGACTGCAATACCAGCTAAAGTGGTCTTCAACAAACCTTTCAAAGATACTAATCTACTTAGCTTGTTAGAAGTATTATTCGAGGCATTCCCTAAATCTCTTAGAGCCAGTTCTTCTTTTTTGAGTCCTGCAGCTGCTAGAGTTGCACTGTTGACAAACCTACCGTTGACATCAACGACTCGCCCAGCTTTATTGACAAAATATTGACCAGAATCACCAGCTTTTTTCATAGCGGATTCTTGAGCCTTCATAGCTTTATCTATGCCAGAACCTGCATTTTTGACACGCTCCATAGTTGCATAGATTCTATTTAAAGTGCCTGTGACTCTATCGGTCAAAGACATGGTTGTTTGTATATTTGCCAATAGAATCACCTCACTTCTTCATTGCTTTTTTACGTTGTAGCCCCTCTTCGTGCATGACTGCAGCGAAAAAGGCTTTTTCTTCTACATCCATATTCACAAATTCACTAGGGCGAATGTAATAGTTTACGAGGGCGAAGTAGGCAAGTTTTGCCTCCGCGTCCTCTTTTATTAGTTTTTTGCCTCGTCAACCTTGTCTTGGAATGTTTGGTTGATACCGCTGAGTTCGGTCACAGCTTCCAAAATCAAGGCGCTTTCGCCCCAGTTAAACATAGTACCGAATAACTCAGAAGCTCCCATTGCTCCATACGAATCTTGCAATTCTTTATCGTTAAGGTCAGGAACCACGATAGACGCAATACAGATTTCACGGTTATATTTAACACCGTCAAATACACGCTCTTGGCGTCCGTTGCGACCAGGCTTATTGACAAAGCAACGGTCATTGATTAAGTCCGCTTCACGAGCACTCAACACTCGAATTTTAACTGGTTCCTCAAAAGAAGGAAGCAAGACATCCTTAGTCTCTTCCCCTTTTTTATTTTGTTTCAAAAATGCTTTTAATCCACTCACCACTATTTCCTCCTTATGTTAGTATGTAATTTCTTGGAATTCTGATAAAATATCAAAATCTTGGAATGTGAAGTCCGTTTCTTCGTCAATGACCTCATCCGCTGATCCATCTAGTTTAAAGATAAGTGATTCTTTGAACAGAACCCCTTTCAAAACGATGGTATAGCGACCTGCACGAGATGTGCGGTCTTCGTTAGTACACTTGATATCAATACGAGGCAAAATACCTTGTTTGACATAGTTTAAAGCCATCGCCTTTAATTCTGGACGGTGGTAGTACATCTTCAACGAACCTGTACCTTCTGCGCCGACAATCTTACCACCCTTCATACGAGAGTTGAGAGGGGTAACATCAGCTTTTGTGTATTCAACCTTTGTTTCTAGCGAGATAAGCTCTGCTAGTTCATATTGCTTGTCATTGATTGTAAAGAAGACTGTTCCTTCCTTAGCTGACAAAGCATCTAATTGGTTCATAATAGCCATTAGCTAGTTTCTCCTTTCTTAATCACAGATAACCGTCATGTACAAGATTTCCATAGCGTCCGTCAAGACAACTGGCAAGTTTACCACGACAGATTCTTTGGTGATACCTTGTGAAATCTCAATATCTTTCGCTTTATACTCCAAGGCTTGCTTTTGAGCAAGTGGATCAAGGACCATTGTGATGATTCGCTGTTTAAACAACTCACGACCATTCACGTTGTTTGGCACTTTACCGATGAAGTAGTTCTCAAAGATATACTTGACATTGGTATTGATATTATCCATGGTGCGGACAAGTTTGTTCTTACCAAAAATACGACTGTGTTCTGCCGTATAGCTAGTAAATGAGTTCACGTCTGACAGGATAATCACTTTTTCATTTCGATAAGCAAAGATAAGCTGACCTTTATTGATGAGCTTTTCAGCCTCTGCTTCGTTCTTACGCTCACAGTCGATAGCGCCTGGATAAGACTTGAATGTATTGGATTGCAAGCCAGCCCCTGCATACTTACCAGCTACGAAGTAAACACAATCCTTAGCGCTTAGTTTCGTACCATCGCTCAATGTAACCCCGTTACCGACTGATACAACACCTTCATCGTCAGCATCCGTGTAATCATTCAAGACTGCAATGACTGAACGACCAGCGTCACGCCATTTCTTGATATGAGCCGTAACAAGTGCTTTCGTTGCACTTTCATCTGTACCCAGAGCCAAGACACGGAAGTCTTGAGTATCGAGTGCATTTAGGAAATCTTCAACCTCTGAATTGGTTGTAGCTCCATCAGTACCACCTTCAAGCAAGATTGTTTTATCTTCTGTTGTTAAAGTGCCCGTTACATTCACATAGTCATTCTTAAATGGCAAGGCTGTGATGATTTGTTTATCAACTTCTTTTCCAAAGAAAACAGTTGTTACTTCAAAGCCAGTATCAACTTGTTTCTTGAAGATAACATGAATATGGTTACCAGCTAATCCTTTGTATTTAGCTGTAACGACCATATCGTTTTCTGTTTTCGTTGCCTGTAGCCCAGTGTTGTTCACACCGTTGTAGACAAGAACCTTACCGGTACCTTTCAAGGCTTCACGAATTGGAAGAAGTTCATCAATCGGTTTACCAAATAGGCGACGGAAGTTGCTTGTACCGTCAACAAGGGTAAAAGCACCAGGCTCTCCCCAAGATCCAGCAATCATAACTGCTGCAATCGTATTGTCTTCCAAAGGAACAATCACATCATCTCTTGATACGAAATTGATGTAGGCCTTTGGAACTCGTTTATTCTGTACTCTCCATTGTGCCATTAGTTAGCCACACCCTTTCTCCAGTCTTCTAAAATGCGTCTTACTTCTGCTAGTGAGTATGACTGGTCATCTTCCAGCAAAACGTTTAACAAAGTTGCATCATCTTCAAAATACTTGAGCAATGCCTCTTTACCAAATTTTTCTTCAGTGGTTGGTACCACTGGTTCGGTTACATAACCTAGTTCTTCATTCATTTCCATGAGAAGTTTCACCTATCCTTTCTAATATTTGCATTCTTGGTTCTTCTTCAACCCATCGAACGTATCGAGTGATTGTAAATGTGCATATCAAGTCATTGGCATTGTATTCCACCTTCAAATCATTGATAGGGTACTTATCCCCTAAATAACGAAAGGAAGGCGAATTAAACACCGTTTCAATCTCTTCAAACTTTTGGTATAAGTCTGTTGTTTTTTCGGTGTAGTAATGCAGCAAGACAATAAAAACCTGCTTATCGTTTTGGTTTGCCAACCGCTTTCGAGTCACAGGCTTCACATCTACAATAAAACAAGGTGTTTTCAATCCTTGCTGGATTTGTTCATCATAGACCTTGCACCCAAACACATCTTTGAGTTGCTTGATGACGAGTGGTCTAATACTATAATCCACCTAATTCCTCCTTTAGCCTCTCTTCGATTTGTTGTGTGATTTGTGGAATTTTCTGTTTAATCTGTTCTTCTGTCAGTCTCATCATGAAGCGTCCTTCCACCCAAGGATTGACCAAACGCTTGCCGATTGCAGGGACATAACGCCCTACTTGTTGACGGTGTCCACTTTCGACGAAAGAAGCGTATTCCATGGGGTTGAATGCGATAACCTCATACACATTCCCATTTTTGCTTACTTCCATCTTCCACGATTGATTTAACTTACCTGTTAAGCCCTTTGGTGTTCGTTCCTTAACCTCTTTCAAAAAGGCTAGGCCGATATCTTTAGCAGCCTGCATAAACTCAGAATCAATGATTGCCTGAGCCCGTTCAAGTCGTTTCAAGAACTCTTGAACATCACTATCATCATAACCACTCATGTCGTCTCACCACAATTTCTTGATGCGTGACATAGACCATCGGGTCTTCACTGGTCAGGTACTGAACACCATCTACGACCAATTTACTACCAGCTTTGATAGTAAATTTAGGCGAACAGAAAATCTTGTGTTCTGTCTTGAGTTGGTGCGCTTCGTTCTGCTCAGTATTCACTAAGTTACGAACAGAGACACGACAGGGAACCTTCTTGTAGATTTCTTTGAACTCTACAAAATCAGCTCCGTTTGTTTTCGTACTCTCGACAGAAGCAAACACATCCATCTTTTTATCATAGGTCCATTCAATGCTTGGTGTTGCCTGAGATAGAACATCATTGATATTCATCCTACCACCTCAACTTTCTGAACCTCTGTAGCTGACTCGTAAAGTCCAACAAGACACTTTCAGCACGTCTGGCAAGGTCTGACTTAGCCAATTCGACACGAGTATCTCCAACGGAAATATTCTTGCCTTGGACAGCTTGGTCAGGATTACAAACAACATAAACCATCTGCATGGCCACAAATCGCAACTCTAAAGGAAAATCCTCACGATTACAGTAGTTAAGAATGTTCTGCATGACTTCATCGACCACTAACTCTTCTGGATAGCCTAAATAACGTTGTTCGTACAAGTCAATCAAGGCTTGTCTAGCATCTTCGTTATGCTGTTGAATTTCTTCAAGTGTCATCTTCTCCATCAGCAGAAACACCCTCCTTATTTCTCTTCTTCGTCTTTCTTGCTCGTTTTCTTAGCTTTCACTTTTTCAAGTTCGGCAAGAGCTTGGTCACGTTCAGCAACTACTGCTTGATACTCCTGAATGGTATAGGTACGTCCGCTGGTTGCTGGCTCTACGACGACATATTCGCCATCTTTGATTTTTACCACATCGTAGCCATCTTCCAGGAAGGTTGCTTTTTCTAGTTCATCGATATCTAGGACACGATTTTCTTTCTTTACTGTTATCATTTTCTATCCTCCTCTTTAAGGTGCGACAACAAAGGCTAGACCTTCATGTTTAGTCTGGAATAGCAATACATCATCGTAAGATTGTTCGTAATACAAGTAGTTACCGCTTGAAGAAGCACTTGGTGCGTCAAGTCCTACAAATTCATATTTTTGTGGCGCTGCCATACATGGAATATGAATCAAGAAGAAATGGATTTGTTTAGCAGTTGGGTCAACTTTAGCGCCATTTGTGAAGTTGTACAAGGTCTTCATGCGGTCAGATGGAATAGCTGGTTCAATCGTCACATCGTCCAAACGACCGATAGAACGGTCAATCACCGTGCCTTGACCGTGGATATTGACTGTACGACCAAAGTCCTTGATGTTTTTGATCATACGTTTAACTGCTGGTGTACAGAAAATAACACGACCTTCTGCTGGTACTCCAGCTTCGTCCATTTGTTCCATCAACTCATCGAAGGTTGCAAGGAAGTTTTCCTCAGTCAAATTCAAGGACTTAATTTGTTTACTTTCTGTATCAAGTGCTTTCTTACGGGAGAACAATTTAGATACCATGAATTTATCCATTTCTGGAACTTTTTCAGTATCGTTGAATGTCTTAGTAATGTTAGCAATGGAAGTAACATAGTTAGTTTCATCAACATCTGATGGGTCTACTAGTGTTGACCAATAACGCTCATTAGTCAATGTGTATGTTTCCCATTGGTTTTCATAGTTAGCGTCAATATTCGTAATCGTGCGACGTGTACGGTCCTTGCGCCCTTCTTTAATCAAAAGACGCGGCACTTTCACTTCTTTAGCTCCTGTAAATTTCAAAAGCGTGTTTGATGGAGAGTCCCAAAGTTTGTTAGTGAATAACAGTCCGTTTTCACTATAACGATTTTGCAAACCTTGTTGGTAAGCCTGTGCATAGTTCAATGTTGCTGGCATATCTGTTCCTCTTTTCTATTTTTTGATTATAGATCTGACGTAAACGCATTGATCATCTGCGTTGTCAGGTCGTTAGCAACTGTTTCTTCTTGTGTTGCCCCTTGTGGCTTAGCACCAGCGATATGTGGTTCTACAGCCTTTTCTGGAGCAAATAAAAAGCCTTTAGATTCCTTCAAAGCCGTTAACTGTTCATCCAATCCAGTCACCGCTCCGTTGTCACCTAATCCCAATTTAGACTTGTCTAGTAGACTAGACACGATTCCAGCGTCATGAACCTTACCGCTCAAGTGCATTTCAATAGCATGATCTAACTGCATTGTCTTGAGTTGTTGTTCATGTTCCTTCTGTTTTGTCTTGTACTTGCTGTCCAAGTCTGAGTATTTTTGTTGTAGTTCAGCATTGCCTTCAGCGTCTTGTTTGAGCTGTTTCATGTCCTTATCACGCTCTCTCAACTGGTCTTGCAAGCCCTTGGCATTATCTTCTGCAGCAGATACCTTTGCTTGTAGGTCCTGTGTTGATTTCCCGTGTTCGGACATAACTGCTTCAACTTGTTCCTCAGTCAATCCTAACTGTTCCAAAAATTTACGATTCATTTCTTTTCCTCCTGTACGTTTGTTTAACGTGGCAACGACCACGACATTTTGGTAAAGTAAAAAAGCCTTTTAACGCCATGCCCAGGGCGAAAGACACTAGTCGATTTGAACTAATTTAGCAATTCGATTATGTAAGTCTCTGATTTTTCGCTGTTCTTCTATGTGTAGCACTAGCTTTGTTGTAATGACGGTTACAGCAATTGTTAGTGCTATTTTTGTATACATCCTCAAGGTAATACCTCCAATATATAAATTTAACCGTACGGGATTCCATACGGTTAGAGCATAAGAAAACCGCCTCGATTTCGATGCGGTTAGATTATTTATTTTTCAATTGTTTCAGTTTCTTTATGTATTCAATTCCGACTTTTAGAGTTGAAATGACTGCTGAGATTACTTCGAATAATTTAATTATTACGAACAAAATTAATGCAAAAAATATAATCCAACCTAGTAAAATTGATACCAAATCCCATATAAACATGTCTTTATTCCTCTACTTTTTCGTATGTTTCTTTAAAAATGTCAGGTTTGCATGGATAAAATTCACCTTGCACACCTTTGATGATATAATCTCCTGTTTTTGCGATCATAACCCCCTCAAGTGTTTTGATCTCACACCATGCTGGATTTTTATTCCACTTGCCATTATCGTGAACGATAATCTCATTCCTTGTTACTGCGTCCCAGAACCAATCCTCTTCAATCAAGCAACGTTCGTTGAGTTGGACGGCCTTGATTACTACAGGCTTCTTTCTGTATTTCATTTCCTACCTCCTTTCAAAGCATAATAAAAGCACTTAGATTTCTCTAGGTGCTTAATAATATAATTGCAACAATGTGTCAAAATCATCTTCGAAAACATTTTGACTATTTTGTTTTATTTGGTCGATGATTTTATTTTTTGTCTCTCTATCCAAAGGTAATGTTTCAAAGGCTTCTTCTTTTACTAAGAATTCACCATTTTCTCCCTGGAATTCTTTTGTAATTTTTCTAATCTGGCTCTCGAAATCGATAGATTGAAGCGCTTCTTCGTCAATGTTATCTTCAATTGCATCTAGCAACAAACTAATTGAAATTTTA
Organism: Streptococcus sp. Marseille-Q5855; assembly: GCF_946901985.1. NCBI lineage: Bacteria > Bacillati > Bacillota > Bacilli > Lactobacillales > Streptococcaceae > Streptococcus > Streptococcus sp. Marseille-Q5855. The sequence goes on from NZ_CAMPPR010000002.1 coordinate 20,094, forward strand.
ATCATCTTTAAGCACTCCTAACTTACTACGGTTATAAACAACTGTATACAACCCATCATTATGCATCGCTTTAAAACCATCGTAACCATGTAGGACAGCGAAAACATCTGCATTAGAGTCATTTATTCCTATTTGACTCATCAAAAAATAGTAATATTCATATAATTCATTATCATCGTCTAAATTTTTCAACCAAGTATGCTTTTCTTTTTTGTAAAGTTCATCAGTTAAAAATTTAAAATCAGAAGGGTCATAAAAAGCTTTGATTAGTAGTGGATTTGTTCCTTTACTAGCATATCTCTCAGCAACGAAACGACTTCCGAAGTACAAACCTCGACCATGTGCAGATTTTACTCTACCGCTTAGGTCTAGTTTTCCGTTTCTGAAATTATCCATTAAAGTTTTTGAATTTATTTCTCCAGATTTGCTATCACTTACACCACGGTATATGGTCTCTAATACAACAATATCGTTGTCATTAAGAATATTCGGTTTCCTATCATAGCCAACTCGTTTATATAAAAATCTTATAAATTTAGACTTCTCATCATCATACGGTTTGGAACGATCTATCAATTTTTTATTTGCGAATAATTCTAAAATATTTTTACCAGTTTCTTTTTCGTACTCTTCCGAAACTGCCTTCAATCTTTTAGATATGTTTAATATTCTTTCTTTGTCACCTATATTATCCTCCGTTAATGGGTAAAAGTCAAATTTTTTTATATTTCCCTTCGATTTCTCAACGTTCTCCTTTTCTCCGTCTTTCGCAAACAGTTTTTCTTTAATCGCTTCCCCTTCGCGCTCCCAACCTGCGAAGATTTCGTCCAGAGAACGCTTCTCTTTTGCCATTTTTACAGGGGCGTTATTTAGTAATATATCGAGATACGGGCTAATCTGTTCTGCTTCTTCTGTCCTATCAGTCTTATCAGTCTTGCCTTTCTTATCAGATTTAACTGCAGGCCTGATAGTAGAACGGCAACGGACATGGAATGGCGGTGCGGTTCGACCTGGTTTATATTCCTTAACAGAATGAACCTCGTGATTTTCTAACCTGCAAATCTCACTTGTACGACTGTCTAATACCGCTACGATTTCGTAGTGGTCACCGCCCAACTCCTTGATGGTATCTAGCGTCGCGAGGTTATTATAAAAGGTCGTCTCAGTCCTGACAAGCGTATCTGCTCGATGATAGGCGACTCCTGTGCGTTCAGAAAGAGCTCTAGCCATTCTATCAATAGACCAGCCTCCTGTTAGGCCTTTATTCAGGACATCACTGATTGCCTTATAAGCAACTTCTTTATGAACCCAAACATTTTCAGAAAAGGTTTTACCACTCCAATTGCTAGCCATCTTATGCTTAACTGCATCGACACCCAATATTGGTTTCTCTATGATTCCAAAATGTGCCAAGTTCTTAGCTTGATGGATTTTACCCTTGATGTAGACGTCACTCAGAGCCTCTGTGACCTTGTCATGTATGCCGTCTGGCTTTCCGTATAGTTCAGCTGTTAGACGCTCAATTTCGGCAAGCAAAGCCTCCTTGCGACTAATACGATGGCGATAGCTCAAAGCGTCCAACAAAGGTGTCGGTGTGTCAGGATTTAAGGCCATCTCACGGAATCTTTCAAGGGTTACATGCTTAAACTCTCTGCGCTCTTTATCTGTCAGATATTGCTTGGCCTCTGCGTGAGTCATTTTATTATCAACTGCATACCTGGCATAGAACTTCTCAATCTCAGAAACCAGCTGGTGTTTATAATCTGCTAAAGATTGGCCAATCTGGGCCATATACCTATCAGCAACTATCTGAGCGTTTTGTTCCTGTTGTAAAGCACGCTCAGTCCAATACTCATCTATCTTTTTCTTGTCCTTGGTCGTCATGATCTTCATCTACCTTTTTGAAATTGGTCTGAGAGTATGGATCTTGTCCTTGTTCCTGTTGTTCTTTCAATCGTTTCTCAACCTCTGGTTGATACCATGGATGTTGTTCACGAATGCTTAGATCGTCTAAGATGCCGATTGAGTTTACACAATCTTGAATAGCTTCAGACTCATTTGAAATGATGTCACGATTAAAGACATAAGTAAATTTAGATGAGTCAAACGCTACTCCTTTATTTGTGGCGTATTGTTCTACAAACCAAAGGAATTGCTTAATACCTTTTTGGAACTCATTTTCCAGCTCATTACAATCCAAATCAAGGTCTGTATAGCGCCATTTAAGAGCCTGACCACTCGCATTACCTAGATTATCATCTTGGGTATCAATGGCTCGTGCAGCCTCATACAAGAACTTACGAGAGCGTTCGATATCCGCTTCAACTCCGCTGGTATCATTGTCTGCTTGCAAGGTATCTACACCACCATCGCTAGAAACTTTGATAGAGCGGAACTTATTCAGATTATTCATGAACTCGCCCAGGTCTGCACCTTGATAGTTTTTCAAAACATAAATCAGCTTCGGCATATCTGCCAACATATCAGCGTTAGTAGACATTTGAAGTTGAATGTTATCAATCAAAGACTTGGTTTGGACTAAAAGACCGTCCTCATACTCGTTGTAGCGGAATGGAATCAGAGGCACTTTCTCCCAAGTATAAGGAGTCCGTGTACCGTCTGCATTGACATAATAAAAATTTCCCTTGGTCTCCTTGGATAGTGGATTGAGTTCAAGGTGTGAACCTGTCCAAATATAATCTGTAATTCCTTGTTCATCGTAGTATTCTACAAATGTTTTGGTCTTCTTCACTCCGCTTTCGTAGACGGCTTGTTTGTAGACACGCACAAAGGCGGATAATTCCAAATGACGCTCATCTTTCCAAAAAGGGATAATCTGTTCACTTGGGATTTTAAACAAGCGTAGACGGCCGTTCTCGTCGTAATAAGGCAAGCCGTAGGCTATCCCTTTTATCACTGCTTCCTTACCGAGTGACTTAATCGTAGATAAAAGATCCTCGTCAAACACGCTATCTAAAAAATCTTGTGATTCTTCTCCCTCTAGCGAGATGGTAGGTTGTTTAGAAAACAAATACCCGACCTTCTGGTCTACCAGCTTCTTAAATAAACCTAATTCAATCCTTGAGTTCGTCCGCCAATCAACATCTACTTTCTTATTTCGAATATCCGTGCGATTTCGATAGTAGTTGTAAGCCTCTTTCATCGTGCTTACTTTCTCAGATGCCTGATGTTCTCTTATCTCAATCTCTAGTATTTCATTTTGGGTTGTATTCTTAATCAACAACCGCCTGATTAACCATTTAAACCAATTACTCAACATTTCTCCTTCTCCTACCAGAATGATATTCCTGGCTGTCTCATATCGTCTTCAAACGCATATCTTGTAGCGTCGATTGTGTGGTCGTTTACTTCTTCTAGCTTGGGTTTGGGATTTCCATCACGGTCAACTGCATAGTCGGCACTTTCGAACTCTCTTGCGATATTCGGTGTGCGTTCTGGATCTATCACAATCGCATCCAAATCATCCAACCAGCGTTCTCCATACTCACGACTATCAGGACCTTTCTTAGCGCCTTGAACAAGCGGAATATTCAACTGCAGTTTTAACTCATCAATCGACTTAGGTTCTGCGCTATCACAAGTTATCATCTGAGATTGATAGCCTTTCTCACGGATTCTTTCAGCCAACTCACGGTTGCTAATCTTCACGCCATAAATCTCATCGATAGCATAGATAACTCGCTTCTTCTTGTCATAATGCCATCTCACAAAAGCCAAAGGGTCATTGGCATATCCAAAGTCGTTACCTTGCCGAATGTTATCAAACCTTGCTATCTCATCGTCTGTAATCTTGCGGAATACCAGATTTTCAAACGGTGCTACACCCGAACCGATAGCCTCCCCCAGATACTCCCAACGGTAACGCTTCTCTGAACGCTCTCTCGTGGCCTCTGCTTCTTCTATAAACTCTTTAGCGATAAAAGGGTTATCTTTGTATGTCGAATGGTGTACGTGGGTGTTAGGAGGCTGTATAACGCTCTCATATTTCTTATTCACCCAAGACTGCTTTCTTTTTGGAGGATTGTAAGAGTAAAAGAACTTATAAAAAAGACCATCAGCCAATTCTCCACGTAGGAGTGAGTTGGTGATTGTCTTTACTTCATCTTCAGTTTTAAACTCAGCTAACTCCTCAATCCAGCCTATCGCAAACGGAAAGCGACTGTCTTTCAAGGATTTAATACGCTCTGGATCTTGTGCACCACGGAAGATAATATAATTTCCTCTTGGGATATAGGTTATCTTCAAAGGGGATTTATTAATCTTAAATAAATGACTGACCCCTTGCTTACTAATCGCCCATTTCAATTGCTCGTAAACCGACTGTTCTAATGTGTTATCTGTCTTACGAATACACACCGCATTGACTGGATAGCGCATAATCAATTGAACAATAACGTGTCCGATGTCGCTGGACTTGCCAGAACCACGGCCACCCTTTTCAACCACATGTAAGATTTTATGGTCAAATGCTGCACGCCACATAGAGTAAAAAGCCTTTGGGATAAACTCACTCATTCTACGCTTCATTGCTGATTCCTATATCATCAACGAATTGAACAGCCGAAGACATCTCGATTTCTTTTCTCTCTAAATACGCGCCATTCACTCTGAATATGTGGTCTATAGAGCGTTGTCTTTCTTCAATCGTCGGAGTAAATTCATAAGTCGTTTCCGATACCTCCACACCTTCAGCAGTCTTTACAGTTTTTTTAGAATACCCTTGTTGAGTTTCTCCTCTAGCAATACTAGCAGAGATTGCCAAGGCTTCTACGATTGACATTGAACGCTCGTCAAAAAGTTCTTCAGTACGTTTTTTAATGTATTCAGAAATCTCAACATTTTTCAACAATCTTTGTCCTATGCTATATGCCGTTTTCTCTGAGTACCCCACCTTAATTGCAGATTGTGTTGCGTTTCTACTGATGATGTACTCATCAGCGAAGTGTTTCTGTTTATCGTTCATTTTCCATCACCACCTTTCAAAAAATCAAAAAAAGCCACACGATGTGTGACCTTTTCAAGACCTCTCACTGCGAATTAAAATCGCAATTGGAACGACAGGACTCGAACCTGTGACATCTTAATTCCCTAAACAGGACTTAATCCGTCTACCATATATCCATTAGCTAGCATGAGACTACTGCTTTAAACGAGTGACTTTGGATAACTTATAGTTTATTACCTTGTCCACAAATATTCCTACTTGTATCACTCATGCACGATTGGTTAGACCAATCACTCCTTACATCGCAAACTACTAAGCCATTTTTCAATTAACGAAGACCCCGCTAAAAGTCTAAGCTGCTTTACTCTTTGACTTTACTCTTATCCTTGCGAGACTTGAGTAGGCAATCTAATTGCCGAAGTACACTTTCGTTTGTGACGGGCGATGACTTTTGCTTTTTTTGAGTTTTTTCTATCTTGAATAGCTTTTAAAATATAAAAATCATCTTTCATCTATCACAGACACGCATCGCCATGTGTTTCATTCTCTTTTGAAGAACAAAATGCACAGCGCCTGCTTGTTATCGATTGTTTTGCGGACAATCAACTCACCTTACATACTTTTGGGAGGCGCCCAATTTTTGTAAGATATAGTATTAAGCTCTTGTTGCACCTCGAACCAAATACCTCTTTCCTCTTATAGACTCGTTTCACAGCCAAACTGCCACGTTTGCATTTCCTCAGCACCTTGCCGTTGGAATCTCCCTGCTTTAACTTCGCCCACCTATTCCAAAATTGAAATAGTTAAGATTAAATTGCTTAGATTGACCATTTCTGGCAGGATGTTTGATAGATTTAAAAACATCCTTTTCCTGAGTTACCACAGATTATCTAGGCTAAGCCCTAAAAATGCAAGACGACTACAACCTTGCGTGTGTATTAAATTTTGACTTCATTTTTATTTTTTGTAGTCTTTACAACCTCTGAGGGAATCAAACCCTCTAGCTTATAACTTACCTAGGATATAAGTAGCTACGCAACCATGCGAGGTTCGGTCACTTCTGCAACCATTTTTAAGTTAATGAGTGATATATGAATGCTAAGCCTACTGCCTACCCCATTCTGGGACACAAACACTCAAATGACAGCAGCTGGAATCGAACCAACTGGTCTAGCAGTAAAACGCACGCTTGGTAAAAATTTTAAAGGAGACCCAAACAACCTGCTAACCTATCCTTACTGTCTAAGAGGCCGAAACCTCTGTATTTTTAGGAGTCCTCATGACTGTTCGTTGCCAATCATTGGATAATACTATTTTAGCACGTTAAAATTGATAATTACTCTTGACTTACTCCGCTCTTACTCCAGAATTACAACTTGTTCACCATTTCGATATAGCTCTGCAAATGCCAGTAGAGCCTTTCCAAGAATTTCATAATATGAACTTTCTGAGATTGCAAGCTCATTATATACTGTTTCATCTTTTTTAGGATACCATACAAGGTACTTCTCGTATATGATTTTACGATAGTAAGGATCATGTAAATTACTAACTGCCTGCTCAATAGCATCTATCTCTAACTCTGCATCAACTTTTCGAATTGCCAGTTTCTCCACTTGACTAGTTGCATTATTCCCAGGACACCGAGGCGTAAAAGAGTACGTAGTTGTCACCTTCTGACCATCTGTATCATTCGCTACACGACGCCAATGAGGATATCCTTCTAATACTTTCTTGGCGTTTTCTTTTGTTTTGACTTCGTTTATTTCTGGAAAGAAAGGCATCGCTCACCTCGTTTCTATTTTAACTAATGTTTTAAATTATTTTCCCATCAAAAACTAGTGTTATTGTATTGGTTTGTTTATGTTGTCTGTCATGTTAAGTCCTCCTCATAAAAATCATATCATTCAAATTCCTCCAAGCGAAATTGTTACTTTGATTTCTAAACTCTCGCTTTTTGTAAGGAATATGATGTTTATTCAAGTAGTAATATACCTGATTGTAATGTAGTCCTAATTTTTGTGCGATATCTTTTACAGCTATACCTTGATTGGCTAGCGAAACTACATCTTTGTGAAATATAGTCAAGTCTAAAATTTTTCGTTTCCCTAATTTTCGGATACGGTCTCGAATGGCTTTCTCACTACGTCCTAAGATACGAGCCAAGGTCTTGTACGAAAAGCGTTGGTAGTATTTCAGGATATAGCTATCATCTGCGTCTGACCATTTGGGCTGAAATTGCAAGTTAGGATTGTATTTCTGGAGTTTGGCTAATTTTGACCGAACTGCTTGGTAACTTCTATCCAAAAACTTGCAAGCCTGTGTTAAATCATGCTCTTCTCTGGACAAGACGTACCACTCCAGATAATCAACCTCGTCTTCCGTCCATCTACGTCCTGCCATAATGTTTATACGCTCCATGTAAATAATAAGTGCCATCTTTTCTCTTGTTGATGTAATACGTATATTGCCCATCTGGACTAGCGTAGGAAATCTGTTTCTCTCCTGCCCAGATACCATTGTCACGCATCATATGGCAATTCTCCATAATCCATTCTACGTCAGGCATCTAGTAACTCCTTGTTTTCGTACACATTCCCAACGACCTCACAATCAGCATGTCGTAGCCACAATTCACATCCGTATTGTTTAGATTCAAGACGATAGGCTCCTCCATAATGCCTTACAACCTCGTAATAAGTCGGTTCAGAATAGACATCCTTAGACATTTTGACTATATCGCCATCAAAGATAATATTGCCATCCCTATCAACCATATCTGTTGATTGCATGATGACTAGATTATCAACAAAAACATAATCTGGAGGGCACATGACATCCTCCTGTTCAACCACTACAACTTGCCCACTTTCTGTTATTGAGAAAGTGTCTTTAAACATCTCTTTATTTGTGGTATCCCACGCTCTAAATTTTGGAATCATGTTAAATCCTCCTAAGCATTAACAACTGGAAAATGAATATCACCAATCACTAAAGAGCCTACGCTGTAATAATAGCCGTTATGCTCTGCTTCACAATTGGCAATAGCTACAGGGTTCTGATTATGGAAGATAGTTACTTTGTTTTTATAACCAGTTCCCCAATGGTCGGGGATTTCTTCCGGTTCTCCAATTTCAACATTAGTAATCACAGCGTCAAGTAATACATCTTGGAACTCCCCACCTGCTGAGGCACAGCAATCACTTTCAGACATTTCAATAGTGACCTTTGTGCCGTCTTCAAGCAGCAAAAAGTCCTTATCCCATTTCACAATACGCTTAAAGAGCAACAATTCTTTAAGTTCTTCCAACGACCCGTACCTTGCATTTTTCCAATCAGGCTCATAATAGTCTGGTAGTTTAATAGTTTCTGTCATAGTAACACCTCATCCCCAACTTTCACTTTCTCATACACGTCCTTCGTAACCACGAACACACCGTAGTCACGAATGGTTATCGTGTACAGCTTGCCGTGTCGTCCTTTCTCGACGACTTTACCAAATATCTCAGCGCCTACGTTATCCGCCTTGTAGATAACCAACGGCTTCTTCTCTTCCAAATCTCGAATCCTGTCCATCTGCCAGATGTTTAGTCCAGCGGACAATAATATCCAGATAGCTATGAATCGTTTCAATCTGTGACCTCCTCAACAGTGAATTTAATTCGATGACTTCCAATGTTGAAGAAATTATCAACACCTATTTTCTTTTCACTTGATACAATTTTCATTGCAGCTTCCATCACTTTTTTGCCAAATAAAAATTGATTTTCATAAAAACGTTTTTGAACTTCATCTAATTTTTGGTAAGGCGATATGTAGTTTTGTTCAACCGCCATTTCTTCTTCAAATCTCTTCTTTTCATCATCAGGAGAAAATGAATGATTGTAGATTTCTGGAAAGTTAAGCTCTTTTAACTTTTCTAACCCTCTCATCATCTCTGAATAAGCATTTCTTTCTTTTGCGTGTTTCTTATAATTTACAACGCCTGGTTGTTGTTTAGCTAAAAATTTAATTTCTGCATTGGAAAGATTGTACTTGACACACATCTGGACATCTATCCAAAAAACATCTGCGTCTCCTCTATGCCAATTAAAATCATTTCTTTCTAAATCTAATAGCAAATCAACGACTTCTTGGCCACGGCTGCTTTCTATCAATTCGTTGTCAACAGGTTTAGTTGCCATAACCTCGGCAATCCAGCCTAGCCAAACACTGTCTTCCATCACTCCACCTCCTCAATCTCAATACCTGGACAATCGAACACCCAGCCGAATCCAGCTTCTTCTAGTTCTTTACGGGTGTGGGAATATATAGCATTGTCTAAACTAAGGCTTTTTGTAAAGTAATACCTTTCCAAAAGTTCTCCATAAACCAACATATTTTCTTTAATATTCCCTTTAATCTTAACCCGATACCGCCTCTCTTCCTCGACCTCGTAGCCGTTAAGCCATGCACGAGCAAATGTTTCTTGGTTGTTTTTATCCTCAAGCCATTCCCTGATTTCTTTTTTTCCAAATAAATAATCCATCGCTTGAAACAAATCCCAGTCACCAGTTTTTTTGAAATACTCAATTTTTTCCGCCACAAACTGCGGTACTTTGACTTTTTCTGGTTCGTCTAGTTGTTTCAAGTCTTTTAGAACGCTTTTTAGAATAGTTTTTCCGCTAACAATACCTACAAGACATTCAACCGCTTCGTATTTCTCAATCAATTCCTGCTTATTCATCTTTCAACTCCTCTACTTTCTGCCTTAATTCTTTATTCTTTTTCTTCAACAAATCGCGCTCCAGCTCTCTAATGCGTCTTTTCCGTTCATCGCACGGCTTCGAATACTCGATTATCTTCTCTTCGTTTTGCTCGATTGTGCGTTTCAATCCGTCAATCACAATCTGTTTATCGTACTTCATCTTCTAAAAATCTTTCAATAGCTTCTCTGTAGGAGACTTTCGCCAAGCCGTCTAAGTCGTTCAGTGCTTCAATATAGTCTGGACGACCTTGCCCGTACTGCTCTTTCAAAAATTCAACAAAGAGATGAATTTCCTGATAGGTTACTCCAATCATATTTCTATCCTCCTATCAAATCCCATCCACTATCCTCTGCAATATCTCGTGATATTCGTAAATCTCCAGCTCAATCCTATAATTCTTATTTCCAGACTTGCCACCGTGCATAAACTCAGTCGATACTATCACATTGTAGTTATCATCTGTCCAAATATTAGCGTCCGTCAAACCGTCAAACAAAGCCTTGCTTGTAGGCGACCAGTTCGGTGGGTCATACTTCCGATTTGTCGGAGGATATATCCGAACCTTAACCTTGCAAGGCTTGTCCTCGCTGTAAGGCAACCCAAAGTAATCTCTCAGTACATTCTTGCCCTCGTATTCGGCCAACTGCCGTAAAAACTTAGTGATTTTAGACTTTTGATGAAAGTGCGGTCTATCATTTGAGTTAATCATCTGCTTTCTGTTTAACTCAAATTTAAGAATCAATCTTTCCTGCATTCAACCTCCCTAGCCATCTAGCTTTTTCCACGCTTGCTATTGCAAGAATGTCATTAGCTAAATCAAAAGCTGTGTACCAATCCAGAATTCCTAACAAGTCCTTGTGCTCCTTTAGTTCATCAACTAAGCTTTCCAATCGTTCCAATGGGTTACTTTCATACCCCAACAGATATCCAACGCTTACCTCGAAGTAGTCAGCTAGTTGCTGGGCTTTTTCTGGTTTAATTTGGCTTTCTCCGTTTTCCCAGCGTGATAGAGTCTTTTCTGATATGCTCATTTCTTTTGCTATTTCCTTTTGAGTTAGCTTTTTTTCTTGTCTTAATTCTTTTAGTCTGTTCATCAAAACACCTCATTCAGTTTCATAATCTCCTCTCTGCCATACTTCCTACCAAAATCCCACGCCTGCCAAATTGTGAGCAAGGCAAGCGTGAGTGAAATTCTTTGCGCCATTCATCCAAGGTCACACGACCGTTTTTTTGACGCATTTTCTAGTTCGCAGTTTTACAAGAATGCACGGCTTGTTGGTTTTTGAGTTGTTTCCCAAATGGAAATAGTTGGTTTTTGATTATTTTTCCCCTCTTAAAAGGGCAATAATTGAATGATAATAAAATCTTCCGATATTTTTTCAACATCACAAACATAGGCATTAAGTAAGGATTCCTCAGTTTTGTATGTTGTTTGGTTTTCAACACTTTCATTCCAACAAATAAATCGAGGTTTGAGACCAGGCCATCCAGAACGACCAAATAACGCAATACATTCCTCTTTGTTTTGATGTATAGCGAATGTAATACCATGTGGGCAGCCTGTGTCATGAGTTTCTAGTATATCTTTTACTTGTTTACTCATACTTACCACCCACATTGCTCATTGAGTTCAGCCTGAGTCAATGGCTCAATACGTTGATAACCGCTGACTTGATAGTTCTTTTTAAAATCAAATCCGAGTTGACTTAGACCAGCCTTGAAACGGTCTTTTTCGGCTGTGTCTACAAAATACACCTCTAAAGTCATTTTTTGAGTATATCGTTTTAGGTTGTTTTCAGCCCCTCTAAGAGCGTTAGGCTCATTTTGGGGGATTTGCTCACCGTCCAAGTTTTCGCCTGTCTCTGGGTCAAAACTTGGGGTCTCCGTTGATTTTGGAACTTGTTCCTGCTGTTTAGTTTGTTGAGCTGCTAAAAGCTCCTGATTATCTCGCTCTGCTCGTTCTTGAGTCTGCCTGAGCTCTTCCTTTTGCTTTTCAAATTCATAGTCAGCTTTGATTTGTTCAAAGACCCCAGCAAGAGTCAAGTCTTTCAGCTGTCTAATGTAAGGTGAGTCAGTCATGCCATACTCAGCACATAACCCTGAAATAGCTGACTTAGCCTTTTCAAATTCTTGCTGTCTCTGAAACTCAAATGTGACCATGTCGTCAAGTGATTTCATTGTGGCTTTTTTAAGCGTCACGCCGTCAGCCATGAAATCGCTAGCCTTGACATACTCAAGGGCCTTTTCATCAAATAGGCGAGGGTCCAGCATGTACTCAGCTGATTTGTTGGCTATGTAACTCTTAACCGTATCTATTTTTAGTTGTCTTTGATGTTCTTCAATTTCCTTGATACCTTTATCAAATTCACTAACTACGGTTGCAAATGGTTCAATAATTGACTTTGCATAACTATCCCATGTGTTAGCTGTCTCTGATAGCAAGTTTTTAGTGTCGATACGGATACGATTTTTAGACTCAATTAGCTTATTAAATTCAGCTCGCTTTGCCTTGTCATCTTTGAGAGTACTAGCTGTAGGAATATAGTCCTTGTACTTTTCAGTAGCCTCTATGAGGTCTTTTTCAAAAGACTCTCTAGTAAGCTCATCCGTTGTAATCATTTCATAAATTTTATTGATTTTCTTATCATCAATAACCTGTAATTCTTGCATGTTGTCCTCCTAATATTCAAGTTCACCGTCTAGCAACTCGCCCTGGATTGTCTCCTCAGTTTGAGCAGGTTCGGGATTTGCATGATTTGCCTCTTGCTCTTTGTTAAATTGCTCAATCTGAGCCATCTTGCGTGCCACGACATCCTCACGGCTCTCTTGAGGCGTGACATCTTTGATACGGTCAAATGTTTCTCCGCCGTCATCCTCTGTGTACATATTGCCTAAATCCTCAGGAAAAGCCTCTCTAAGAGCATTTACCAGAGCCGTCTTTCTAATCATGGTAGCCGGCATAGAGTTCCAGGTGCTTTGTTTCTTGTCATATTCCTCTCGGCTAACGAAAATCTCCACCGGTACCTTGAAATTTTTACGGTACACTCTTGCCCATCCGCCTATCAATGTGTCTCCTGGGAGCATGATTGCCCCTTTGCGTTCGTGTATAACACCCTCGCTATCTACCGCCACTACTCCAGCCTCAAATCCCTCATAGTCTTTACATTGAGCGGCACGTTTCAAGAAAGCCTCTTTAGAGACAATCAAACTGAACTCTGTGCCTCCATTACGATTTTTGTAAGCCACAATGTAGACCTCGTTAGCAAATGGGTTAAGATTGCGACCTTTACATAAGGCTAGAGCCTGACCTATTTGTTTTTCAGTCAACAGGTTTTGTGGGTCAAAATACTTTTTGATGTCTGCTCCGGTCAGTAAACTTGGGTCAATAGTAATATCACGTTTTGTCTGCGTTGCTAATTGATTATTTGTCATTTTCTTCCTTTCGTCTTCTTCAAATTCCAATTTTCACGCTTTAAGCGTCGATTTTCGTTTTGCAATTTCAAAATAATGTCCTGTTGGTCGTTGATGATTTGCCCCAGCTCTCGGCCAAGATGAATATACTCAGCTCGCCAGTTGTCGATTTCTGCAAGTAATTCCTCAATCATACTTCATCACCCACATATCGATACTGCCCACATCCAACATAGATGTATTGGCTAGGGTCAAGTTCTTCTTGCTCCTCAGGCGGTTGCATTATATCTCTGTCATAATCAAACATGAGCATACACCTTTCCAAGTTCCAGCACTCGTTTCACATATCTGGCCTTGGATGTTAGTCCAAGATCCAGCAATTCGTTTTTTTCTTCATGATTGGCCAAAAGCCATACACGGTTTTCAAGTTCAATTCTAGTCATCAGCGTCTCCTTTGCTCTATCCCAAATACTTTGCATGGCGTGCTCTTCGTGGTTCTGGCAAGGCTAGTGGCTCAGGGCGCAATCCTACAGGCGGTTCATTGTCGTAGGTAAAGCCTTTGAACTCCCGACGGATATTCTTGCGGATTTGTTCTCTTTCAATTTCACGACCCATTTCAAGCAATTCATTACAAGCTCTAACCACTTGCGTGTCATATTCTTCTTGCAAACGTCTTTCTTCCTCTTCCTGTTTCTCCATCTGATGAACTAGGATTCCTGCGCTGATAAATCCTAAAATCACTGCGCCAGTTCCTAATAATTGGCTAACTAATGGTGGTTCAAACATTTTTATCTCCTTACGCTCTTAATTTTCGTACTTCTTTCTCTAATTCCAAAATTTCATAAACATCATTGATATCATACATAATATCTTTTCCTTGCTTACGAAATCTTAATCCTTTGCGTTCTAACTTCTTAACATAGGCATGATTAAAGCCAAACTTCTTCATCAAAGCCTGTTGATTAATTGGCATGCGGTCATTCTCTAACTGCTCCTTGACCTGCTTTTCAGCAAAAGCCAACAATTGATTGGTGAACAATTCAGCACTTTCACCGTCCAATCGTAATTGTAACGTTATACCTTCCATTTTTTACATCCTCTCAACTATGCGGGCAAGCATTTTTGTGATATAATGATTTTGATTATTTTAGTATGCGCCTGATTACCGTCAGGTGCTTTTTTGTTTAAAAAGTCTTGCTTTCCATTGCCCTGAGTTCAATCTCATGGCTGACTTGTCTCAATAGCTTCTCACACGCTATTTTAGCTTCTCTGTACGTTGTGTTTTCGCTGATGAAGTAATCAGCAAGTTCAATAATTTTATCTTCCATTCAACCTCCTATATCAGTCTCAAGACCGATGAAATATCCTCCTACTGCTCCTTTCTGTCTCTAATCTCCATTTCTGCTATAATATAAGCAGAAAGGAGGTGATTTTATGAAATCCTTTAAAGATTTTCGAGAATCTTTAACAGCTGAAGATATGCAAGATATTGCTGCTAAAGCTAATGAAGCTACTAAACAGATTGACCATACCGACGGATTGCAACTTGGGATGGTCAGTAGTTTAACTTCTGCAATAACTACTATTGAGTTACTTGAGAAGTATCATGAATGGCTTCATAGCTAAGACGCTTGAATTTTTCTAAGTCTATCTGAAAATTGATAGGCTTTTTTCTTTTCCCACTATACGGATATCGTCTTGGTCTCATTCCGTTTCTCCTTTGAATTTATTTTTTCTACCCTCTCTTTTATTTATTTAGAGGAGTAGGACTGGTTGTCTTTTAATATTTATTGTTATTTAATACTTGTTGTTATTTAATACTTATTAGTGCCTTATTTTACTGATTTGTAAAATACAGATTTGTAAAATACAGATTTGTAAAATACAGATTTGTAAAATACAGATTTGTAAAATAAGGAAATGTAACTGCTAACCTGTGGATAACTTTTCTAAAGCCTCCTCTAAACTCTGTTGCATCATCTCAAATTGAAAATCAGTTATTTTTGTATCTGAGAAGAATCTGAAAGTCTGAACTCCTCGCCCTCTGCCGAGACTTTTTTTAAAAGTTCTGAGATAACCTGCCTTCTCTATCTTTTTGAAATGCCTATCTACCATATCCCGACTCACTCCTAAGCGCTTTGCGATTTCTTCTGGATAGACCAGCCAGTTCTCTTTATTGCTGAGGACGACCATCAAGATACCGATAGAAGCAGGCTCTAGGTTCGAATCTTTGAGAAAATCATTGCTGACAGAAGTGTAATCATTAACTGGATTTTTGAAAGATGAGCTGAGCTTCCAAGTTCTTAAAATCTAACATGATTTCTCCTTCCTAATCCTCAAATACCAAGCGTTTTCTGGTGACTGTTTCCGTCTCTATGCGGACGTTTTTCAGTCCGTTTTTAAAGATATAATCCGCCGCTTGACTGATTGGTATTCCGCTTCCTTGAGCTAGCTCATATAAATCCTCAAATAGTTCATCTGAGATTGCGACCGTGCGAACTCCACGGCTACTCTTTTTTGCTGGTCTCCCTTTACCTGGTTGCATCTTTACTATCTCCTTCTCTAAATTGCTTAGCATTTACCCATTTATGGTCTTGATTTCCATCTTGGTATTATGTGATGGTTCCCATGACTTCCAGTAATCAAAAGCCCTCTCTTCGTCTTTTTTCTTCAGCAGGTCATACCGTGGAATCCTAAAGAATTCTTTAAAGTCTTTAGCAGCCTGACGAAAGACTTTGCCAGCAAAAGAACGGTCTTTATAAGCTTGGCTATCCTTACCGCCAAGAGCCTTGATAACTTTGATTTTTCTCAAGTTTTCAAGTTCCAGACAAATGGACGGATTAACAGGTTGCTCATTTTTTAAATAATCAACATCCCCTGCTAACACTTCCTGATTTTTCTTTAATTCTTTTTGAGTTTGTAGAACCTGAATTAAAATATCTTCTTGGGTTAATTCGCTTGGTTGAATTGCAACTACTTCATGCGTCATAAGATTTCTCCCTCTAAGATTTGATTGTCTTTATTTCTGATTGCTTGTAAATCCGTAAAGAATCGGATGCCTCGATTGACGAAACTGTCGAACTCCTGACCAGCAACACCGTCAGTATGCAGGACTTTTTCTTCATCTGCGTAGATGAGACCGCCCATATTGGCAAGAAAATCATTCCCTTTCTGGATAAGGCTAAGGATATTCTTGTAGGAAGCGATTTTTTTCTGGTAGTCGTCCAACTGCCCTTGGGATTGCTGGATGGCTTTTGTCAATTCATCGTACTTGTTCGATTTTTCATCCACTTCTGCACGTTGAGCGTAGAGGTCTTTTAATTGCGCTTCAAGAAAAGCATTCCTTTCCTCTGCAGACTTGGCACGCTCTTCTAGTTTTTGACGATTCTGGAGAGCTTCTTGGTAGTCTGCTGGCATAACAGGAACTTCTTTCACGATTTCCTTAGTCGATTCTTGCCCCCTTTGCAGTTCCAGTATTTTTCTTTTAGCTGCAGAAAATTTTAACTTCAAATCTTGCAATTCTCTTACCGTTGGGTTATCACCTTGCTCAATCCTGTTAATTTGAGCTTGTTTCTCTTCTTCTGGAAGTGTTGCGATGAGATAAAGGGCTTTTGTCCCCAAATTTGTGTACGTGCCCAAATTTGGAATCTCTTCAGCTATTTTTATAAATCTACTTGCTTCTGTTCTAGCAATTCCTATACTCTCTACCCAACTTCCAAATTGACCGTGGGTAAGATTACGTTCTTTGACATGATTGAGTCGTCTGCCGATTTCCCAAATTGATTGCCCTGCAATTTGTTTGTGATGATTGATTTCTAGTTCAATCTGATTGAGGTTGTTTGATAAAGATATTTCATTCATTCCCTCTCCTCTCTAAATTCATCCAAGCTGACTTCCAGTGCGTCAGCGATTTTGCACATGTTCTTAAAAGAAATACGCTCGGTTTTGATATTTCTGATTGTATTTGGACTAATACCAGCTTTTTCAGCTAATGCCTTCTGTGTCATCCCTTTTTCAATCAACAAATGCTTAAACTTCTTCCACACACATTGCTCCTTTCCCCAATATATTGTATTTTAAACATATAAAAACACTACATATTGTTACTTAATTTATATTGTGTTATAATCATTCTTGACTAGGACCTCTCACGTTTTAGTCAAAATTCCAACAGAAAGGAGGAATCACCAGTGCAAAAAAGTTTATCTGAAATAGCCCACGATATAACCGTTTCTCTACTGCCAACATCATTAACAGAAACTTCTTCCAGTTTATGGCGAAACAGCGACAATGGCCATCTAATGGTAAATGCTAACGACATCATGGTGTACTACGCAGAACTTCACCACACCATCCTTGCGGCTCTAAAGAAAGAGTACGGGGAGAAGGGGGAGAACTATCCTCAATAACACGCTCTATGATAATCCCCTTACCTAGTCCAAGACTTCGTTTCACAGTTCTATACTGAACCTGCTTTTTACTATACGGATATTTTCTTGGTCTCATATTTATAATCCATTCCTTCCGTTTCATTTTTAAACACAAATCATTCCATCCTGTCTTTAATAAAGCAAAATAGATTTATTACAGCACAAACTACATTTACGATTGTTACTATGATTAGTCCTAGTTCGTTCATTTCGTTCTCCTTTCTAACTAAAGACTTCTAAAAAATCATAAATTAAATTTATTTCTAATTCTTTCAAGCTCATCATCTTGTATTTTTTTAAACCCGTTGATGCGCTTTTCTCTATCTCTTTTGCTGGCGTAGTATGTAGCAAAACCAATGACTATGTTGATAATGATAGTGAAATAAAACCATACTAGTTCGTTCATTCCGTTCTCCTTTATGTTTGTGATATAACGAAATCAAATACCAACCTCATTTCAAATCAGCTTGGCAATAAATTTTAAGTAAGACAGTAGCATGGTTGCTTTCAGCCGTGCTTTTTGTTTTGATTGCTTGCACACCTTTTAATTTTTGGTTATTCAAATAGATACCATCTTCTCTTATTTTTAGTTCGTTCATCTTCCCCTCCTACAACATATCTTCTACTCTACACCCTAGCGCCTTGGCGATGACCACCGCCTGCGACAGCGTCACCGCCTTCAGGTCGTTCTCGATCCGTGACAAGGTCGTGTAGTCTATCAGGGTTCGCTTAGCAAGCTCACGCAAACCCAGCTTTTGAGCCGTTCTCAGCTCCCTCATTTTCGCTCCGTACATCGACTTTTTCCTTTCTACTAATAGGTCTTTTCAAAACTGTTGGTACTTGTCAACAGTTTTGATAGAATTATTCTATCGATTTTGAAAAAGTTTGACCTTTTTTGATGTTAGGTGTTTTTATTTCACTTTTCGTGAAGTCTGAGGTGTGAATATATCGCCCAATTCTTTACCGAAATAATGGGCGATTTTGAACATTTCACTCAGTTTAAAATCTTGTTTACCTAATTCTTTGTTGCGATAGCTATTCTCACTTTTTCCGATAACATCTGCCATTTCTTTCTGAGAAATATTTTTTTCCTTCCTCAGTTTATATAAAAGAATTTGCAAACCATAATCACCTCCCTATCTGAAAATTAAATATAAAATTAGTACGATAATACCAGACCAGAACAATATACTCGGAATAAGTCCACCTCGAATTTCCAAGGAAGTTTTTGCATGATTGTCTTGATTCATCTTTTCGTAATCAAAGTTACCAAACAAGAATTTTTTCCAATCCATATTTTTCTCCTTTTTCTTGCAGGAGATACAGCCTATATGATACAATGACAGTACCCCTTTAAAGGGGAGGGGCTTTAGGTCAGCCCCTTAAGTTCCTACCACTCTATTGAGTAATGGAACTCAATTTTGAACCAGAGAATTTGGATTTTTAAGCCGAATTCTCTTTTTTTAGGTCTTTGTTCCTGTCGCCTCATTGGCTGCACCTCCTGTTTTATTTTGCTCTTGGAGCAACAACCTGCCAAGGATTCGAACCTTGGTGATACCAATCAGGCTACATTTAGTTTATCAAACATTCCTGCAAATGCTGCATCAAAACGAATGTCATCGATTTCCTCTTGAGTGAAACCAGAATCGAGAAGGTAACGCTCTTGACGTTCAATCTCTTCTGCTAACTCTGTCCATCCAAAAGCGAATTGACGGCAGTTAGTACAGAATGTTTCAAGTTGGCTGTAGAGGAAGTTTTCCTCGTAAGTGCCTTGGATTAAAGTTTCCTTAGCTACTGCTTTAAAGATGTTGATTGCTTTCTCGTTTAATGTATTCATGTTATTTCCCTCCGGTTTGTTTTTTGTTATTTCCTTAAGCTTGATTATATTATACCTCACTTTTCGTGAAGTGTCAACAGTTTTTTTGCGAAAAAACAAAAAAACTTTTCTTTCCGTGAATATTTTGTTATAATCTACTTAAGAAAACACTCAGGAGAAATATATGACTGACAAAGAATTAGCTATATACATTGGTACAAAAATAAAAGAATATCGGTTGCAGCGTGGATTAACACAAAAAGAATTAGCTACTTTAGTGGATATGGGGGATACAACTATAGCAAACTATGAAAAAGGTTTCCGTACTCCTAAAAAGAATACTTTGTTTAAAATATCCTCTGCTCTCAGCGTAACCATTGACGATTTATTTCCACCTATTCGTAAAGCAGACACCCCCACAGCGTCCCCAGATTTGCTCACACAGCAGATAACGGACAAGGTGGTACAATTAACCCCAGATAATAAAAAAATCGTGCTACGGACTTCTGAGGAGCTTCTGGAGAGGCAAAAAGCAAACGGCGAGATGTACACAGAGCAAAACGAAGAAGAAACGAAGAAAAACGAAGTATCGGAAGTTATCAGCTTGTACCAAGTTGAGGTTGTATCTGAGACGGCAGCAGCTTCTGGATTTAACTATGGATTTGGTTACGATGATACAGACAGAGAGACTATAGAGGTTGACGAGCAACCACCACGCCACGATATTGCGACTAAGGTCAGCGGAGACTCCATGCAGCCTGACTACCAAGACGGAGATATCCTCTATTTAGTAGACAAGGGACTGACTACCTACAACGGAGATTTGGCAGTTATCGCATATGGAGACCGTTCTTACTTCAAAAAGATCTATACCGAAAACGGACGCTTACGACTAGTGTCGCTCAATGACAAATACGAAGATATCATCCTAGACTTCCCACCAGCCGAAGACACACACATCAAGATCTATGCAGTTGTCGGGGTGTATAGAGAGGAATAAAACCAGCTGTTTCCTTTTTGGAAACAATTACTTGACAAAAAATAAAAAAAGAAGTACACTAATAATGTCAAAAGCCTTGTTCGTCAAGGATACGATATTTATTTATAAAGCCTTGTTCGTCAAGGACAAAACTGTCTGGTGTACTTCTAAGAGGTACACCTTATTTTATTATCTGGAGCATTATATGAAATTTCAACAAGGCGAAGTTTATCTAATCAACTTCCCACAAAAAGGTGGGAATGAATTTTACGGAAAACACTACGCTATCATCTTAACAACTCCTGACAAAGCTGATGGGACACTCCTAGTAGCACCTTTAACTGGTAAAAAATCAGGAAAGAAATATCGTGGTGGTATCACGATTGAAAATAGTAAATATCAAAATACTCCTTCCAAGCCCAAAGCCTATGCTTATGTCCGAAAAATCCAAGAAATAGACAAACGGAAAATCGTCTATAAAACAAAGAAAAAGATTGACAGCGATGGACAAGTAATGCTAGATGCAACAGGAAAAGAGTTATATGATAAAGTTTATAGACCAGCTTACAAGCTAGATACAAACGACCATAAAAAACTACTAGACAAGATAAAAGAAGTTCTTGGACTAGATTTATACTAAACAAACAATATTGACTTTTATCATAATTAGGGTTAGAATAGAATCATAAAGTCGCTTGACGACAAAATAGATGATACTGTCCCAAGAGGACATCTCTAGCCCTGCTCTTATGAGTTGGGCTTTTAATTTTTTATTTAACAACTATTTTCATTTTGGAAATAGTTGCGCAAAATGGAAATAAAAAAATGTGCAATAACTGATCCACATTAAAAGCTGAGAGAGGTTTCATTATGAATGAAGAACGCAAAGTTTTAGGTATTTTGGCTATTATTTTCGGAGCAATCGCTCTATTTGGGTCTTGGATGCCTATCATTAATAATTTTTCATTCATTCTAGCTATTTTAGCTCTTATCTTCGGTTTAATTGGTTTTGCAGTAAATCGAAAAAGACCAAAAACACTAGCTATTATTGGGACGGTTCTAGCAGTCGTGTCTATTGCTATTGTATTAGTAACTCAAGCAATGTACGCTAAATCATTGAAAGAACTAGGTAAAAACATTGAAGAGACTGTTAGCTCTGTAAGTTCTTCTATCGAATCATCTCAAAAAGAGGAAGATGCTAAATTTAACTGGACAAAAGAACAGTTTGATGCGCTTCAAGTTGGTGATATTATCAACTATGGAGCTGGTGGAACTAACTACGATGACGTTGCTAGCGTTCACGGAGAACCTAACAATGTGACAACTAGTTCAGTAAATGACCACGACAGCAAGACAGTATCATATACTTCTACTGGTAGCAAATATAAGAGCGTTATTCTTTCGTTTTCAAAACAAGACGACGGTTCTTTCTTGTTGACTTCTAAAGTCAGCTCAGGTCTAGAGTAAAAAAGACAACAAAAAATCCCCACACTCGCCATCGCCAAACTTTGAGTGTGAGGATTCAACTTTCCATCAAGCAAGCAATGGAAAGGATGATAAAAAAATACAACTATAGTTTATCATAAGTTCTACACCTTTTCAACTATGCGGGCAAGCAATCGAAAAGAAAGGACTTTTTTATGATAAAAAAATACATCACAAAAAAAGGAGAGACTAGATATCTCTTTCAAACATATTTGGGCATAGACCCTGCTACTGGAAAAGAAAAACGCACAACAAGACGTGGTTTTAAAACCATTAAAGAGGCAAAGGCTGCCGAACGTGACCTTCTCTTAGATGTTGAAGAGAATGGTTTTTCAAACAACGAAGATTTCCAGAACCCTACTTTCGCTGAAGTTGCTGATTTGTGGCTTGATAGCTATAAGAGCACTGTAAAACCAACAACTTATCAGAATACTAAGAAGAAACTTGATGTTATGATTGACTCATATTTTACAGATATGAAGATTCAACAGATCAGTGTAGCTTATTGTCAGAAGGTTGCTATCAAGTTAAGTAATCGCTATATCCTATATACCAATTACTACTCTGTAATCAGCCGTATTTTCAAGTATGCCGTTTCTCTTGACATCATTAAGTTAAATCCCTTGGACAAGATTATCAAGCCTAAAAATAGACCCTTAAAGGGCAAAGAGAACCACTATACAAAACAGGAACTAACGGAGTTTCTTAAAGTTTACAAAGCAAATTGTAAGCCAGTAGACTACACCTTTTTTCACTTGCTCGCTTTTTCTGGCTTGAGAACTGGAGAAGCTATCGGACTCATGTGGTCAGATGTTGACTTTGAAAATAAATTGTTAAGTATTTCTCGAACAGCTGTCGTAATTGGTGACAAACAAACTGTTCATGACCCTAAAACCAAAAAGAGTAAGAGAGTGATCACCTTAGATGATGAAACTCTGAATGTATTGAAACTCTGGAAACGTCAGCAAATAAAAGAATATTTTCAGGCTAGTGTGCCTTACAAACATGAATCGAATTATATTTTTACGAACAATAGCGGGGGATGGCTTTTAGCTGCAACTATGAAAGTGAAACTTTTAAGATTTTTTCGTAAACACAATAATCTTAAAAAAATTTCGCCTCACGGGTTTAGACATACACATGCTTCTCTCCTATTTGAAGCTGGTGTTACAGCCAAAATTATTTCGGACAGATTAGGTCATAATAATGTTCAAACTACCCTTGATATGTATACCCACATCAACGATAATCAACGTGTTGAAGTCGTTAATCAGCTTATGGATTTCATCCGATCCAGCTAAAAGTAGAGTCGTATTCAATTTCGTATTCACTTTTACTTAACACGATAGAAACCCACTGATTTCAAAGAATTAGCAAGCTGTGTACTATTTATGGTATAATAAGAGAATGAACTATCCAAAAATTGATTTAAAAACAATTCGTCAGGAGTCAAAACATTTTCAGGCTGACACCCCCCGTCTCTTTCTCCTCTATATCCTTCCCAGTATGCTGGTCATCTTATCTGGTTTTCTTAATCCCTTATCTCGGATCCACGGGACTGTTTTAGAACAGCCATTTTTCAGCATACTTGGTCAAATACTTCAAGCCTACCTCTTTCCTCTACTAGTCTCCTTTATCGGGACTGTTCTTTTGACCAGTTCCGTCTATGCAACACTGACACTCATGAAAGATTCTAAAACGGAGCCATCTGTAAAAAACAGCCTAGCTCTCTTTGATGAGGAGCGCTTTTCTCAAACCTTTTTGACCCTACTTCTCAAACGTTTCTATCTCTTTTTATGGAGTATCCCTAATTTACTTGGGATTTACTTCCTCTTTTATAGTAGCTTTTTAGCCAAAAAATTCGTCCCCCTACATCCTGAGTTTCCAAATCTAGATCTCTCATCAGTTGAAACCGAGCGTTTCCTCATGGTCTTTGGACTCTACTTTCTTGCAAGTCTCATCTTGATCATTGTAGGAAATATCCTCTATATTCCACAGTATTATGCCTATTCACAGGTGGAATTTCTTCTCTGTTATAGTCTAGACCTAGGACAGGCCTCACCAAGACGAATCCTAAAAACTAGCCGTTCCTTTATGAAGGGCTACAAGTTCCAGCACTTTGTCCTAGACTTACAGCTTCTTCCTTGGTACTTCCTCAATTGGATTACCTTTGGCATTGCTAGTTTTTTACTCCTACCTTATATCCAATGTACTAAAATCAGCTTTTATAGAGCAGTACTTAGAGCAGCACTTAGTAAAAAATACCAACTAAACTACCCCTGGTAGGGCTAGTTTTTCACTCCTACCCTACATTCAAATTAATAAAATGATTTTTTACCGAGCAGTATTGGCTCGAAAACGTCCAAAAGCTTGAAGGTTTTCCCTCAAGCTTTTTTCTATCAATGAGTTTCTCCGCCTACCAACTTGAGATCCTGATCTCCATGTTCTATCATGGCGCCGATTGCCGCTTCTATCCCTCGCCTAATATCCACTAAACTCATAGCTGGGGTAGTCGGTCGATTCACCACCTGTTCCATCATATAAGGAATATGCATAAAACCTGCCTTAACATGTGGAAATTTCTTTTCTACCAAATAGAGTGCCTGATACATCAAATGATTGCAGACAAAAGTCCCTGCCGTATTGGAAACAGAGGCCGGCAAGCCCTCTTTTTTTATAGCTTGAACCATCGCTTTAATCGGCAAACTGCTAAAGTAGGCCGAAGCACCATCTGGGCGAATGGAAAGGTCAATCGGTTGATTACCATCATTATCAGGAATGCGTGCATCGTCTTGATTAATGGCCACTCGTTCAGGCGTCAAGCTAGTTCTTCCACCTGCTTGGCCGATACAAAGGACAAAGTCAGGTTGATAATGGTTCATCTCTTCTTCCAATACATGGGCCGATTTGTGAAAGACTGTTGGCACTTCTAACCAACGAACCTCAGCACCATGGATTTCAGCTGGTAAACCTTTAATGGCCTCCAAAGCTGGATTGACCTTTTCCCCTCCAAAGGGCTCAAAACCTGTCACTAATACTTTCATTTCTAACTCCTCAAAACCATTTCAATAAAACTCTTTTCTTAAAGACAAGTATAACATATTTCCCTTATTCTAGAGTGAAAAGGACTAGCGAGACTAGTACCGACTTTCAAATTTATTTAAAGAGTAAAATACTAATCAAGGTCAGAATAGCTGGTCCACCTTGCTTCAAAATAATTTTTTTATCTGCTGTAAGAGAGCCATAAGCCGCAGCCCCAATCACAAATAAGACAAAAATAGTCACAATTTCTAAATTCTGTGAGAAATAAATTCCATACAAGAGAAAGACTCCTAGCAAAGCATTATAAATCCCTTGATTTTTAAACAATGAACTTACTGACGGACGAGCCAGTTCTTCCTTGTCCATGTTAAAGACACGACTAGTCGCATCTGATTGCGTTGCAATACTTTCCAAATAAAAAATGTAAAAATGCTCCAAAGCAACAATCGTTGCTAAAATGATTGTCATAATTGACATCTATTTCTCCTTAAATTTCTATATTCTCAATACCCAAAACTAATTTGTTTAATAAACAGCTGAGTTCTATTCTCTCAGACTCTGTTAAGATACTTTCCATCGCTTCCTTAACCTTGATATGATTCAGAGGGGGATTCTCCACTAACTGCTCCTTGGCATACTTCGTAGCCTCTACCAACACTTCCCGCTGATTTTTAGGATTGCGATGACGCTCCACCAAACCTTCCGTTTCCAAGATCTTGAAATGCCGTGTCAAAGCAGCCTGATCAATCTTCAAACGTTCCTGAACCGCTATTTGATTACAAGGGGAATACTTCAACAAAAATAATAAAATCTGATACCGTGTCAAACTAATCTCAAGTCTTTTTTCAAACAATTTCGTACTCGCTTGCTCAGACAAGCGGATTTGATACAGTAAATCTTGAATCTCTAACATGTCTTCTTCCTTTCTATTGACTAATCAATAGTTGACTAGTCAATTATAATGCAAAGCAAAATAGATTGCAAGAATTATGATTCAATCATTACAAAATGGTAACTTCCATTTCCCATTCATATTGATACTCAATGAAAATCAAAGAGCAAACTAGGAAGCTATCCGTAGGTTGCTCAAAGCACAGCTTTGAGGTTGCAGATAAAACTGACGTAGTTTGAAGAGATTTTCGAAGAGTATGACAAAGAAAAAACGAACGAGACTCACTTCCTACCACGAAAGCTAGATCTCATTCGTCAAAATGATATTACAAAGTCTGGTTTATCCATTCATTGAAACGTGAACGTGGTCATAGTGGTTTTCTGTCACGCTACCACGATCTGGCATTGGGTTCCAAGTATTAGCTGGCCCATATTTGCTATCGAATGGAGCATAGAAACGTTGTTTCCAGATGATGTAACTAATGCCACGGCTGGCCATATTTTGAATCGCATATTCCGCAATCTTATCCCCTAGTTCTGAGCCTTCTGGTACCATAAAGTCGATAGCCAAACCTTTTCCATGATCTCCACTGTCCCCTGGACGGTAACCACTAAAGGATGTGATGCCGAACAAGTTGGCTATTTCTTCTTTAAAGGCAGCCGTCTGTGGTTGAAGGCCTGCATTTTCAGATTTTGCTACTGCAAGTCCAGAATAATCAGGCGCAGCTGGAGCCGCATAAGTTGTTGAAACTGTTTTCTTCTCTTCTGGTTGATAAGTAGAAACTGCTGTTGTAGCTTCATTTGATGAGGCTTCTTCTGAACTTGTTGCAGTCGTTTCAGTTGCTTTTTCTTCTACTGGCGTTGTAGTTGCTTCCACTGCTGATTCAGCTTGAGGACTTGCTTGGGTTTCCTGCTTCTCAGTGGGAATCGTTGACTGAGGAGCTACTTCTGCAACTGCACTGCTTGTTTCGGCTGTTTGCTCCTCTGGGACAGAAGTCTCTGCAGATGGTGCCACTTCTTCTGAAGCAGTCACTGTCTCTGTAACTTCTGGACTTGCTGCTACTTCATTTTTGCTTGGAGCTTCTGCAATCGGTTGAGAAAGATCTACAACTTGAACAGTTTGATCATCTACGGTCACTTGATTGGTTGTCAAATCTGCTGTCGCAGTTGTCACTTCCTCACTAGAAGCTACTTGTGGTGTCTGGATTTCAACTTCTGTTACTTCTTCTGCTTCATTGACAGTCGTTGTCAAAACAGTTTCTGGGAAAATCAAGTCCATATTGGTGATTTTATTCAAATTCGCAAGAACTGTGACATCTACACCCAAGGCTTCTGCAATGGTGCTCAAAGTATCACCATATTGAACGGTATAACTTGTTTTGTTATCCGTTTTAGTCAAATCATTTTGGATTTGCTCAACACTACGTGCAGTCCAAAGAACTTCTTCTGCTTGGGTTGCCAATACTGGAGCAAATGACAAGGCTACTGTTGAGGCTAATAATATTCTTTTCTTCATTCTTTCAAATTCCTTTCAAATGAGTACCTGACTATGATAACACAAAAAATGCAGAAAAAAAGCCCTCTCGGGCCTATTTAACAGAACTGTCTATTCCTTGTAATAAACTCGATTACTTGAAATAGTTTGTTAGGTCTCTGTCACAAAACTGACACAATCTTTTTATCGCTCAGCCTCAAAAATACGGGAAATATCTGCTAAGGCTTGAATCCTGTGATTGCCTTCATAAGTCGACTCTAAAAAATTGATACTTTGAATCCTACTATTCTGGGCAAATTCCACATCCAAAGTTCGATCTCCTATATAATAAGTATTATCAAGATTCAACTGATACTTGTCTATCAGATAGGTAGCTGCTTCTGGACTTGGCTTGCGCGCAAAGCCATTCTGACTGGTTAGAATCTCTGTAAAATAGGATTCCAGCCCCAGATCTCTTAGAATAGTAAAAGCATTGTCTCTCTTATGAGTGTAAACAAACTGCTGAATTCCTGATTCGTCTGCCCAAGCTAGCACATCACGCGCACCTGGCATCAAAACTACCTGAGCATTCTTCTCAGCCAAACTCTGGGCACGCACCTGATTTAGCACTTCCACATACAACTTTCTCTCTTCTGCCACCCGCACAAGCAAATCTTGCACCGAATACTTGAGGATAAACTCTCTCACCTTCTCCTTATCATAAGGAATAGCAAACTGAGCAAAAGTCTCCTCAATCCCTGACAAAATCGCTTCGTAAGAGTCCAATAAAGTCCCGTCTAAATCCCAAATAAAAGCTGTTTTTTGCATTTCCTATCCTTTCAAGCTCATATAACGCTGGTAACGGTAACGTAGAAATAACCAACGAAAACCATTATCCAAAAGAGTTCCGGCCCAAATACCGGGCAAGCCCCAACCAAGCACAATTCCCATCAGATATCCTGTTCCAATGCGGATACACCACATTCCTATACTTGTCGCATAAAAGGGAAGCCGAGCATTGCCCAAACCCTGCCAGACTGCTGTATAGATGACTGTTCCTGTCGTCATAGGGGTTCCAAGTAGTGAAAAAAGTGTTACTAGAACACTGGCCTCCACCGCTAGAGGATCAGTCGTATAGAGATGAGTTAGTGGTATACCCAAAGCATAGATACTGAAGGTCAAGGGTAACATGAGAACCAGAGAGAGCCAAAAGGTTTGCTTGCTCAAACTAGCGACTCTTTCCCAATCATCTTCTCCAACCGCTCGAGCTACCAGCATGACTGTTGCTGTAGCCACACCAAAGGCAGGCATATAGTTAAACTGGGTCAAGACTTCTCCGACTGCATTCCCAGCCACTGCCTCCGTTCCAAAAGAAACGACCAAGGCAATGATCACGACATCTCCAGCCCGCATCATAAGACGTTCTCCAGCTGCTGGTAAAGCCAAGATCAACAATTCCTTATCTAAACCAAAAGTTGGCTTCGCATAAGGCAGTTTTAATTGTGACCACAAAATCACAAGACCTACCAAACGAGACAGAATAGTTCCCCAAGCAACACCAGCTATTCCCATATCAAGAACAAAAATAGCTAGACTGGAAAAGAGAATATTCAAGGCATTGGATAAAAAACTAACATAGAGGGGCAAACGTGGATTATGCGTTGCACGAATCAAGGAACCCATACTGGTCATCAAGCCCAAAAGAACAATCGATCCGCCTACCAAGGATAGGTAGAGTCCACCACTCTCAGCTACATCTCTCTCCGTCCCCAAAAGTCCTATCATCTCTTTCCCAGCGAAGATGGACAAAGCTCCCAAAAGAAAACTTAATAGTAAGGTAATCTTCAAGGCCTCAGTCACATGATAGACTAGCTTAGACTGATCCTTCTGCCCCAAACTTTTTGAAATAACACTGGAAATAGCAGCTCCCAGAGCGATGAAAATCGCCTGGTAAATGGTGATAATATTGCCAGCTACTGATACACCCGAAATAGCTATCAAGCCCAAGTGGGCTACCAAGTAACTATCCACCATCCCCATGAGCATCTGCAAAAAGTTTTCGCCCATAGCTGGCAAGGCAATATTAAGAATGTCTTTATTTTTCTTAAACAATCCTTCCTCCTGATGAAAAGAAACTCAGTTGGTTTCCCAACCGAGTTTACTCCCTCTGTCTTAAAGTCCTAGATAAGCCTCAACCGCTGCTTGCATGTCAGCAGCCGCCACAGTTGTCTTATGACGAACTGGAGCTGTTTCAAGGCCATCAACTGCTGGTGGCACTGCAACTCCTGAGATTTCATGTAATTGAACCAAGGCTTCAAAGTCAGTTAAGCCTGCTTTTCCTGTTACAGCTTCTACTGCAACTACTGGGAACTTGTATGGACTAGCTGTTGATGCAATCACTGTCTTAGTCGCATCGCCAGTAGCCGTTTGGTATTTCTTATAAACTGCAGAGGCAACCGCCGTATGTGGATCCTCGATATAAGAATCTGACTCATAAACTCGCTTGATTTCTGCCGCTGTTTCTTCCTCAGTCGCATATTCAGCTGCAAAGAGGTCCAAAATCTCTGCATCAAAATTAGTCAACTCATATTGACCTTGGCTATTCAAAGCATTCATGAGTTCAGCTGTCTTAACCGCATCATTACCTAAAAGATGGAAAATGAGACGCTCCAAGTTTGAAGATACCAAAATATCCATAGATGGGCTAGTTGTTACCTTAAACTCACGCTTCTTATCATAAACACGTGTCTTAAAGAAGTCTGTCAAAACATTGTTGTCATTTGAAGCACAGATCAATTTACCAACTGGGAGACCGATTTGTTTGGCATAAAAGGCAGCCAAAATATTTCCAAAGTTTCCTGTTGGTACTGTGAAATTGACCTTATCACCAGCCACGATCTCAGCAGTCTTGACCAACTGAGCGTAAGCATACACATAGTAGGCAATCTGTGGCACCAGACGACCAATGTTCATCGAGTTAGCTGATGAAAATTGCAACTTGTTGGTAGCCAATTTTTCACGAAGAGCCACGTCGTTAAACATGTGCTTCACATTTGTTTGCGCATCGTCAAAGTTACCATCTATAGCGATAACATGAGTATTGTCACCAGTCTGAGTGGTCATTTGCAACTCTTGAACCTTGCTGACACCATCCTTTGGATAAAAGACGATAATCTCAGTACCAGGCACATCCGCAAACCCCGCCATAGCAGCTTTCCCAGTATCACCAGATGTCGCTGTTAAGATGACAATTTTGTTCTCCAAACCATGTTTCTTAGCAGCAGTCGTCATAAAGTATGGCAAGATAGACAAGGCCATATCCTTAAAGGCAATTGTTGAACCATGGAACAGTTCCAAGTTGTATTGCCCGTCTAATTTCACCAAAGGCGCTATAGCTGGAGTATCAAACTTACTATCGTAGGCATTGTTGATACAGTAGTCCAACTCCTCAGCTGTAAAGTCATCTAAAAATGCTGACAAAACTAACTTAGCAACTTCCTGATAAGAAGCATCTTGCAATTTGTCAAAGTCCAAATCTACCTTTGGATAAGTAACCGGTGTAAACAAACCACCGTCCGTAGCCAAACCTTGCAAAATAGCTTGGCTGGCAGTTACTGTATTTTTCGCATCACGCGTTGATTGATAAACTAATGTCATTACTCTCTATCCTTTATCTATAGTCTCTTCCATTATATCATGATTTTTCAGAAAATTCTCCCTTTATAAAAGAAATTATAGTCCCAATTCTTTCTTCAAAGGCTCTAAATAAATCATTTCTTGCTTATTTCTCATCTCCAGTCCTTCCTCAGATAGGATAAGTAAGTCTTTGGAAAATTCAATAATCGTAGTTTCTTCCTCATCTGTAAGCTTTTTCTTAGAAAATTGTCGTCTTAAAAACTTATAATCACAATCAAATTTCTTAAAGAAAGGTGCTGTTTCTAAGTAAGCTACTAACTTATTTAAATTAACCAACAATCCCAAATGAAAGGCTGCAGAAGCAAAAGTCCTATCAAGTGGCTGTGTACACACACTACGAAACTCAACTGTTCCTCGAGTCGTTAAGTCTTGGTACTGATAACTACGATGAGTTTCAAAATCCTTCTCTTGAGGGTAAATAAGAATCTCATCCCCATTAAGAGCATATGCTTGGATTTCAGATGTAGCCAAATAGTCCCTAGCCTGAATCGGATAAAAATAATAGGTTTGTCCATCACGTTCCGCAGTAAAAATTGCAGAATGATCTAGATAGTCAAAAAAATCATCCTCATCATCAAAGAGTCTAGCATTAACCCCAACATTCTCTGGATAGATGCCATGCATCGATTCTTCCCAGAAGATGTCCCTTGCAATTTTCGTATCCCAATCCGCACCCGAAAACTCAGAGTTTGCAAATAAATAAGCCTTAACTGCTTCAATTTGGGTAAAAGCATTAATCACCCGTAGGTAGTTAGACTTTGAAACATCCAGCTGGACCTGACTCCCACAGATAAAAGCACCATATTCAGGGAAATGATGTAAATCTGATTTAGTAATATTTCTACTCAAATTCAAATAATCCATCAACATCTGATAGCGTGGATAAGCCACTGGACAATTCTCATTTTTATCCCAGTTGGGATGAATACCGCAACCAACGATAGCATGATTGGATTCGCCTAATTGTCTCTGAATTACATCCATATAATTATTGAAACGATTTTCGACCTCTTGAATCGTTTCAGCCTTACCAAACGCAAACTCAATCGTTGTATAGGAAACTTCAAATAAAATAGCATCCTGACTTATCGGATCTACTAACTGGATAGGATTGCCAAAATCATCTACCTTTTCTACAATGAAATCCAGAGCGGAAACTAAATAATGAAATAGATCCTTTATAATTTCAACATTTGTAGCATCCCCTTCCAAGTTTACAACAGGATACTCCAACTCAATTCCGACAAACAATTCAGGATTTTCTTTAATATTTTTCAGATACCGATGTTTTAATAAATCGATAGAACGAGACATACTATCCTACACTTTCTTAATCTAAATAAAATTTGAATAACTATAATTATACCAAAACTAATATAAAAAAGGAACGAAGAATAACAACGTTCCTAACTCTATACTATACCGGCGGCCGGGGTCGAACCGGCACGTCCTTGCGGACACTGGATTTTGAGCCCAGCAGGCTTTAGTATTTAAGATTTTATATCTTTATAAGTCAGCATAATCAACGTTATAAAAAAACAATTTTTATTATTAAAAAAACAATTTTTTTGTTTTTAGTAACTTTTTAGGAACTAGCGTATTCACCTATTTTATTTCTTCATCAATTTTATAATATTCCTTTATGTATTCATAGTACTTATAAATTGCTTGGTTAAGAATGTAGGCTTTCGTCACCTTTCCTTCATTCTTCGCAAAAATCTCTTGAATTTTATCTAATTCTTCTGATGAACGTTTTGTCATATAAAATGCAATCTGCTTTTCCACTATAATTCTCCTTTATTTATATCTAACTTTATTCTAACAAAAAAGCTAGCAAATAACTAGCTTTTCGATTGACAAAAACCATTTATTGGGTTATACTATCTTTAAACTAGTCTTAGACTAATTTATGACTAGCATATAGCTATTTTTAAAAGAAAGGAGCTAGTATGAACGAATTGGAACAGGAAGCTTTAGATTACTTCTATGAAGAATTGGAAAGCTATTATGATGAAGACGAACAAGGAGACATCTATGATGGATACGACTTTTAGCACTTCCTCATTTCAGGCATACATCACACAGGAGCATTTGCTCCCTCAATTAACATTAAAGAGAGGACAAAATGATGAATACATTAAAAACTGAACAATATCAAGAAGCACGAGATAGATTAGATACTCTTGATACCGTTTTTACACTCAGCCCTAGTCTCATTAATCAATGGGAAAATGGGAAATTGTGTTATTCTTATCTCACCCCATCGGGTGGAATTTTAGCTCCAATTGATATAGACACTGATAAAGCACATTATAGAGAGCTAGTAAATGAGTATGAAACCAGAACAGGAAATCTTGTTTACCTTGTTATTGCAAATAATCATCTAATAAATCTTCTTTACGTCAGTAAAGCAGAAAAAGGAATTTCAACGGCAAAACAAGCTAAAATTTGGCAAAAGGAGTTTAATAACAATATTTTTGGCTGGGTAAATGCTTGTATAATCAATCCTAATAATCCTACATCATCTGTACACGAGGATATTTTTATAGGTATATGTCAAGGTGTCCTTGGTAGAATTAAATAATAGTAAGAGGAGATTTTCTCCTCTACTACTATTCTAAATAGAAAGGTTTATTTATATATGAAAAAAATGACAGTATCCACTTGGAACATCAATCAACGTTCAGGAAAAGGAAAACAAATTCCTGAAATGATTGTACATGAATTAGCTAAACAAAATTCAGATATCGTCTGCTTAACAGAGTACGTAAAAGGAAAAAATCACTCTGAATTTTGTGAGCAACTAAAATCTTTAGGTTACTCTTTATTTATGTATCCTGAACATATCAAAAAATTTCAAAATGAAGTCTTGATAGCCATAAAAACAAAATTCGTTACACTTCCCCGAATAACAACTTTCCCAGAGGAGGAGTTCCCCGATTTTCTACATCTACAAATTGATTTTGAAGGTGCTCCCTTGCATATCATTGGTGCGAGAATAAAAATTGCTGACATTGATGATACACTCCCCTATAAGAGAAAATTACCACTTTTAGTCAAGGACGCTAAAGAACGCTTGCTACAAATTGAGTATATTACAGAATATGTTCGTAAATTAAACGGGAACATTCTTCTTATGGGCGATTTTAACAATTTTCACTACTTTGAACATCAAAAAATAGACTCATGGGAACATGATAAGGAGTTTTTACAAAATTATTATTCTTACCCTCTCTTAGTCGCAAAAATGACCGAAGTAAATCTTGCCACCTATTCTCCTACAGGTAATTATGATGAGGTCTATTCATGGATTAATCCAGGAACAAGGGCAGATAATATAAAACGCTATATTAGAAACGACCATTTATTTTCCAACTTAACAGAAATCAGCGATATTAAATATAGCTGGGAGTTCACTAAAAATCCCAAATATCAAAATAAAGTCGGATTCCCCGACCACGCTATCTTATCGGCAACTATCTCTTTATAGTTGTCCTTAAAATACTTGCTCATTAGAGGAGGTAAAGTAAAATGAGTGATAATTTAAAAGCATATATATTTCTTTTAGGATTTCTGATATTAGCTGGCATAGCAATTTTTATATTCCCTCAAGGACATTTCTTTTCGAATTCTATCCTTATCCTTGGGTGTATTCCACTGCTTATCTCAACATATTATTTCGCAAAAATCAAGCTCTTAGGGTTTTACGAACTTTTAAAAGAGCTTTTAGATAAAATAAAAGGTATCTAACTAATATGTTTAAATTAAGACAAAGTGCTGATTTAACCAAAACTTATATTATTACTAGCAGTAAATTGAAGACAGTACATTTTTCAATAATAGCACTCACTATCTGCATTATATGTGCTATTATTGCCAATATAAGGGCTCCAACTTTTGTTCAAATTCTCTTCATATTTTTAGGTGGATTTATTATCTATAAAATTCATCTGAAAATAAAAATTTTTCGATATAACTTAGAGTATTACCTTATTATACGTGAGAGCTTACTTTATGTACTCCACACAAACAGACTTTATACCACATCTAAAGATAGTTCAGGCTATGAAAAAATCATCAGAAGTGCAGCATTAGAATACGAGATAGATAGACAAAAAGGTCATGTTCTTATCAAAGCTCTTATAACGGGCGATGAATTTACAAAAAAACTTCA
The DNA here is from genome assembly GCF_946901985.1 of Streptococcus sp. Marseille-Q5855. NCBI lineage: Bacteria > Bacillati > Bacillota > Bacilli > Lactobacillales > Streptococcaceae > Streptococcus > Streptococcus sp. Marseille-Q5855. The sequence goes on from NZ_CAMPPR010000002.1 coordinate 55,206, forward strand.
AGCTCTTGATGATTTGCTTTGTGGCGCGCTTGGACTAGAGCTTGACGAGAAGATTCTTCGGGCTAGTGTTGCAGAGTATCATTTCTATTACATAAAACCAAAAAGGTTAGTTCTACAATCTCACAACCAAAGACGAGAGATAGATAGCCTTGATATAGATTTAGGATATGGTGTAAATTATAACCCAATAAAATGCCCACATATTTTAGTATCAGGAGGAACAGGGAGCGGAAAGTCTGTCTTCATATCTTTCCTGATTTTAGAACTTCTCAAACGGCAATCAACAGTCTATATTGCTGACCCTAAAAATAGTGATTTAGGCAGTTTGTCACACTATATTGGAGATAAATATGTATCTACAAACCCTAACAATATCGCACGAGTTGTTCGATTAGTCGTCGAGGCAATGACGGCACGCTATCAAATTATGCGTGATAACTTTCAATACGCTTCAAATTTTTCAGAGCACGGCTTTAAGCCGATATGGTTGATATTAGATGAAATGGGAGCATTTCAAGCTTCAGGAACGGATAAAAAATCAAAAGAAGTTATAGTTGAAGTTATGGACGGTATCAAGCAAATCATTCTACTTGGGCGACAAGCTGGGGTATTTATCCTAATTTCAGCTCAACAAATGAGAGCCGAAACCTTAAATACCGACCTTAGAGATAACCTAGGCTTGAGAATTGCTCTTGGTGCAAATTCTAGCGAGGGTTATCGAATGGTCTTTGGTTCTGCTACCCCTGATAAATTAAAGCCAATTGAGGTAAAAGGGGCTGGCTATCTTTACATGCAAGGTTCAGGAAAAGAAACGGCTCAATATTGGGAAAGTCCTTATCTTGATACAACACAATTCGATTTTATAAAAGAACTACAATTATATATAACAAAGTTAAAATAATTTCAATAGATATTTTTGCTTAAATTCAATAGATTTTCAGCAAAAATATCTGTTCCTCATCGCTCTGCGATGATAGAAAAGAGGTACACATGAAGTTGAATGATTTTTTAAAGCCAGAACTGCTTGGCAACAAATTTCTAGCAGTAAAAGGCTATACAGAAGTATTAGACAGAGAGACTAATAAGCCCGTAGCTTTAAGACTTAACGTGTCAATTCAAGACGAAAACTCAGATTTTTTTATGGAGATGATACAAGTCAAAGTAAATACATTATCCCCTACTGCTTCTGTTCAAGAGATGACGAATAATAAAACTTGTCCTGTTAGTCTTAAAGATTTAAACGTAGGGCAATTCAATGGAAATTTGTGGTTCGCTTGTTCTGATGTTTTACCTGTAACAAAATAGCTAAGATTAGATAATATATAAAGGAGTTTTACAATGCAAACTTTTAACTACGATGATTTTAAGAATGAAAAGGGGATTGTTTCATTTTCTGAAGCAGAACAAATCTATTCTAGTCTCCTTAATTCCTCCAATCAACTTGATAAAGAATTTCAAGAAGAATGGACAACATTTGTGCTTCTATGCGTAGAGTATGCCTCTGCACGTGGTAAATGGCTCACACTCTCAAGAGAAGAGAAACTTACCAGCGATGAATCTAGAACTGTTACTCACAATAAAGTTATTTATCAACTAAAGATTTTAAAAGGTTTAGCAAGTGAACAGGGCAATGATGTTGCTTGGTTTGAAAAATTTAACGATGACAGAAAACGTATTGGGGATTTTGCTTGCTATGTAGCTTATATCTATGCCTTAAATGCTCGATAGACAATTAGAGGATATTATGGCTATATATTACTCTATGTCTGATATTCATGGAAATTATTAAATAACATCTTAAGAATAATTAATTCTATTTATCTATCATCGAAACAATGTGCTATAACTTAATTCGATTCTTAGACTAATATCAAAAATAAAGAGGGGAATATATATGAAGACGTTATTAATTGGTGATTTACACTTAAAATCTCAACTGATTTTACCCATTGTTGACAAAATTATCCAAACACATAATATTAAGAGAATCATTTTTCTTGGTGATTACGTTGATTTACATGGTCAAACTAACAATATCCAACTTTATGCCAAAGACCTCACTTTTTTATACTCTTGGAAAATAGATAAAGAGCAAAACGGAATAGATGTAATTAATCTTATAGGTAATCATGATGCTTATTATTTACTGGGAGAACAAGCTCCTTTCTCAATTCAAAATTTAGAAGTGTTTTTCGCAGTTAAAGAATTGTTGCAGGATTTGAAATTACAAGTAGCTTATCAACTAGATGATTATTTAGTCAGTCACGCTGGTTTCAATCTGATATTTGACCCAAAAGAATGGCATTTTAACCTCTATACCAAAGAGCATGAAGAAGAATTAGATATTCTAGCTTATACAATAGGACCAATGCGTGGTGGGAAAGCTCTTGGGGGTTCTCCTTTATGGGCACATTTTAGAGAATTAGAACTGCTTCCCAACCAAGACTTTCCTAAACAAATTGTTGGGCATACCCCTAAAGAATCTATTGATATTTCTAAAAATGTTATTGGTATAGATACTTTTTCATTATATATTGACAAAGATAATAAATATCAATTTATTGGTAACGGAGATTTGCTCGTTTATGACCAAGGACATTTTGAGGTCATTTCAACAGACTGGGCAACAGACAAAATATTAAAACAATTACCACGACTATGAATTTAATAGCTACTTCTCATCATGTACCTAAGCAAAACTGCCGACAAGCAGTCGGCAAGCTGGAAGCGTCTTTAGCGGAGCGGTGCTTAGTCACATGATAGAAGTAGGGAGGAGCTTTGCTCCTCCTAGTTTATTTATTATATAGACAATCTTTTGGCGAAAGCTATAACAAAGGTGCTTTTTTTTATGAGTAATTATAATAAAAAAATTATTCGCACCGCTTCCTATATTGAAATTTGGGAATATGAAAAGCCAATATTTTCAAAAGGAAAATCCATTTTAGATACTGATACTAAAAGCAAGGAAAAATCACAACGTAGAACATTTGATGAACTTACACCTGAAGAACAAGAACAACGTCTGGAGCGTATGAAAAAAACTCGCTTAGAAGCAAAGTGGAACTTATTAAGATTAGTTGATTGTAATTATAATGACAATACTTCATTTCTAACCCTGACCACTAAAGAAAATATTAGCGACAGAAACCACTTCAAAGACTTACTAAAAACTTTTATAAAACGCTTTAACTACCACATCTTTAATACCAAGAAAAGTAAATTAAAATATTTAACAGTATTAGAAAAGCAAAAACGTGGAGCATGGCATGCTCATATTCTGCTTTTCAGCGTTCCTTATGTACCACACCGTCAACTCTTGGAACTTTGGGGACATGGAGCAGTACGGATAAATAAAGTTGATGTAGACAGCAAAGAAAATCGCGGTCGATATGTCACAAAGTATTTTGAAAAAGGGATTGGACAAGAATTGTTGGAAAACTTCGGAAAGCAAGCCTATTTTTCATCACGCAACTTAAAAAAGCCTGATGAAGATAGATTTTATACTTATGAAGATTTTAATTATGATAGTTCAGTCGTACTATATGAAACGGAATACATTAGTAAAGTCTATAAAGACGGTCAGTATTTCGATAATCATGTAAAGTATAAGAAAATAAAACTAGATGAATAAAGGAGTAAGTTACATGATAGCAACTGTTACTAAGAATGACCTAGTTGCCCTTGGTTTCTCTGAGGGAACATCTAAACGTATTATCCGCCAAGGGAAAGAGCTACTGATAACACGAGGCTTTACAGTCTATCAGAATAAACGAATTGGTACTATACCTGCTACTATTGTAAGCGAATTACTCGGTTTTGATGTTCAAAACAGTACCCTCAAGGAGTAAAATATGGCAATTAGAAAAGGTAAAGACGGTAATTGGATAGTTGATATTAGCAACGGTTTTGACCCAATAACACTAAAGCAACGTAGAATTGTCAGAAAGGGCTATAAGACGAAAAAAAAAGCTATTGAGGCAGAACACTACTTACGAAGTGTAGAGTTAAAAGAACGCTTCTATGGGGCTAAAATAACTATCCCCATACTATATGAACTACTAAAGGAAGAAGATAGTATAAATCATCGAAAAGCAAGCTATATCAATACACAAGATAATAATTACAACAAACACATCAAAGATTATTTTTCTATGGTAGATAATGTCGGAAAACTAACCTATGAAGACATCTACCAATTTAGAGAACATCTTAGGCAAAAAGTAGCTAAAAATTCTGATAAACCGTTAAGCACAAATACTATCAACAAAATCATGATTTTACTCAAAAAAATTTTTGATGTTGGTTTGCGAAAAGGCTATTACTCCTCCAATCCAGCAAAATTGATAAAAAAGTTGCCAATTGAAAAAACAAAAATGCAATTTTGGACAGTCAAAGAATTTCAGAAGTTTTTGACACTATTTGAACCCGAAGAATATAATATCAAACTACTCTTTACTGTTCTATTCTTTACAGGATTAAGACTTGGGGAAGCTCTTGCCCTAACATGGCAAGACATCGACTTTTCAAGTAATACAATTCATATCACGAAATCTGTCTATGTTAATAAAGGAGTAACTCATATCAGCACAACAAAAACTAAAGCAGGAACAAGAAGAATTGTCATCAATAAAAAATTAAGCCAAGAATTACAAGATTGGGAAAAGCAACAAAAACATCTATTAGAGCAATTTACCAATAATAGCCTAACATTACAAGTGTTTCAAAATAGTCCTATCACAATTACAAAAAATGCAGTTGAAAAACAATATAAGAAAATACTTGAACGTGACAGCACACTAAAAAAGATACGCATACACGATTTTAGGCACTCACACGCTTCCCTGCTGATTAACCAAGGGGAAGATTATCTAGTTGTAAAAGAGCGACTAGGACATGCTTCTATAACAACCACGATTGATACCTACTCTCACTTGTACCCAAGTAAGCAAAAGGATTTAGCTGATAAACTAGATGAATTACTATAAAGTAATTGAGTTTTATAAATGGAAAGTTTATAATTAAATCATGGATACATCACAAGCAATAAAAGCACATGAAGTAGCTAAAAAAGCACACTTTGGACAAATTGATAGAGCAGGAATTGACTACATTAAACACCCTGAAACAGTAGCTAGTTTTGTCGCAACTGATGAAGAGAAAGCTGTCGCCTATCTACATGATGTAATTGAAGATACTTCACTAACCCTACTAGACCTAAAAAAGGAAGGTTTTTCAAAAAATATTATAGAAGCCGTCGATATACTCACAAAGAAAAAAGGACAAGATTATCAATCTTATCTCAATCTAGTAAAGAAAAATGAACTCGCTAGAGTTGTAAAGTTGGCGGATTTACGGCATAATTCAGATTTAACAAGACTACCATTAATTACTGAAAAAGACTTAGAGAGAAATAAGAAATACAGTTCTGCTATTAGATTTTTAAGAGCAAAGAAAAAAAGTTAGTAACTAAACTATAAAATTTTATAAAGAGAAAACAAAAGACAAGGCTTATAAACTTTGTCTTTATTACTATACTGGCGGTCGGTCTCGAACTGGCACATCCTTGCAGATACTACAATTTTATTAAAATAAATAACTATAAAAAGTGAAATTTTTTATTGAGAAACTTTTAGACTAGGAGTATAATGTATCTAAAATAACTATTAGGTGGCTGTTATATGAATAATGTTGTTACTACACAAATTTCTATTCAACTTAGTCAAGAGTTAAATTCTTTATTAAATGCTATTGTTGAAGAAAATAATACAACAAAGACTGACTTTATTAGACAAGCTGTTATAGAGAAAATTGAAGATATGTATGATATTAAGGTCGCTGATGAAGCTTATAAAAAATGGGTTGAATGTGGCAAAAAAACTATCTCACATGAAGAAATGATGAGACGCTATGGCTAAATTATACGCAATATCTGATATACATGGATACTTGGATGAATTCAGAGACGCTCTCAATAAAGTAAATTTAAACGATAAAGATAATCGCCTATTTTTACTAGGAGATTATCTTGATAATGGACTTCAATCTTTTCAAGTCATTTCCAAAATAATCGAACTTGAGGAGGTTTATCCTAATCAAATTATTACTCTTCTAGGGAATCATGAAGAATGGTTTTATGATTGGTTGATTTTAGATAAACCTACTGCTTCAGCATTTCCAGAAACAATAAAAAGCTTCTTCTCTCCAGAGGAATTGAACTATATTTTTAAATCGAATGCTAACAACTTTGAAACAGCTGTTAGAAATGAAATTAAAAATAATATCAAATTCAACCCATTTATAAACTGGTTTAAAAAACGATATAGGGATGAACGCTATTATGAAACTGAAACCCAAATTTTTGTCCATGCTGGCATTGATGAAGAAGCAGGAAAGCTTTGGAAAGAACTAACGAGTTCAGAGATATTTACAAACAAATTTCCTATTACCACTGGTAGATTTCATAAAGCTATTATTTCGGGCCATATTGCTTCTTGGGAAGTAGCTAAAGATAGAAGATACCTGGGTAAGATTTACTATGATAGTAAAAGTCATTACTTTATTGATGGAGATGTAACGAATAGCAAAACAATACCTGTTCTTTACTATGATACAATTACCCAAAAATATCACTTTCTATAACTTTTAATCATGTGCTTTTATATGAAATTAGTAATTATTAGTAACAATTCCAAGAAATTTCTTATGACATAACAAAAAGACAAGGTTTCTAACCCTTGTCTTTTCTACTATACCGGCGGCCGGGGTCGAACCGGCACGTCCTTGCGGACACTGGATTTTGAGTCCAGCGCGTCTGCCAATTCCGCCACGCCGGCAAATAGTAACTGGGGTAGCTGGATTCGAACCAACGCATGAGGGAGTCAAAGTCCCTTGCCTTACCGCTTGGCTATACCCCAATAATATAAAATAGGCGAGTGATGGGGATCGAACCCACGCATGCCAGAGCCACAATCTGGTGTGTTAACCACTTCACCACACCCGCCATAATTCTATTAACACGGGCAGTAGGAATTGAACCCACACTGAAGGTTTTGGAGACCTTAGTTCTACCTTTAAACTATGCCCGTAAAATGGAAGGGGAGGGATTCGAACCCCCGAACCCGAAGGAGCGGATTTACAGTCCGCCGCGTTTAGCCTCTTCGCTACCCTTCCAAAATATATAAATGGCGCGAGACGGAATCGAACCGCCGACACATGGAGCTTCAATCCATTGCTCTACCAACTGAGCTACCGAGCCTTATTGCGGGAGCAGGATTTGAACCTACGACCTTCGGGTT